>JAFIFN010000021.1 GCA_020832005.1 Gammaproteobacteria bacterium | reverse complement strand
TAGGTCGCTCGCCCCTGCAGTGATCGCCGGTCAACAAGGCGCGACCCTCAACTGCCGAATTTACGTTTGACGATCTCGCTGAACTGGTCGATGAATCTGCGGTGCGAGGGGCGGATGACCATGCGCGAGCGATAGCACAGGCTGAACACCCGCTGCTGACGCAACTCGGGGATATCGAAGCAGCGATATTCGTAGCGGCTCGCCGCCCGCAGCAGTTTCGGCGAGGCCAGGCCGACGGCGTGACCGCCGCCGATGAGTTCGATCGCCAGCGTCACCGAGTTGGTCTGGATCACCCGCTCGGGTGGCGCGAGATCCGCTGCAGCGAATACGCGCGCGAGAAACTCCGGCCACTCGGGTTCGACCGACACGGCCGCCCATTCGTGGTGCGTCAAGGCCTCGAGGCTCGGCTGGCTTCTTTCAAACAGTGGATGGCCCTGGCCCACGACCACCTGCACCTCGTCATTGAACAGCGGTTCGCGTCTGACCTCCGGCACCGGTGCCGCCATGAAGTGGTCCGAGGTGAACGCGAAATCGATCGCGCCGCGCTCCAGCAGCGGGATGAGGTTGGCCGACCAGTCCTTGATGATCTTGATGCTGTGGCTCTGGTAGCTTGCGCGAATCTGCCCCAGCAGCGAGAGCAGCACATCATCGGAAAGGCTTGGAACGACCCCGAGCGAGAACTCGGCTCGCTGGCGGCCTGAGCGCACCAGTAGTTCGGTCTGCGCAGCCTGGACCTGCGCCAGGATGACCTGTGCGTGTTCGTAGAGTCTCTGGCCGTGGTCGGTCAGCAGCGTCCCGGACTTGCCACGCATGAAAAGCGTGACGCCGAGATCACGTTCGAGCTTGGCAATCGATTGGGTGAGTGCTGACTGCGTCAGCCCGACGGTTTCGGCGGCCTTGTAGAAGTTCTTCTCATCAGCCAGCGCCAGAAAATACTTGAGCTGCCGCAGTTCCATGGTGGATTCGAATCCGTCGCCGCCGCCCTGGACCCGCTGCCCGGGCGTCGTGGCCTGTGAGTATCCCCGCAGCAGTGATCAATCACAATAATCTTTGCGGGCAAAGAATTAATTGTTCACCTGCAGAGACCGGCGCTACTGTGCGTGCGCGAGAAATGCGACCTGTTTTCGCGTACGGAGATCCCCCGATGGCGATTGCCCTGTATGACGTTCTTCTACTGGCTCACGTGCTGCTGTTCGTGTACTGGCTTGGCGCCGATCTGGCAGTGCTTTACTCGGCACGCTTTGCCGCCGACCCGTCGCTGTCGCTGGAGACCCGGCAGGTGATCTCGCAGATCATGGCCTTCGTCGATCTGTTCCCGCGCATGAGCGTGCCGTTGATCGGCGCAGTCGGCGCCAGTCTCGGCGCGATGTCCGGCGACTTTGAGTTCGGTCCGGCAGTGCTGGTGGCGATCTGGCTGTCCGCGGGCATCTGGGTGGCCACCAACCTGTACCTGTATCTCAACCGGCAACAGCAATCGCGCACTGCCGCCTGGCGCAGCTTCGATCTGTACTGGCGCTCGATCATCGGTGTGATCGTGCTGGGCGCTGCGCTGGCAGCGTTGCTGGGCCTGGGCGTCACGGACAATCGCTCGCTGGCGGCAAAACTGCTGGTGTTCGCGGCGGCGATCTTCCTGAGTCTGGCCCTGCGCAGGATCTTCCTACCCTTCCGTCCAGCCCTGCGCAGGCTCGTGGAGGGCTCGGGCGGCCCTCCGGATGTTGTGGTCATGCAACAAACGCTGGCGCGGGCACGCCCGGTGGTGCTCGGTATCTGGGCGCTTACGGTGATCGCTGCGGCGCTGGGTCTGTGGCAACCATTCTGAGCGCTGACCGGACAGCTGATTAGCGCGGTTAATGCATCTGATATCTGTATTAATTTGATTAAAAAACAGTGAGTTTTAGAATCGATTGGGGGCGTTCAGGATCGGGCGTGGGCGAGATTCGTACCGCGGTCGGCCACACGAGGAGAGGGAGCATGAACAAATACACGGTTCGCAGTGGAATCGGCATGGCGGTGTCCGCGGCACTGGCCAGCACTGGGCTTGTCGCCTCCGCTGTACATGCGCAACAGTCCGCATCGGGGCTTGAAGAGATCGTCGTCACGGCGCGCAAGCGCGAGGAAAGCATCCAGGAAGTGCCGGTCAGCATCACGGCCTTCACCGCCGAGCAGATCCGCGATCTTGGCGTGCTCAACGTCAGTGAACTCAGCGATTTCACCCCGGGCTACAGTTTCGAGACCTTCGGTGGTCGCCGCGGTGCCGAAGGCGATGTCAGTCGACCGGTGATACGCGGGCAGTCGAATATTCTCGGCGAAGGCAATGCTGCGATTTTCGTCGACGGCATCGTCTACTCGGAGTCGTTCCTGTCATTCCCGTTCGACATCATCGAGCGCATCGAGGTCATCAAGGGGCCGCAGGCCGCACAGTTCGGTCGTGCAACCTTCTCCGGGGCGATCAACGTCATCACCAAGCGGGGCACGAACGAGTTCGAAAACCGTGTGACCGGCCGCATCGCGCAGGATGACGATTACGAAATCAACCTGAGTTCGCGTGGTCCGCTGATTGCCGATCGCCTGTTCTATTTCGTGCATGGCCGCTACTACGACTACGGCGGCGAGTATCGCAACGAACTGGGTGATCAGCGCATCATCGGCAGCGAGCGATCCTGGGGCATCAACACAGGGCTCGAGTGGCTGGCCACAGACGATCTGTCCTTACGTTTCACGCTGGGTTACAACAAGGATGATGACGACATCCCGGCCCAGCGCCTGCAGGACCGTTTCGCCAACAACTGTTTTCTCGACCAGGCCCGCCAGTACTATTGCGGCGAGGTGCAGAAGTTCGACTCCGTGCGTCTGGCAACCGACCGCCTCGGCAGCGAGGCAGGCCTTGACCGCGAGGTGCTGCGTGCCACGGCAGCGCTGGAGTGGGATATTGCCGGTTCGGGCTTTGTACTGAGCTCCAACACCGGGATCGTCTCCTCAGACACAAGTTTCGGCAATGACAACAGCTATCTTGGCGACCCGATACAGTTTGGTGGCGGCCAGTTCGTGCGCGTCGAGGACAGCGAGCGCGACGAGTGGTCGACGGAGCTGAGGTTGTCCTCGCCCGGGGACGAGGCGCTGCGGTATTCGATCGGCGTCTATCGCTACGACCGCAAGCTTGACCGGCTACGTCGCAGGCCGGAGACCCAGATACTGATCACCGATTTCGGTCGCGAGCGCATCAAGAACTCCGCCGTGTTCGGGTCGCTGGATTACGACCTCACCGATCAACTGACTGCCGGTCTTGAACTTCGCTACCAGAAGGACGAGATCATCAGCCTGCCAGCGGCCGGCGGGCGCAATGAGGCCGATTTCACCTCCACCCTGCCTCGTTTCACGCTGAATTATCAGCTCAATGAAGAGGTGCTGCTCTATACCAGCATCGCGCGCGGCAACAAGCCTGGTGCGGTCAATACCGACCCGCGTATTCCCCTGGAATTCCGCACCGCGGAAGAAGAGAAGTCCTGGAATTACGAGCTGGGCGTAAAGTCTGACCTGTTGGACAATCGAGTACGCCTGAATGCCACGGTCTACTGGATTGACTGGACGCAGCAACAGCTCACGCAATCCGGCATCTTCAACGATATCCCGATCTCGCTGATCACCAATGCCGGTGAGACGCGTGTCAAGGGCCTGGAGCTCGAGGGCCGCGTCATTATCACCGACCAGTGGAGTGCGGGTGCCGGCTATGCACTTGCCGATGCCACGTTCCGCGAATTCTGCGATCCGGTCCAGGGTGCCGAGCTGACTGGTTTCGACTGCGTCTCCAGCGTCACCGGTGCACCCGGCGGTGATGTCAGCGGCAACCAGACGCCGATCTCGCCGAAGCACCAGATCAATGCCAACACCACGTACATCCAGCCACTGACCTCGGCATTTGATCTGTACCTGCGCGCAGACTACTCGTATCAGACCAAGAAGTGGTCACAGGTACACAATCTCGCCTATGTGGGTGACCGGCACCTGCTGAACCTGAAGGCTGGCCTGCGTGGTGAGGCCTGGGATCTGACGCTGTTCGTCGATAACGTGCTCGATGATCGTACTCCGTCGACCGTGGTGCGCTTCGCGGACCTCGGCAACCTGAACATCGGGCCAAACGAAAACCCGGCACAGGACAACGTGCCCGGCACAACGGCTGTGGAGCGCGGCTTTCTCGTGCCGCTGCCACGCTCGCGTCGCGTCGGCATCACGTTCAGCTACAACTTCTGACAACACACGGCGCGGCTTGCCGCGGCAACGGGGTTGGTCGGTGCGAAGCAGGGAGGCTTCGCACCGTTTTTCTGCAAGTTCGTCAGTGTTCCCTGGCGCGTCGCCGGCCTTCCGCATCCGCCGCCTTGAGCGCGGCGAGTACTTTCGCCGGCGTCACCTCGAAGGGCTCGTTGTGGATGGTCTCGCCTTCGGCGCAGGCACGCGTGGCCGCCGCCAGCAGCGCCTCGTCGGTGACCTCGGCCAGGCCGATATCGGCCAGCCGCGTCGGCAGGCCTACGGCGCGACAGAATGTGAATACCTCGTCGATGGTCGCTGCCGGCCGATCGGTCAGCATCAGCATCGCCAGGGTGCCGATGGCCACTTTCTCGCCATGCCAGAAGGCATGGGTCTCCGGCAGCAGCGTCAGGCCATTGTGGATCGCGTGTGCTGCCGCCAGACCGCCGCTTTCGAAGCCCAGGCCGCTGAGCAGCGTATTGGCCTCAATGATGCGCTCCAGTGCCGGGGTGACCACCTGCGCATCGCAGGCCGTGCGCGCCAGTACGCCGTATTCGAGCAACGTGTCGTAGCACAGCTGCGCCAGCGCATACGCCGTCATCGGTCCCAGCCTGCCGGTCATGTTCGTGCCCCGCTTGATGCGGCAATCCTCGGCCTCGAACCAGGTGGCCAGTGCGTCACCCATCCCTGCAACCAGGAACCGCGTGGGCGCCTGGGCGATGACGCCGCTGTCCACGAGCACGACATCGGGATTGCGGGGCAGCAGCAGGTAACGCTTGACCTCGCCCTCCGGTGTGTAGATCACCGAAAGCGCGCTGCAGGGCGCATCGGTAGAGGCGATGGTCGGCACGATCACCACTGGCAGGCCCATCTCATGGGCCACGGCCTTGGCGGCGTCAAGCGTCTTGCCGCCGCCCACGCCGACGATGACCTCTGCACCGCCTTTTCCTGCCAGCGCGACCACGCGTGCAACCTCCTCATCGGAGCACTCGCCGGCAAAGCCCTCGCTTTGCAGCGTCATCTCTGCGCAGGCGGCCTCGATGCGCGTCAGCAAGTGCGCCTGCGCGTAGGGATCGAGCAGCGCGAAGGCTTTGCGCCCGAGTCGCTGCAATTCCTCGCCGAGGTGGTCCAGCGCGCCATCACCCTGGACGTAACGGGCCGGAAAAATCGCAGTGGTCAGCATGGGGCGAAGCTCCTCTAATTTCCGGTCAGCGCTTAGCGTACTTCGCGCAAACGCCGGCCAGCACCGTGGAATGCCGCAGCCCGGCTGCGGGATTGCCCGAGGTCTTCCCGTCGCGGGACGCAGGTCGGTAATATGGATGCCCGACCGGGAAAGGGGGAGTGCCCGGATGTCTGACGCACGCGTTGCCAGCCTGCCGACCCACGAGGTCACCAACCAGCCGCCGCCGCGGGGCCCCGCCAATCTGTTTCGCGATGACCCGGTGCTCTCTGCGGCTGCGCAGTGGGCGGGTGCCGGAGAGCATGTACGCGGTCTGGCCGCGTTCGGCGAGGTGCTCGGCGATCCGGCGATCGCGGAACTCGGTGTGCTGGCCAATCGCAATCCGCCGGTGCTTCATGCTTTCGATCGCCAGGGGTTTCGCGTTGATCGCGTGGATTTTCACCCCGCCTGGCATGAACTGCTGCAACTCAGCGTGGCCCAGGGTCTGCATGCCGCGCCGTGGGCCGATGCCACCCCGGGTGCGCATGCCGCCCGCGCGCTGGGCATGATGATGATGGCGCGCATCGAGGCTGGCCACCTGTGTCCGATCAGCATGAGCTACAGCGCAGTGGCCACACTCAGGCACGAACCGGCGCTGGCCGACGTCTGGCTGCCCCGCCTGTTCAGTCGCGACTACGACTCGACGTTCGCGCCGGCGGCGGACAAGCGCGGCGTGCTCTTCGGCATGGCCATGACCGAAAAACAGGGCGGCTCGGATCTGCGCCGCATCACGACCCGCGCCGTGGCGGATGGGACGTCCGGCATGTGGCGTATCACCGGCCACAAGTGGTTTACCTCGGCGCCCATGTGTGATGCGTTCCTGGTGCTGGCGCGCAGTGAGGGCGGTGTGTCCTGTTACCTGATGCCGCGATGGACGCCGGACGGCCGGCTCAACGGCCTGCGCTTCCAGCGCCTCAAGGACAAGCTTGGCAACCGCTCGAATGCCTCCAGCGAGGTCGAGTTCGCCGATGCCCTGGCCTGGCGCATCGGCGAGGAAGGACGGGGTATCCCGCTGATCCTCGAGATGGGCAATCTGACGCGCCTGGATTCGGCACTCTCGGGTGCTGCGCTGATGCAGCAGTGCGTACACGAGGCCGTGCACCACACCACGTACCGCGAGGCGTTCGGCAAACGGCTGGTCGAGCAGCCATTGATGCGCCGCGTGCTGGTGGATATGACGCTGGAGGCCGAAGCGGCGGTGACGCTGTGCGCGCAGCTGGCGGCGCTCTACGATGCGCAGGATGACGAGGAGGCCACGGCGCTGCGCAGACTGCTCACGCCGGCGACCAAGTTCTGGGTGTGCAAGCGTGGTCCGCAACTGGCCGCCGAGGCCATGGAGGCGCTGGGCGGCAACGGGTACACGGAGGACTTCCCGCTGGCACGGGTCTATCGCGAGATGCCGGTCAACGCGATCTGGGAGGGTTCGGGTAACGTGCTGTGCCTGGATGCGCGCCGTGTCGCAATCCGCCATCCGGAGTCGATCGAGGCGCTGGCCGGTGTCATGGCCGCCGTAGCAGGCGCGAGCGAGGCTTTCGATGCCGCGGCAAGTGCGCTGCTCAGCGAGTTGGCCGATCCAGGCGCCACCGATGAGGCGGACTGGCGACACATCACCGGACGCATCGCGCTGCTGGTGCAGGCCGCCCTGCTGGTGCGACACGCGCCTGCGCATGTGGCGGCAGCGTTCCTCGCCACGCGCCTGGAGAACTCAGTGAACGGCGGTCTGCCGGGGTGTATACGCGGCGGCATGGCGGATGAAGACATCCTCGCACGCGCACATCTTGGCCGTCACTCGACGCGCGAATAGATCTCCACGATGGCACCATCAGGCGCGCGCACCGCGAACATCCGCAGGCGACCATAGGGCGCGACCTCCACCGTCGCCGGCGCCCGCCAGGCCTGTCCGCCGGCCGCAGTGAAGCGCGCATGGGCCGCATCGGCATCCGCCACCTCGTAGCGCACGGACAGGATGCCGAGGTTCGGCGGTGCGGCGCGCTCGGCGAGATTGCGCCCGTCCAGGCCCACGAACTGCATCAGCTCCAGGCGTCCGGTCTCGCCCGGTGAGGGCGAGAGGATGCGCGTGCGCCGCGGAATCTCGGTGGTCAGGTTCTGCGGCAGGCCGAAGTTGTTGGGGCCAGGTTCGGGGTCGAGGAAATCATCGGCCCAGAAGTGCGCCATGCCAAGCAGCCCGGTGAAAAACGCATCGGCCGGCTCAATATCGGCGACCATCTGCATCGCATTGAACGGCTGGCTGAGGCGCTCGAAGTCCCAGAAGGCCTCCAGCGGCGGGGACAGGCGTTCATACAGCGCGACGTTGATGCCGTCAGGCCCCTTCAGCACCACGTTGGCGAGCACCGAAGGCGGAAAGTCGAAGCGCACCGGCTCGCTCTCGGCGTGCCAGCCCAGCGCAAGTGCGTCGGCATAGACGCGATCCAGGTCCTTCGCGCGCATCATGATGCTGAAATAGCCGCCGGTGTCCCAGGCACGCGCACCCACGCGCACCGCTCGCTGCTCGACGCCGGCGTATCGTACGAATCGCAGGTAGCCATGGTCGGTGCCCCTGGCGCGCAACAGCAGATGCTCGGCGCTGACGCCGTCACCGAGTTGCCAGTAGGCAAGTTCTGTATCACTCATCGCACCCGTCGAGACGGTCTCGAAGTCGCCGACCTCGATGAAGAAGCGTGCCGCCTGGTCGAGGTCGCGCACACTCAAGACCACCTCCTGCCAGGGCTTGTCGAGAATCGGCTCGGGCGCCTGCTCGCGAGCGCAGGCGGCAGGCAGCCACGCCAGCGAGGTGATTAGCAGTGCGGCGCAGAGTCGGGTGGACATATCGAAGGGCTCCGAGGCGGGCTGGCCAGCCGGTATGTGGCGCTGGCGTCAGCGAAAAAGGCGCGTGCGCTTACCCGTCGGCAAGCAGGGCCAGGGCTTCGCGCAGCGGGTCGGGTATTGCTGTGGATTTCTGCGTCTGCCGGTCGACGAACACGTGAACGAAATGCCCGTGCGCACACACGCTTTCCTCGCCGGCGCGGAAGATGCCGATGCCGTAGCGCACCGAGCTGCGCCCCAGCCGATCGACGCGCAGGCCGGCCTCGATGCTTTCGGGATAGGCGATGGGTGCCAGATATTCGCAGCCGGAGCTGACGACGAAGCCGATGACGGGCCCTGTGTTGATGTCCAGGCCGCCGCGCTCGATCAGGTAGGTGTTCGCGATGGTGTCGAAATACGAATAGTACGTGACGTTGTTGACATGGCCGTAGATGTCATTGTCCATCCAGCGCGTGCTGATCGGCAGGAAATATCGGTAATGGTCCCGACGGGTGGCGGGCTGTTCGGTACTCATGCGGGGTGTCTCCGGGGTGTGTGCGGCAGTCGGTGACTGTCGTCAATGCACCGAGCGGTAGATCGCCAGGGCATCGGCCTCGGCGACCTCGCGCGGGTTGTTGACCAGCAGGCGCTGCTGCAGCATTGCATCGCGGGCGAGCATCGGCAGATCGGACTCAGGTACGCCCTGGTCGCGCAGCCGCCTTGGCAGTGAGACATCTTCTATCAGTTGCTCGATGGCGCTGATGAAGGCGTCACAGCCGGCTGCAGTGCTGCCCGCGGTTTGCCCGGGGGCAATGCAGGGCAGCAGCTGGGCGTAGAGTTCGGCGGCCTGTGGGGCGTTGAAGCGCAGCACCGGTGAGAGCACCAGCGAGTTACTCAGTCCGTGGGGGATGTGGTAGTGGCCGCCGAGCGGGTAGGCCAGCGCATGCACCGCAGCGACCGGTGCGTTGGCAAAGGCCTGGCCTGCGAGCATGGCGCCGAACAGCATGTCGCCGCGTGCCGCGATGTCATCTCCGGTGTGCACCGCGCGACGCAGACTGGCCGCCATCAGTGTGAGTGCCTGCCGGGCCAGCATGTCGGAATAGGGGTTCTTGCGGTGCCGGCTGGTGTAGGCCTCGATGGCATGCACCATCGCATCGATGCCGGTGGCCGCAGTGACGGCCGCGGGCAGGCCTGTCGTGAGCTCGGGGTCGAGGATCGCCACGTCGGGCAGCAGCTGCGGCGACACCACACCTGACTTGGTGGTCTCGCCGGTGGTCACGATCGAGATCGGCGTGACCTCGGAGCCGGTGCCGGCGGTGGTGGGGATCTGTACCAGCGGCAGGCGCGCGCCGCGCACATTGCCGATGCCGTACATCTCGCTCAGCGGCTGCTCGCTGATCGCCAGCACGGCGATGAGCTTGGCCACGTCCATCGAGCTGCCACCGCCCAGGCCAATGACGGCATCCACACCGGCCTCGCGCGCCTGGGCGGCGGCGGTCAGGACGACGGCCTCGGGCGGGTCGGCCACGACATCGCTGAACAGCTGCACGGCCAGCCCTGCCTTGGCCAGCGCCTCGGTCACCGGCGCCACGACACCGGCCTTCACCAGGCCGGGGTCGGTGACCAGCAGGACCGTCGTGGCCCCCAGGTCGCGGACGATCTCGCCGGTGCGCGCTGCGGCACCCTGGGCAAAGACGACCGAGCGGGTGGTTTCGAAGCTGAATGCGGTCATGGCGGCAGGAAGTCTTCCAGTCGTGAGCGGGAAGTCCATGGTACCGCGATGGCCTTGGACGGCGCGAGGCGGTAGGCTTGAACGGACCGTACAGGGGTCATCTGATGAATCCCATTGTCTACGCCATTCCGGTGTTCCTGGTCACCATCCTGGTGGAGGCCTGGGTGGCGTGGCGTCGCGGTGTCGCCACCTACGACGTCCCCGATGCGATCACCAGCCTGCAGTTCGGCGTGCTCAGCCAGATCGCAGCAACTTTCACGCGCCTGTTCACGCTGGGTATCTATGTGATCGTGTACGAGTACGCGCGGGTGCTCGAGCTGCCCGCCGATGCCCTGTGGGTGTGGGTGCTGGCGGTCGTGCTGTATGACTTCATCTACTACTGGGTGCATCGCCTCGGTCACGAGGTCAACCTGCTGTGGGCAGCCCACCAGGTGCATCACTCTTCGGAGTACTTCAACCTGACGACGGCGCTGCGCCAGACCGCCACCGGCGCCTTCACCACCTGGCCGTTCTACCTGGTCATGGCCGTGATGGGCTTCCCGCCCATCGTCTTCGCGGTCGCAGCCCTCATCGATCTGCTCTACCAGTACTGGGTCCACACCGAGCTGGTCGGCAAGCTCGGCTGGCTGGACCGGGTGTTCGTGACGCCGTCGAATCATCGCGTCCATCACGGCCAGAACGACTACTGCATCGACTGCAACTACGGCGGCATCCTGATTCTGTGGGATCGAATGTTCGGCACCTTCGTCGAGGAGCGAGATGACGAGAAGGTGGTCTATGGCGTGCGCAGGCCGCTGGCGAGTTTCAATCCGGTGTGGGGTAATCTGAACGTTTATCGCGACCTGTGGCATGCCTCGCGCGCTTCACCGTCCTGGCGTCAGGCGATCGGGCTGTGGTTCGCCTCGCCCTCGGGTGGGCGGGAACGTATCCCACATCTGGATCCCGCCTCGGTGCGGCGTTTTGACTGCGGCACCCGGCGAAGTGTGCGCCTCTATGCGATGAGCCAGTACGCCCTGCTGATCATCCCGACCATGCATTTCATCGCCGTGGCCGCCTCGCTGCCGCCGGCTGTCCGCCTGGGCTACGCGCTGGTAATCGTCGCCTCGGCCCTGTGCATCGGCTGGCTGCTCGAGGAGCGCCCCTGGGCGCGCACGCTGGAGCATGCCCGCTGGCTGGCCATCCTGGCGCTGGTGATGGCGCTGCCGGCAACGCAGCTGTGGCCGGTGCCCGGCAGCCTCCAGGCCATCATTGCGTGCATCGCCGCAGCCAGCCTGATCGGCGCGCAGCAGTGCACGCGGCGCTATCAGCCTGCGTAGGCTGAAGCGTCGGTGTCGTGCGCTTCAGACCGGCCGGGGCTTGATGGACGCCCGGGCGCCCTGGCGGGTATCATCTCGGGACATTCGGGTGACCCCCGGATCCCGCCGAAGCATCTACGCGCCCGTAGCTCAGTTGGATAGAGTGTTGGCCTCCGAAGCCAAAGGTCACTGGTTCGAATCCAGTCGGGCGCGCCATTTAATTCAAAAAGTTACGTGCGATTCCGCACGGCTGCCTCGGCTCGCGTGACCCCATAGTGACCACCGTGTGACCAACCGAGCCGGCTGCGCGGCGACCCAGCGCTCGACGGCCTCGTCATCGTTGAGGAAGCGCTGAGCGATGTCGGAGTGCAGGTTGAGGATACCGTTACTGTTTCGCTCCTCGGCGCCGAAATGCAACGAGCGCTCACCGTTGACCGTGACGATCAGGTCCATCGCCGCGCACAGGTGGTCCTCGGCTACGCTGAATCCCACGCCCCGGCCGATGCCCTCATCGCTCGCCGCGACGACTTGCGGAACGCCCCAGGCGTCGCGTGTCAGCGTGTATCCGGGGCGCTCATCCGTTGCGGGGCCCGCGCAGCCCGCGACCAGGAGCAGGCAGATCGAGGCCGGCCAGAGGGCGCGGCCGGGCGAGCGCAGCCTCACCGCGCGGCGCCGGGTGACCAGGGCGGCTGTCCAAGCACCTCTGCATACCAGTCATGTGCAGCGGCCAGGTCTTCGACGGGATAGATGGCGGTACGCAACCCCAGGATCATGCCATCTCACTCTCTGCTCTTTTGTGCCAGCAGATGGGATGCTCCTCCCAGTGCTGGCCATCGAAGGCGACTACCTTGACGGTGCGCGGCGGAGGCTCGAGGCAGTGAACGTTCGCGTCCACCCCGTCCGGATTGATAACTCATGCGGCCGACCATCGAGATCACTGTAGCTCAGATCAGCAACCGATACCGCGTATGCCGCCGCTCCCCGGTTCGCGCGAGCGCACCCATTGCCACGAGATCTTGCAGATCTCGGGTTGTGGTTGCACGCGATGTTCCGGTAATGGCGATGTAGTTCTCGGCGCTGAGGCCCCCTTTGAACCCGTCAGGCCCTTCACGGAACATGCGTTCGATCACCTTGGCCTGTCGGTCGTTCAGCCGGTCGCGGAACTGGTCGTAGAACTTCGCCTTGGCGATGAAGAAGGCGACCCGTGTCAGCGTCACCTGCTGCGCCGTGAGGACGGTCCCGGCGAACCAGAGCAGCCAGCCGGTGATATCCAGCGTCCTCTGATGGGTCTCGAGCTGGTCGTAGTAACCCTTACGATTCCGTTCGATCGTGTAAGCCAGCGCGATCAGGCTCGGCTGGCCGATGTTCTGCGCAAGGGACTTTTCCGCCAGAGCGCGCCCGAGGCGGCCATTGCCGTCCTCGAAGGGATGGATGCTCTCGAACCATAGATGCCCAAGCGCCGCGCGCGTCAGTGCGGGCAGTGGCGCGGATCCTTCTGGCCCCGTGCGGTTGAACCAGTCGACGAAGACGTCCATCTCGCGCCGGATCTGCGCCGAGGGCGGGGCTTCGAAATGCACCGTCGGTCGGTCGATGCGACCGGACACGATCTGCATCGCGTCGTCATGCCGACGGTAGCCACCGATAGTCTCGAGGCTGCGGTCGTGGGACAGGAGCATCCCATGCCAGCGACACAGGGTGTCGTGGGTCAGAGGTGATCCGTAGTTCGAATACACGTCGACCATCATCTCGGCGATGCCCTGCTCGCGAGGCTTTGATGGCACGCCGTCAGCGGTCAGACCGAACTGAAGGCGAAGGGAGGACTGCACGCTGGACCGGTCCAGCACTTCGCCTTCGATGGCGCTCGTTCGCATCGCTTCTTCACTCAGAAGCTCGATGCGCAGCTGGTCGCGCTCTTCGTTGATCACATGGCGGAGGGCGCCCAGTATTTCTCCAGACGAAATCAGGAACCGCCGCTCCAGAGGTTCGATGGCGGCGCTGTCATAGTGGAAATTCGGCCAGTCGCGTTGCGTCCAGTTCCAGCGCATGAGCTATAGAATCCTTTTCTATAACTCATGATGCGGCAAAATCATGATTTATGAAAGATCATTCTATGCATCAGGCACACTGCTTGGCATGCCGCCCATACCCTGCACCGTCTTGGATCGTCTTTCCCGCATGCACGCTCGCAGGTGTCAGGCGGCCTCGACCATTAGCTCGTCCCGCAATTCAGCCATGGCATCGTCCAGCCCGAGGTGATGGGCCGGGTGCTGGGCATCGTCTACCGCTGCATCGCCACGCACCTGGCCAGGAAGGCGGGGTTCTCCCGCAAGACGGCCCAGACCGGCGCTTCAAGCGGTGGCGGGATGGAATTCAGTGGGGCATATGGTGCATTCCGGTCGCATGGTTTACTTGGGTTCAATGGGTCATCGAAACACTTGTTTCGAAAATGTGGGCTGGAGCTGCGGACGCCTGGCCCGTCGTGATTCAGTAGAGCAGGCTCATCCAGCGCCCCGCCGCCTTGATCTCTTCCTTGCGTGCATCCCATGCTTCGGATCCGCCCGCAGCCTCGGCAAGTGCAGCGTCGAACTGTTCGCCCACCCACGTCAGTCCAGCCATGTACACGTGTATTTCGGGCTCATTGAGCAGCTGCCAGACTTCGTCCCGGTGCTCGCGGATGGCGGCACTGAGATCTTCCGGGTCGCCCCAGGCCGGCCGCGGGCTGACCACGGATACGGTCGACAAACCGGCCGCGCGCTCCGCTATTTCGGCCACATCGCCGCTATAGAGCGTCTCAAGGCCGGTGCGGGCGCCATGAAACAGCATCACCTCGCCGCGCCAGCCGCGCTCTTCGTATAGCTCGCGCAGCATGGCGCGAAACGGCGCGATGCCGGTGCCCAGGCCAATAATCAGTAACGGTGTATTCGGGTCGTTCGGGATCAGGAACGGCAGCCCCATCGGGCCGGCCAGCGGCAGCTCGCTGCCTTCTTCAAGATTGCACAGGTAGTTCGAGGCGATCCCGGGAAAGCGCTCGCCGCTGTAAGGGTCGAGGAAGGTGCAGCGGCGCACGCAAAGGGTGAAGCGCCCCGGACCAAGCTCGGCCGGCGTGCGTGCGATCGTGTACAGACGCACGTGCTGCTGCTGGCCGAATTCATGCGGCCCGGCCACCGCGACGGCAACGCTCTGCCCGGCGCGAAAGTCGCGCTCGGGATCGTCGACTTCGAAGAGCAGTTCGCGCACTTCCTCACGCGCCTCCGGCGGGGTCAGCGGGGTGTTGGCGACGAGTTTCGCCGGCCAGCGTGTGCCAAGATCCAGATCTTCGACTCTCATGACTTCAAGTCCCCTTGTTCGACGATTTCCCCTCCCCCATGCTCGCGCCGGCGCGGACAGTCCGCGCGGCAGGCGCAGGCCATGCCGCAGTAGCCCGGCCGCTCCAGCGCGTCGCGATCGGCCGGTTGATCCATGCACGCCAGCCAGGCCCGCTGTACCGCAAACCACAGCAGGTATAGCAGGCACAGCAGCACAGGCCCGATCCAGAGCTGGCTCATGTCGCCACCCCGATGCCGGCAAAACCCATGAAGGCCAGCGACAGGATGCCGGCCAGCACCAGGGTGATCGCCATGCCCTGGGCCATGTCGGGCACGTCGACCAGGCGCAGACGCTCGCGGATGCCAGCCATCAGCACCAGTGCCAGGGTAAAGCCCATGCCGGCGCCGAAGGCGAACACCAGACCTTCGAGCAGACCGTATTCGCGCCGGGTCTGGAACAGCGCCACGGCGAGAATGGCGCAGTTGGTGGTGATCAGCGGCAGAAAAATGCCGAGCGTCTTGAACAAAGCCGGGCTGGTCTTGCGCACGAACATCTCGACCAGTTGCACGGCCGAGGCGATCACGACGATGTAGCTGATCAGCGACAGGTATTCGGCACCGATCATGCCCAGCAGGCGGTTGATGGCGAATGCGCAGATCGAAGCGACCAGCATCACGAAGGTCACCGCCAGCCCCATGCGTCCGGCGCTTTCCAGGCGCGCCGATACGCCCAGGAAAGGGCAGATGCCGAGGAAATAGGCCAATACGAAGTTGTTGACCAGCGTGGCGTTGAGAAACAGCGCCCACAGTTCGGCATCGATCATGCGCCGACCTCCTGCCGACGCCAGCGCCGGTCGAACAGATAGAAACCGATGACCAGCGCGGCCAGGGTGAAAAATCCGCCGCCGGGCAGCTGCATCACCTGCCAGGGTTCGAAGTCCGCCGGCATCACGCGGGCATCCAGCAGCGTGCCGCGGCCGAGTACCTCGCGCAGGCTGCCCAGGGTGATCAGCCCGATCATGAAGCCGCCGCCCATGCCGAGCGCATCGAGCGCGGCCACCGAGGCCGGCTGGCGCGAGGCCATGATCTCGATGCGGCTCAAGATCATGCAGTTGACGACGATCAGCGGCAGGAAGGCGCCCAGGGCGCGGTGCAGGTCGAGCGCAAAGGCCTCGATCAGCATATCGGTGAGTGTGACGAAGGTGGCAATCACCAGCACGAAACAGGCCAGCCGCACCTGCGGCGGAATGATGCCGCGCAGCGTGGAAATGACGATTGCCGAGGCCAGCAGCACCGAAGCCGTGGCCAGGCTCATGGTCAGGGCGTTGATGGCGGTGTTGCTGACCGCCAGGGTCGGGCACATGCCCAGTGCCTGGATCAGGATCGGGTTCTCACGCCACAGTCCGGCGCGGAAACGCTGCAGACCATTTTCGCGCTCGCTCACAGTGGCCGAATCACTCACGTCGACCTCCGGTCAGTTCGGCGAACTCCTCGCGCAGGATGGGCAGCCATTCGGCCAGGCTGCGATTGATGATCTGCGTCACCGCGTACACCGACACCGTCGCTCCGCTGATCGCATCGACCTCGCCCTGTTCATGGCGGGCGCCGTCGCGCACTCTCAAAGGTTGCAGCTGCCGCTGCCCGTCGAACTGCAGCTCGATTCGACCGAAGCTGTCGACCCAGTCCATATCGTCGACGATGACCGAACCCAGCCCCGGGGTCTCGCGCGAAGCGACCACGCGCATGCCGGTCAGGCGCCCTGCAATCAGATCGAGACCGAACACCAGCTGGATGACATCGGCATAGCCCATGCCGCTGCCGACGATGGCCGCGCCCACGGTCCGGCCTCGTGCGTCCAGACCTATGAACAGTTCGGGGCTGTCACCGTCGCCGAGCAGCCGCGGGCGGCCGTCGGCGCCGCGCGTATAGATGCGGTAATTCACGGCGTCCGGCAGCACTTCCAGGGCGGCATCGCCGAACAGGCCGCCGCGCTGTTCCATGACCATGGGCCGCGTCCATTCGTGCACCGTCGCGATGGTCAGCCCCGCAACCAGGGCAATGGCCACCAGCACCGCCTGCACGCGCAGGACCGACCCGATGCCGCCGCGGCCGTTCCCGTCTGTCATCGTTCAGCTCCTTCAGGCAGTGGCTGCGGCCGGGTCCAGCGATCGATATGCGGCGTCAGCGCGCTGCCCAGCAGCAGCGCATACATCACGCCCTCGGCCTGGCCGCTGTACTGGCGAATCACCACCACCAGCGCGCCGATGGCCAGCCCGTAGATCCAGGCGCCGCGCCGGGTCATTGGCGAGACGCTCGGGTCACTGGCCAGGAACCAGGCCCCCAGCATCAGGCCGCCACTGCCCAGCGTGGTGAGCATCGCCGGGTGGCGTTCGGCGTCGAGCCCGTGCAGGGCCGCGCCGAGCACGGCGACGGTCGCCAGCAGCGCCACCGGAATTCGCCAGTCGATCACCCGCATCGCCACCAGGTAAATCCCGCCGAGCAGCAGCAGCAGGGCGCTGGTCTCGCCGACCGAACCGGCCACGGTGCCCAGCCACAGGTCCGCCAGCGGCGCGCCCGTGTCGCCTGCCTTGACCGCAGTCAGCGGCGTCGCTCCGCTCAGGCCGTCGTAAGGCGCGGCCGGCGACATGAACGGCAGCGCCAGGCTGGTGGCCGGCAGTTCGGTGGCGCGCGCGCCGGTCAGCGGCGCCACCCAGGCCTGCGCCATGGCCGCGGGAAACGCCGCCTGCAGGAACACGCGCCCGACCAGCACGGGATGGAAGACGGGCGCGCCCAGACCGCCGAACAGGTGCTTGCCGACCCCGATGGCCAGGAAACCGCCGAGCGCAACCATCCACAGCGGCAGCGCCGGCGGCAGGCTCAGACCCAGCAGCAGTCCGGTCAGCATGGCCGAGCCATCGCCCAGGGCCGAAGGCGGCGCAAAGGCGCGCTCGGCGAGCAGGCAGGCGAGGATGGCCACGACAATCGTCGCTAACGCGGCCAGACCGAACACGACGACGGCGAACACCGTCACCGGCAGCAGGGCAATCACGCTGTGCAGCATCAGCCGCGGCACCGCACGGCCGCCGTGCAGGTGCGGTGCGGCAACCAGGCGCAGCCGACGGGAGGCCGGCATCATGTCGCGGCCTCCACGGCCGGGCGCGCCTGGGCCCGGCGCCACTGCGCCTTGGCGGTGCGAAACATCTGCACCAGCGGAATGTGGGAGGGGCAGACGTAGGCGCAGCAGCCGCATTCAAAGCAGCGGTCGAGGTGGAAATCCTCGACCATGGCCTGCCATTCATCCCTGCGCGCCAGAAAGCCCAGTTCGGCCGGATGCAGCTCGAGCGGACACGCAGCCACGCATTCGCCGCAGCGGATGCAGGGCATCGACGCCGGCACGTCGGCAGTTTCGCCTGCCGCCACGGCGACGAAGCCGGTCGCGCCCTTGACGATGGGCCTGTCCAGCGCGGCCAGCGCCTGGCCGCGCATCGGTCCGCCGGCCAGCACCCGGTCCGGTTCGGGCCGCATTCCGGCCTGTTCCAGCGCGAAGCCGACCGGCGTGCCCAGCGGCACGCGGTAATTGCCGGGCTCGCGTAAGCCCTCGCCGGCGAGGGTGATGACCTGGTCGGTCATGGCCAGACCGCCGCTCAGCATGCGGCCGACCTCGGCCACGGTCGCCAGGCTGAACACCACCGCCTCGTCGGCGGCGAACGCCGGGTGACCATCGACAGCGCCGCCCGCCAGGGTGCGCACCAGCAGTCCGGCCGCACCCTGGGGGTAGCGCGGCGGCAGGACGCGCAGAGCCGGCAGCGTTCCGCCCGGCGCCGCCTCCAGCAGGTTTCGCGCCGCTGCGCCGTCGGGTGTCTCGACCGCCAGCACGGCCCGCTCCACGCCCAGTACCTTGCGCAGGCAACGCAGGCCGGCCAGCACATCGGCGCCGTGCCGGGCCAGCATCGCAGGTACGCGACTGAAGCCGGGTTCGCCCTCGATACCGTTGATCACCAGTACGCGGACTGCGCGTTCGCGGGCGTGGACCAGGCGCCGATGAGTGGATCCGGCCTCGCCGCCAAGACCGACGATGCCGGCCTCGTGGATCGCAGCCAGCAGTTCATCGGCGCTGCACCGATCCGGATCATGGCTCTCGCCGCCGGTGTATTCCTGGGTGTCACCCGCCAGCGCGGCCAGTTCGATCACCTGCACGGTACCGGCCAGTGCGTCGGGCTGTTCGGTGATGCGCAGCACGTGCCCGGTGGCTGGGGCGTGCAGCGGGACGGCGCTGTCGTTGTCGGCCCGTGCCAGCAGCTGGCCGCGAAACACCTCGTCGCCGGCACGTACCACGGCTGTGCTTGCGGCACCCGCATGCTGGCGGAGCGGCAGAAGCAGGCGCGGCGCGAAGGGCAGCTGCCTGATCGTCGCCTCGGCTTCCCGGCGCTGATGCGCCGGCAGCCTGATGCCTCCGGAAAATGCTGGCCGCCGTCCGAACACGCGCATTCCTCAGTTGTACTTCTCGCCGCGTGCGATCCAGCGCTCGATACCGGGAGCGCTGCGGTCGCGCGGCAGGCCGGGATGGATAATGGCTTCCTTGCATCGCTCGGCGGCCTTGACCAGGTCGCTGTAGGGCCCGCCGTTCGGATCCCTGATCACCGCCTTGCCGTCGCTGTTGTAGGTGAATATGCGCGGATTGATCAGCGTGCACTCGTCGCAGGCCGAACATTGCGGGGTATCGATCCACGGTGCCATGGCGTCGGCATCATCGCTTTTCGCTGCCGGCCTTTCGCTCGCCGCGGTGGACGCACGGGCGGACTGCGTCGCCGCAGCGTCCGTCGTCGCCGCGCCGTCCTCGCTGGACAACCGCAGCAGCGACTCGCTCAGGCGCCCGATGAGTTCGGAACGGACCTGTTCGACCAAAGCTTCGCGATCTGACGAGGGTGACCCGGCCGGCTCGGCCAGCTCACGCAGCAGACGCCAGAAATCGCGTCGATCCTCGCACGAGCTGACGATCTCGTCGGAGACCAGCAGTCGGCCCGGCTCGCCGTCCGGCAGCAGATGCCAGATGAACGGGAATTTGTCCTCACGCTCATCGTCGCCAAGTTTCAGGTAGTCGGCCAGCGGCAGCATGCCGTCATGCCAGGCCTCCTTCGGCACGGCGCGGAAATGCTTGCGAAAGCGCCCCTCGCTGGCGGCAAAGTCGGCGAAGGTCAGTGGCAGGTCGAGTTCGCGCTCGACGCCGTGACGGCGGTAGCGCAGCTTGTAATCCGGCCAGTCGGCGTCCGGTGCCGGGTTGCCGCTCAGGTCCAGGCCGTCGCTCAGGCGTACGCCGCGGCCGGGGCTGTAACGAAACAGCGGATAGGCGCGCGATTCGACCGCCAGCTTCGCCTGGGCATAACCGGCATCGTCGGCGATGCCGTGCTCGGGCTGGCATGAGGTGTAGCAGTTGAACACCGCTGGCGTACGACTGCCCAGGCCCTCGATAAAGCCTTCGATCATGTGACTGGGCTGGGCAATGGTGCTCTGCATGACGTAGCTGGTTCGGTGGGCGATGGCCAGCAGACCGAGTTCCTTGCGCACCTCCTGCTTGCCCCGCGCTGCGGCACCGTATGCGGCCATGTCCGAGACCTGGCCGAAGAAGCCCGAGGTGCAGGCCTGGCCGCCGGTGTTGGAGTAGACCTGGGTGTCGAGCACCAGCACCTTGATCGGCTTGCCCGACATCAGCACCCGGGAGAGATTCTGAAAGCCGATGTCGTACATGGCGCCGTCGCCACCGAAGACCACCACAGGCGGACACAGGGCGTACTCCCGATCGGAGAAGCCCCGCCAATCAAAGTGCTCCAGGGCGGCGCGATCCCGGGCCGAAGCCTGTTCGCCGGCCAGCTCGAGCTCGGCTTCACGCACGCTGCGAAAGCCTTGCGCCATCTTGGTCATGTGACCTTCGAAAATGCCCATGGCCAGCGAGGGGCTGTCCTGGAACAGATGGTTGGCCCAGGGGAACGGATAGGGGTTGAACGGGAAGGTCGAACCCCAGACCGAGGAGCAGCCGGTGGCGTTGAGCACGCCCATGGCAGCTCGGCCGCGGCCGGTGGTGCCGCCGGTGTAGCGCTCGTGCAGGGCTTCCAGCTCGCGGATCAGGGTCGAGACACGCTGCAGCCAGGCGCGATCGACGCTGGAGGCTGCAGGGTCTGCACGGCTGGCCTTGTCGACCAGTTCGGTCACGCTCAGGCGGCTGTCGCCGCTGCCGGTCAGATCGTCCAGATGGCTGATGTCCAGGCCGTCGACCAGGGCCTGGCGCACGCGTTGCCTCAGGCGTTCGATCAGATCATCCAGGTGCGCGACCCAGGCTTTGACCCGCGGCTGCATCAGCGCCTCGACGGTGGCGGTGAACAGGCGCACCACGGTCTTTTCCGAGCAGCCAAGGCAGGCGCCGTCGCCGCTGGTAAACGGCAGGTAGATTTCCTTTTTCAGCAGGATGTTGTCGAGCACGCCGATCGCCTGCTCCAGATCATCGATGCGGATGAAGTCGTCGTCGGTGCTCGGCAGATCGCGCCAGATGTCCCAGCGCTGGCGCAGGGTGTCGAGCGAGTCGGCGGTCTGCGGCACCTGTTCCAGCGCGCCGTCCTCGCACACCGCCACGCACTCGCCGCAGCCCTTGCAGGTCTCGGGGTTGATGGTAATGCTGAGCAGGCCGCCGCTGCCGGCGTTCTTGCCCTCGCGCTGGGTGTAGAACGGCCGCGTGAGCGCCCACTGGAAATCGCCCAGCGCATTTTCCAGCCAGCCGAATTCGGTCTCCAGCTCGGCGCGCTCGTCGGCATCAGTGCTTTGCGCAAGCTGCGTCTCGATCGCCTCGGAGATCAGGCCGCGCGCGGCCGTGCCGTCGCCGGCTTCGTCGAACAGCTTGCGCACCCGGCCCTCGAGCGTGCCGATGATCTGCGGAAGACGGCGCGGCACGTAGCCGGCCTTCCTGACCCGCATAAGCGCGGTATTGAGAATTTCGCTCAGACTGTTGACCAGGCCCGGAATCGCGGTGTCCGGGCACACCGTCCAGCACTTGCCGCAGGCGGTGCAGTTCTCGGGCAGCCAGGCAGGATGGCCGTTGCGGATGCCGCTCATGTCGCGGAACAGAGCGGTCGAGGCCGGCATCGTGCCCAGGGCCATGAAGGGATCGGCCAGGTTGTCATTGCCCATGCCGCGCGCATACAGGCTGCCGGTATCGGCCCAGAAACGCTGAATGTCGCTCACCGGTGCCTTGCTGGCCGGCAGCGTGCGCACAGTGACCGGCATGCGCGGCGCGGCCGGGGCCGCCGCAGTCTCGTCCGGCAGGTTGAAGTCGGTGACCTCGCCCAGCTCGTCGAAGCCGCGCCGGATGACGCGCAGGTTGTCCTCGACCACGCGCGCCCCGCGCGCGCCGAACTTCTTCTCCAGGCGCTCGCGCATGGAATCGATCAGGCGCTCTTCATCCAGGCCGTGGTCGGCCAGCAGACCGGTAGCGGCGAAGAAGCCCCCCTGGAACGCGATGCCCTGCATGCGCAACTGGAGGTCCGGGTCAGTGGCTTCCTCGCGGGCGATGCGGAAGGCGTCCAGGAAGCACAGGCGAATCCTGCGCTCGGCGATCAGGCGCCGGTAGCGCTCGGGGATGCGCTGCCAGACCGCGTCCGGCGTTGTCGCGTCGGACTGGATGATGAACAGACCGCCCTCACGCAGACCCGCCAGGGCATTGCTGTGGCCGAACACGTTCGGGTCCGGCGACAGCACCACATCGACATGCTGGTATTCGCCGTTGACCCGGATCCGCTCCGGCGCCACTGCGAGATAGAAGGTGGTCGGCTGGCCTTTCTTCTCCGAGCCGTACTTGGGGTTGGCCTTGATGTGCCAGCCGAGCAGGTCAAACAGCGTGGTTGCCAGGTGCTTGCCGGTTGTTATCGCACCCCAGCCGCCGATCGAGTGCATACGCACGGTCACGCAGTCGGCGGGCATGAGGTTGGGGTTCTCGCTGCCCTTGACCACGAGGTCGGCCAGGCCCGGGAAGTCGCGCGCCATGCGCTCCTGGCGGATCTGATCCTTGGGATGCAGCGGCTGCCGGCGCACGAAGTCGATGCTCAGGTAGTACATGCGCCGCCCGGCGCCGTCAGGCAGCATGTTCTCGACTGCGCCGATCAGGTCACCTGGCGTGACGTCGCGACTGCCGAGGCCAAAACAGGCGGTGTACAGATCGGGCAGATCGGCAAGCTGCCCGTAGGCCGGCAGACCGGCGTGAATCGGGCGACCGGCGGCGCGGCCGTTTTCAAGGCACTTGCCGAGCGCCGCACGGACCTCCCGCGCCAGCGGTGGATCGACCGCCAGCGGCTGGTCGACGCGTTCGAGCACGGTCACGGCGCGACGACCGCGCAGCATCTGGCCGATCAGATCGGCCGGAAACGGCCGGAACATCACCAGGTCGACCACGCCGACCTTGATCCCGCGCGTCTCGCGCAGGTAATCGGCCACGGCTTCAGCGGTGGGGATCACGCTGCCCTGGGCCAGCAGCAGATACTCGGCGTCCTCGGTGCGGTAGCCGGCCACGCGCGTGTAGCGACGCCCGGTCAGCCCGGCGTATTCGGCAAAGGCCTGATCGGCCAGTTCCGCAATGGTGTCGAAGAAGAACGGGCGCTGGGCGGCCACGCTCTGCATGTAGGCGTCCTGGTTCTGCACCACGCCGGACATGATCGGATTATCCACGTCCCACAGCTCAGGCACGCGCCTGCGGGTATCGCCGAACAACAGGCGCTGGGCCGGCGTCGGGCACTCGATGATGTCTTCTGGCCGGCCCAGGTATTCGGCCACCAGCTCGCGTTCGGGCAGCATCAGCGACTCGATCAGGTGGGTGGTCAGGAAACCGTCCTGGGCGACGATGCCTGGGTTGAGCGCAAGCTCCGCCAGGCGGTGGGCGATCAGGTTGAGATCGGCCGCGGCCTGGGTGTCGCGCGCGAACACCTGGAAGAAGCCGGTGTCGTCAACGCAGTGGTAGTCGTCGTGACCTGCGTGAACATTGAGCGTCGCCTTGGTCATGGCCCGGCAGCCCATGTTGAGTACGTAGGTCAGGCGCTTGCCCACCGCCGGGTAGAGCGATTCGTGCATGTAGGCCACGCCCTGGCCGGAAGAGAAGTTGGCCGAGCGCAGCCCGGTCATGGATAACCCAGCGGTCACTGCGGCGGCGGCGTGCTCGCCCTCGGGCTCGATGAAGATCAGCGGTCTGCCGGCGATGTTGCGATAGCCGGCGGCGGCGGCCTCGGCCCAGCCCTCGCCCATCTGTGTCGATGGTGTGATCGGGTAGGCGCCGGCGGCGTCGCTGGCATCGCTCTCCACCGACACCACGGCGCTGTTGCCGTCCATCGCGGCGCGTAGACCCGGATACCGGGCTTGAGTTTCCGGCTTCCTGCGGGGGGCGTGTTTCATGATGAAGTCCTGGGTTTCGTTGGTGCTCGGGTCATGTGGTCTGTTGTCGGGCCCGCAGCACGCGTGGCAGCCGGGCGCTGGCGCCAGACTGAGGGTGTCCGTCCTCTATCCAGATGATGGCGCCGGTCGGGCAGCGGTCGATGGCGCTTCGCGGCGGCCTGCCCTTTGCGCCTTCGATCGGTACCGGCAGATTGCGCTTGAGGGTGAGCCAGTCGGGCGCATCACGGATGCACCGCTCGCAGGCGGTGCAGGCGACCTTGCAGGTTTCGAGCAGATCGTTGCCTTCCAGCGGGTTGTTGCAGGCGATCCACAGCGGCTGCAGTTCGGGGACGATACTGAACAGGTCCTTTGGACAGGCGCGCACGCAGTCGCCGCAGGCCGTACATTTGGCTTCGTCGACTACGGGCAGGCCGGACGGGCTCATTTCGATGGCGTCGAAATCACAGGAACGCTCGCAATCGCCCAGCCCCAGGCAGCCCCAGACGCAGGCCTTGCCGCCGTCACCGACCACGGCCGCGGCCGCGCAGCTCGGCTCGCCCTGGTAGTCGGCCAGAAAGCGTGCCGCGTTGCGATCACCCGCACAGGCCAGGCGCGCCACGCGGCGTTCGGCCTCGCCGACCGGCACGTCGAGAAAGTCGGCGACGCGCTGCCTGGCTTTCGCGGAACTGACCGAACAGCCGGCCGGTACCGCCTCGCCGCTCAGCAGGGCCTCGGCAAAAGCCCGGCAGCCTGGCTGGCCACAGGCGCCGCAGTTGATCCCCGGCAGCAGCGAAACCAGCTTCTCCATGCGTCTGTCTTCATCGACATGCAGAAAGCGCCCGGCCAGCAGCAGGACCCCGGACAACACGACGGCCAGTGCCGCCAGCGCCAGGCCGGCTGCCAGTGCGCCACTCACCGGCCGCCTGCGTACGCGCCCGAGCCGGCGCAGCAGAGTGTGCCGAGCACTTGGTAATCGGCGCCTTGCGGTAGCTGTCTTGCTGTAAGGTCCATGAAAATAGCGCCTGTGACCGTACCAACTTCAATGACCGTCGGATCGGGAGCTGCCTGTTCGTGCAACACTGATCGTCACGCCGGGCAATAGTAGCTGATGGCGAGCATCGTCGCGTTATAGAGCATGAGGAGTCGGCTGAACCCACATGCACGACGCACATGGTGGAGAGCGCACACTGATAACATTCACGGACTCGCCGATAACGGCTGCTGATACGACACAGCCTGCGCACGTCCCTAGAATGTTGCCTCTACGAACGATTCTCGGGGAGCAGCAGCATGGCTGAACAGACCGTCCTGATTACCGGCGCCAATGGCCGTACGGGACGCCAGGTGATCCGCGCGCTTGCCGCAGCAGGTGTCCGGACGCGGGCCTTCATCAGGCGTGCCGAACAGCAATCCTCATTGCTGGCGGAGGGTGCTGCCGAGTGCGCCGTCGGCGACCTCGCGGATGCCTCGAGTCTGCACGCAGCCCTGGCCGGCTGCGACGCAGTGGTGCATATCGGACCGCCCATGCATCCTCTGGAAGTGGAGTTCGTAACGAATGTCATCGACGCTGCACGGGCCAATCGTGTCGGACACTTCATCTACTACTCGGTGATGCATCCGCTGCGCCGCGAGGTCCGGCATCACCGCCTGAAGCTCGACGCCGAGGAGCAGCTTGTCGAGTCCGGCCTGGCCTTCACCATCGTGCAGCCGTGTCGCTACATGCAGCACCTTGAGCCGATCTGGAAGACCGTCACGGAGCAGGGCGTGCATCGCATGCCGTTTTCGACCGCTCAGGGCTTCAGCGTGGTGGATCTCGCCGATCTCGCCGAGGCCGTTGCGATCATCGTCACCCAGGGCTCCCGGCACCATTTCGCGACCTACGAGCTGGCCGGTCCCCAGGTGCTGAGTCAGGAGGATATGGCGAAGACCCTCTCGGAGACGCTTGGCCGCGCCGTGCGCGCCGAAGCCGTGAGCATGGATGCGCTGCGCGCAGCGGCCAGTGCGAAAGGACTCGACAACGACCGGGTGGAGCAGATGGTCGTGATGAACGGGCACTACGACCGCCATGGGTTTCCCGGCAACAGTAATGTACTGAGCTGGCTGCTTGGGCGTGCGCCGACGACCTATACAGACTACGTGCGCCGATTGGCCATGCAGCTGTGATAGCCTCGCGTTGCACTGCGGAGGAGATATAGATGCGTATCCTGGCCCTGATTGTTTTGATGTTTTTCCTTGCCGCCTGCGGACGGGACGCGCCGCCGGCACCGGTGTCCGTGACGCCCGCGGGTGCCGACACCGCCCCGCTCGCCGGCAGTGATCCGCAGGTCTACTTCGTCAATCTGCAGCACGGTGATGTTGTCTCTTCGCCGCTGCGCATCGTCTTCGGGCTGTCCGGCAAGGGCGTGGCACCGGCGGGTATCGATGTCGAAGGCACGGGTCACCACCATCTGCTGATCAACACAGAGCTTGATCCGGATCGACTCGGTGAGCCGATTCCCGCCGACGACCAGCATGTCCATTTCGGCGGCGGGCAGACCGAGGCGGTGATTGAACTGCCGACGGGTGAATACACGCTGCAACTGGTGCTCGGTGATGCCGCGCACGTGCCCTTCAGCCCCTCGATAGAATCCGAGCGCATCACGATTACGGTGCAGTGAATCTGGCTTCGTTCATCGCGCTGGGCGGGTTTCTCGCGATGAACTTTGCCGCCTCGGCCACCGGCGCCATCTTCCGGCCCGGAGACTGGTACGCGGCGCTGCGCAAGCCCTGGTGGACGCCGCCCAACCTGGCATTCCCGATCGTCTGGTCGAGCCTGTTTCTGGCCAACGCGGTCGCCGGCTGGCTGGTCTGGCAGACGGCCGGCCTTGCCGCGTTGCCTGCCCTGGTGTTGTACGTGCTCAGCCTTGGTCTCAACGCCGCGTGGTCATATCTGTTTTTCGGCCTGAGGCGCATTCGCTGGGCGCTGGCAGAGGTCGCATTGCTTTGGCTGTCGATCGCGGCGGTGATGCTGGCGTTCTGGCCGATCCGCCCGCTGGCGACCCTGCTGATCGCGCCCTACCTCGTATGGGTGACGATAGCTGCGCTGCTCAATCTGCGCCTGGTGCAGCTCAATCCCGGCCCTGTGTCCCGCGCATAAAAAAAGCGCAGGCCGACCGCGTCGACCTGCGCTGCTGACTCAAGATCGAAAGTGCGTCAGCGCACGATCATCTTGCCGGTCATGGCGCCGAAGTGCCCCGGGAAGGTGCACACGAAGACGTACTCACCCGGCTCGTCAGGCGCGGTGAAGCTCACGCTGGTGGTCTCGCCGCCGCCGATCATGCGGGTGTAGGCGATGACGCGATCGCGCATGCCCTGCGGCAGGTAGTCGTTGTCCATGGAACCGCCCTGGGCCATGACCTCGGTACCGAAGGCCATCGCCTCCTCGCCCTTCTTCAGGATCACGACGTTGTGGCCCATGACTTGGGCCTGCAGACGACCTTCGTGGACCAGCGTCAGTTCGACTGCCTGGCCGGCGTCCACGGCGAACTCGCGGACCGTGTACTGCATCTGGTCTGTACTGCCGATGCGCACCTGGGCGACGCCGTCGGCATCGACGCTGACGGCGTCTGCTGCAGGCGCTCGCTCGGCAGGCTGGGCCGGTGCTGGGGCTGGAGCAGGCGCTGCCGCCGGCTGCTCCGCGGGTGTTGCGGGCGGGGGCGGCGCTTCATCAGCCGGTTGCCCACAGGCCGCCAGCAGGGCGCATGCAGCGAGGACGGTCAGCAGACCGGTGGAAACAGTAGTCACGCGATACATAGAAAATCTCTCCGAGTTGATCAGCGCATTGGGAAATCCCTTCGAAGCGCCGTACCTGGGCCTAAGATACTCTGCGACGAAGCGTCTTGCGAGCCGAAACGGGGCGGCGCAATCGGATTTCGCTGCGAGGCTGCGTTGACCACCCAGCGGACCCCGTGCTACCGTCGCTCCCGCTTCAGGTGTTCCACCGCGTGGTGGAAATAATCGGGAAACCGGTGCGCACGGACCTTCAGGTTTCTGCAACCCCGGTGCTGCCCCCGCAACGGTAAATGAGTGCGGGTCGGCCCAATCACCACTGTGCTGGCAAGGCATGGGAAGGTGGCCGACCTCGGTGTCCCCCAGGACACCGCTCATGAGCCCGTAGACCGGCCTGTCGCATACACCACGTGTTGCGGTGGGCAACAACGGGCTGGTCCGACGGGCACACGGCGCCACGCGCCTACCCTCTTTCCTGCCTGCTCCCCCCGCGATGCGTCATTGACGCAAATATCGGTCGTGCGGGTTGGCGCGGCCGGCGAGGGAAGCTCATGAACCACTCTGTACTTCTGCCGCTGTGTGCGGCGTCCATGCTGCTGACCGCAGCGCCCGGCGCAAGCGCCACATCCGCTGATGACATCGACACCCTTGTCGTCACACCCACACTGACCGAGCGCCGGCTGGCCGAAAGCGATTTCTCGCTCAGTGTCATCGACGCCGACATGCTCGTGCGGCAGCAGCCGCTGGAGCTGGCTGACATCCTGCGCGGTCGCCCGGGCATCGATGTCACCACCAATGGGGCGTACGGCAAGGTGACCAGCCTGTTCGTGCGCGGCACCAGCGCCAGTCAGTCGCTGCTGCTCATCGATGGTGTTCGCATGGGTTCGGCCACCGGTGGCGCACCTTCATGGCAGTATGTGCCGCCGCAACTGATCGACCGTGTCGAGGTGCTGCGCGGCCCGCGCAGTGTGGTCTACGGTGCCGATGCGATCGGCGGTGTCGTGCAGACGTTTACCCAGCGAGGCACCGAAGGCCGCTCGGTCAGCGCCTCTGCGGGCGTCGGATCATTTTCGGGCCGTGATGTCGCGCTTGGCTTCGACAACGTCACCGAGCGCAGTGCGCTCGGGGTTGCGTTCAATCACTTCGAGACCGACGGCACGCCGCTGCGACCAGGTGGTGATCGCAAGGGCTACGACAATACGTCGTTCTTCCTGCGTGCGCGCACGCAGCTGGCCGGCGACATCGAGCTTGGCGCCACGGCGCTGCGCTCTCAGGGCAATACCGAGTTCATCGGTGGTGAGACCGACTTCGTGCATCAGTCGGTCGGCCTGCGCGCCGCGATGCCTGTGGGCGAGTCATGGAATCTGAGCCTTGATTTCAGCGAAGGTCGCGACGAAAGCGACAACTTCCAGAGCTTCGGCGACAGTGTGTTCGATACCCGCATGCGCACGTGGCGGGCCATGGGCACCTGGTCGGCGGGCGAGCACGAGATGGTGATTGGTGCGGACTACCGCGATGACGTGGTCACCAGCACCACCCAGTACGACGAAAGCTCACGTGACAATCGCGGTGTCTTCGTCCAGGGGCTGGTCAGGGTTGGCGATCTGGATATCCAGCCGGCCCTGCGCTGGGACGATAACGAGGCCTACGGCCGTGAATGGACTACGGGCCTGACCCTGGGTCATCCGCTGGGCGATTCCCACCGGCTGCGCGCGGGCTACGGCACCGCCTTTCGTGCCCCGACCTTCAACGACCTGTACTTCCCCGGTTTCGGCAACCCGGACGTCGGCGCCGAGACCTCGCGCAGCGTCGAGGTGGGCATTACGGGCCGGCAGGCGCAGTGGTACTGGGACCTCGTCGCCTACCAGACCGATGTCGACGATCTGATCGCCTTTCGCTTCATCGACGGACGCTTCGCCGCGTTCAACGTCGAGGAAGCGCGTATCCGGGGCGCGGAGTTCTCCACCGGCATTGCCGTGTCGGACTGGGTCTTCTCGGCGGCTTACAGCCATACCAATCCCGTCAACCGTGATACCGGCCTGCGACTGCCGCGACGCACCCGCGACAGCCTGCGCCTGGAAGCAGACCGGCAGCTCGGCGCCTTCAGCCTGGGGGTAACCTCGATCGTGCAGGGCCATCGCTACGATAATGCAGCAGCGACTGAGCGGCTTGCCGGTTTCGGCCTCGTGAACCTGCGCGCGGGCTGGCGGTTCAGCGATCTGTGGTCGTTGCGGGTGAGCGTCGACAATGCGCTGGATCGTGCCTATAGCACGGCGCGTGACAGCTTCAACGGCTTCGACTTCCAGCAACCCGGTCGCTCGGTGTTCGTACGCCTGCGCTACGGCGAGCGCTGAAGCCCAGAACGCGATGCTGTCGTCACTTGCGATCGCGCCTGCGCCAGTTGATCTGGCGGTGCAGGTGACGGCAGCCATCGATGGCAAGACCAAGCCGCCGGGATCGCTGGGGCGCATCGAGCAGCTGGCGCTGCAGCTCGCGCTTGCACAGCACACGGGCACACCGCAGGCCCAGCCTGCGCGCCTGCTGCTGTTTGCTGCTGATCATGGTCTGGTGGCGGAAGGCGTGTCGGCCTGGCCGCAGGCCGTGACCTTGCAGATGGTGCAGAATTTTCTGGCCGGGGGTGCCGCTGCAAATGCGTTCGCACGCGCCTGCGGGGCGCGGTTGAGCGTGGTCAACGCCGGTGTTGCGGCGTCGCTGCCGGCTCATGAGGCGCTGGTGGATGTGCCGGTGGCGCGTGGTACGAGAAATGCCCGGCGCGAAGATGCGATGAGCGAAGCTGAGTGTGCCCAGGCGCTTGAAACAGGCGCCCGCCTGGCACTGCAGGCCTGTAAGTCTGGTGAGCGGGTGCTGCTGCTCGGCGACATGGGCATCGGCAATACCTCGAGCGCAACGCTGTTGGCACATTGCCTTACCGGGCAGTCACTGGAAACACTTACGGGACCGGGTGCCGGGCTGGATGCCGGGGGTGTCGCACACAAGCGTGCGGTGCTCGAGGCATGCATCGCCAGGCGTGGGAGCGTCAACGGTGGTGTCGATGCACTGTGCGCCTTCGGTGGCTTCGAGATCGCGATGATGGCCGGCGCCATCGTCGCGGCAGCCAGCGCCCAGGCCGTGGTCATCATCGATGGCTTCATCGCTTCGGCCGCGGCACTGGTCGTGCAGACCGACCGGCCGGAGGCGCTTGCGCATTGTGTCTTCGCGCACCGTTCGGCCGAGCCCGGGCACGGCTTCGTGCTCGAGGCGCTCGGCGCAAGGCCTCTGCTGGATCTGGAAATGCGCCTGGGCGAGGGGACTGGTGCGTTGCTGGCGTTGCCGTTGCTGCGCGCGGCCTGCCACATGCTCAGCGACATGGCATCGTTTGACAGCGCAGGCGTTGCAGGCCCGTCATGAGCATTGCCACGCAGGCCTGGCGGGGACAGGCGTTCGAACAGCTGCGTCTGCTGCTCTACGCCGTGCAGTTTCTCACCCGTGTGCCGGTGCCGGCCTGGGTTGGCCATACCCCGGACATGCTCGAGCGCTCGGTGCGCTACTACCCGCTGGTCGGCGGCCTTGTCGGGCTTGGCGGTGGCATCGTCTACCTGCTTGCAAGTCTGGTATTCGCGCCCCTGGTCGCGGCCGTTCTGTCCGTGCTCGCGACCGTGCTGCTCACCGGTGCCTTTCACGAAGACGGCCTGGCCGATACCTGGGATGGCGTCGGCGGTGGTCTCGATCGTGAGCGGGTGCTGGAGATCATGCGCGACAGCCGCATCGGCACCTACGGCGGTGCGGCCCTGGTGTTCACGCTGCTGCTGCGTGTGAGCGCGCTCGCCATGTTCTCGCCACTGACTGGCCTGCTCGCGCTGATCAGTGCCCACGCCCTGGGCAGACTGATGGTGGTCGGCGTGACGCGCGTGTCGCGCTACGTGCGCGCCGAGGGTCTGGCAAAGCCCGTGGCGGACGGTGTCGATCGCCAGGGTGCGATGGTCGCGCTGGTGACAGGCGTGCTGCTGGCGCTGGTGTCCGGGCCGGCGGGCCTGGCCGCGCTGGTTGCAGCCCTGATCGCCGCTGCGCTGATGCTGCGGCTGCTGCATCGCAAGCTGGGCGGTTACACTGGTGACGGACTCGGTGCGATTGAACAGACCAGCGAGGTGGCCGCGCTGCTGACGCTGGCCGCGCTGCTGGCATGAGGCTGCTGCGCCATCCGCGCACGCAGGCGCCCCCCGGCCTGTGCTACGGCCGCTTCGATCCGCCGCCGGCCAGCGATGCGCTGGCCAGTGTCGAGGCACTGCTGCCTGATTTGCTTGGGATTGCGAAGATCATCACCAGTCCCTCACCGCGTTGCGCGCTGCCGGCGCAGCGACTGGCAGCGCGGCTGGACTGCCGCCTGGTGACCGACGTGCGTCTGCAGGAGCTGGATTTCGGTCAATGGGAAGGGTGTCTCTGGCAGGATCTCGATCGTCGCGAGAGCGACCACTGGGCCGCCGACCCGTTACATCGCGCACCGCCCGGAGGCGAATCCTTCGCAGCGCTGCAGTCGCGGGTCTACAGCGTGCTCGATGAGCTTGCGCGCGACGATGCCGCAAGCAATGCGTCTTTGCTGGTCACGCACGCAGGGCCCATCCGGGCGATCTGGATGCGCACAAGCGCAATGAGTTTCGACCAGGCCTTTCGTACGCCGGTGCCTTACGCCACGCTGATCACACCGCTTCGAAGTACCCCGGGGCCTCACGGCGAACCCTGAACACCTGCGCGAGCAGTGCGTTATTCAGCGCCTCGCTGGCAGGTGCGTCAACCAGCACCCGCCCGCCATCGATGACCACGATACGATCGGCCCAGCGCGCCGCCGCATCAAGGTCATGCAGTGCCGCGACCACCGCCACGCCGCCATCGGCCTCGGCGCGCAGCGTGGCCAGCGCATCGATCTGGTGGCGTGGATCCAGCGCCGTGGTAGGTTCATCGGCGATGAGTATCGGCGCACGCGTGGCCAGCGCGCGCGCCAGGTGCGCACGCGCCTGTTCGCCGCCTGACAGGGTCGCCACGCTGCGCTGCGCCAGCGCAGTCATGTCCACGCGTGCCAGCGCCTCATCAATGATGGCGCGTTCCTGCGCGGCGAGCCGCTCATAGGGCGCGCCGCCATAGGCGAACCGGCCTAGTGCGACGAGGTCGCAGGCGCGCAGACGCCAGGCGAGTTCGCGTTGCTGCGGCAGGTAGCTGAGCAGGCGACCGCGCGCCTGAGCGCCCAGCGAGGTCAGCGGCTTGCCATTGACACAGGCATTGCCCGAGGTCAGTGGCACCAGCCCCAGCGCGGCACGCAGCGCCGTTGATTTGCCCGCACCGTTCGGACCGACCAGCACGACGAACTCACCGGCCGAGACCCGCAGGTCGATGTCCCGCAGGATGGGACGCTCGTCGAGGTCGACGCAGGCCTGCTTGAGCGAAAGCACGCTCATCGGCCGATGCTCCGCAGCCGTGTCGCAATCCAGATGAATGCCGGCGCGCCGATCAGCGCCGCGGCCACGCCAAGCTTGAGTTCCTGGGTGAACGGCAGCAGGCGGATACCGGTATCGGCCAGCGTAAGCAGTGCACCGGCAAGCAGCGCGCTGGGCAGTACCAGGTCGCCAGGATCATGCCGCACCAGCGGCCGCACCAGGTGTGGCACGACGATGCCGACGAAGCCGATCGCGCCGGCGATGGCCACGGCCGCACCGGTGAGCAAGGCGGAGCTTGCGATCGCGAGCATGCGGATACGCCCGAGATCGGCGCCCAGCGTGTAGGCGGTGTCTTCGCCCAGCGCAAGCGCGCGCAGGCCGGGCGCGACGAGCGCGGCGAGCACGGCACCGACCGCCCAGAATGGTGCGGCGAACGCCAGATCAGCAAACGAGCGGTTGGCCACCGAGCCCAGCAGCCAGTTGACCATGTCGGCCAGCGAGAACGGATTGGGCGAGAGATTCATTGCCAGCGCCGTCAGCGAGCCTGCGAAGCTGGAGATGCCCACGCCAACGAGAATCAGCTGCACCGCCGAGAGCTTTCGGGCGCCGAGCATGTAGAGCACCAGCATCGCGCCGCCAGCAAACGCGATGGCCATCACCGGAAGCCCGAAGGCACCCAGGATCGTGACATTGAAATAGATCGCCACGACGGCACCCAGGGCGGCCGAGGCCGAGATGCCCAGCACCCCCGGATCGGCCAGCGGGTTGCGCAGCAACGCCTGCAGCAATGCACCACTGGCACCCAGGGCCGCGCCCACGCCAAAGGCGGCCAGCGCGCGCGGCAGACGGATTTCCAGCACGATCAGTTGCACCGGCTCCGGCGCCTGGCCGATGAATGCGAGCAGTGAGTCGCTGACGCTGACCGGGGCACTGCCGAACAGGCAGGCAAACACGATCACCCCCACAGCGCCGGCCGCCATGGCGAGGTTGAGCGTGTAGAGATTCACCTGCGTGCTTCGATGGGGGCGTCGAACAGCGCGTCGGCCTGCTCGCGCGCCTGAAGTGCTGCCTCGGCCATGAACCAGGCGCCACACGACAGCAGTGCGCCGTCCAGGTGAATGGTCGGGGTGTGCCGGAAGAGATCGCGCAGCACGGGATGGCGCTCGGTGGTCCAGTGCTCGACGTGGCCTGCGCGCATGCCGAAGAACCCCGTTACGAACAGTTCGGGGGGCGAGACCACCAGCGACTCCAGTGGCAGGCTCTGCCAGCCGCGCCCGCCGGTCGCGGCTGCCGCATTGACGAAGCCTGCCGCATCGAGGATCTCGTGCATCAGCGTGCCCGCGCCGGTCGTGACACCCCCGGGCGTGACATAGAGGGCCTGCGGCGCCGAGCTCCCGCGCGCGGCGGCCGCCAGTGCGTTGTCCATGCGTGCGATCAGCGCTTCGCCGCGCGCCGGGTGACCCAGCGCGCGGGCAGTCTCGCGGATGGCCGAGCGCACGTCGGCAAAATCATTGGCTACGGCGACCTGGTGCGTGGCGATGCCCAGGCGTGTGTAGAAGGCTTGGGTCCTTGCACCGCCCCCGTAGACGCGCACGACCAGGTCAGGCTGCAGCGCCAGGACGTCCTCGCTGACATCGCGCACTCGCGGCACGCCGACGGCCTGGGCCCGCAGGGCGCTGAACTCGTCGTCAGGTCCGGTCGAGATGCCCAGGATCTGCGCGCGGTCAGCCAGTGCCAGCACGTACTGGTCGGCGCAGTAGTCCAGCGACACGACATTGGGTCGGTCAGGCAGCGTGGATTCAGCCAGCGCAGCAGCGGACAGCAGCAGAGTTGCAAGCACCCCGGCGACACGGCAACGCAGCGAAGTCGCGGGGAGTGCCCCGGCGAAGGCCTTCAGGCCACGCGATGTATGAGGCCGGCTGACGTGGCGTCGGATGTGGCTCACTGCTGCGTTCTCTCCGCTGGCGTGGCCGCGGCCGGTCCTTTCAGGAGCAGGCTCAAGCGGCGAAAGACCGGGCCACTGCGCCCGGTATCTCCTGTCGCCTCAAACGGGGAACGATCCCACGCAGCTCAGGGGTAAACCCGCCCCGGAGTTCAGCGACGTGACGGCAGGTTTCCTGGCTTGCGGCTTAAGCGCCTGGACATCACCTTCCCGGATGCAGAGCATCCAGTGGCGTCACGATGTCAGGCTTGCCGCTTACAGTTGCGGGTACAGCCCCGGATTCAGGCCGCGCTGGCCGTCACCGGTATTCCCTCTTAGCTTCCAATGGAAGCACCGTCACCGCGGACGGTAGCCGACCCTCCAGGTGGCGTCAATGCGCGGCCAGCCGACGAAAGTCGGAAAAAGGTAGGAATTTCGTCAGGACTGGACATGTACCAGCAGGTTCAACTGCTTGTGCACCGAGCATTGTCCCGCTGAGCCGACAAGCGTCTCTGACCTGGAAGAGTGAGCAGCCATGCCTACCGTCGTGATCTCCCCGTCCGAATTCCCAGGCCGCGCCCCCGCGGGCGCGGCCCCCCGCCCGCCGGGGGGGGGGGGGGCCCCGCTGGCTCAGTGTCCTGGCCCTGATGGCGTTGCTGCCGCTGGCTGCGCTGTCGCCCGCCGCCGCCCAGCAGGAATCCCCCGAGGAGCCGCTCGGATTCGTGCAGGTGCCGCTGCCTGACCTGCTGCCGCTGGGTTTTCGCTTCCCGGAGCTGCTCTCGGCCCGCCCCGATGGCACGCTGTTCATGCGCGCCTTCTCGCAGCAGCCGGGCGACAACAGCTTCACCGCCTACCTGCTGGTCAGCGAGGGCAACGTGCGAGAGCTGTTCAGGTCCGGCGACACGCTCGTGGCCGCCGACGGCAGCACCCTGGGCATACTTTCGGCAGCCGCTGGCCAGTTTCTTGGCGACGGCGCTCTGGTGCTGACGACGGAGCTGCGCGAGAGCAGCGGTGGTCCGCTGGTGCCGCGCGTACTGCGCATGGACGCCGACGGCGCGCTGAGCGTGCTGCCGGTCTCGGCGAGCGGACTGTTTCTGCGCACGGTCCAGGATCCTGGCAGCGGTAACGTCCGCGCCACGCAGGCGTCGCTGTCGCAGCGCTTTGTGCTCAGGACCTCCAACCCGAACCGCTTCTTCGTCACCGATGGCGAGTCCCTGCTGCAGGAAATCGAAACCGGCAGCACTCAGGTCGGTGACCGCCAGATCGTGCGGACCTTCGAGCACGCCCACTCCGACCGGGTGCTGCTGCTGGTGCGCGAACGCACGGTGCTGGCGCAGGAGCAGGACGGATTCGTTACCAGCGAGCGCGTGGACTGGCGCTACGAAATCGACGGCGCCGAGACGCGCGTGGTCGCGAGCGGTCAGTATGAGCTGGATTTCACTCGTACGGGCGCATTCAGTGCCGTGCTCACCGCGACGCGCGGAGTGGCGCCTGCGAGTGCAGGGTTGAGCGGCAACAACGCAGGTGGTGGCGCCTACATCAACGGCAGTGGCCAGGTGCTGATCGGACTGCGCGTGCCTGCCCTGCCGGGCGCGGCATTCTTCCCACAGTTCGATTCGCCTTCCTGGCAGCGCGTGGACCCTGATGGCACCGTGCTTCCCCTGCTGGACCGCCGCGCGTTCACCTTTGTCACCGTCCATGGCCTGCTGGAAAGCGGGGGCCTTCTGGCGCAGGCGAGCAACGGGGTCGGTTCGCCCACGCGCATCTTCTTTCGGGAGCGAGTGCTGACGCTGCTCGACGACGGCACGGTGTTTGGTGATACGCAGTGCCAGTTCGCGACGGCGCCTGCCGTCGCTGGGGAGGACGTGCTGCTGCGCTGCTTTTTCGAAGCCCCCGAAGGCCATGTGCGCAGCGTGCTGGCGGTGCCGGGCGAAGCGCCGGTACTGCGGTGGACCGCCGACTTCGGCGGCGACTGGGCCGAGGCCACGAACTGGGACCCCTCGCGTGTACCCGGCCAGGGCGACGAGACACTGTTCGATATCAACGGCGGCTACCAGGTAACCGTCGGTGCGCGCCAGTCCGGGCGTAGCCGCATCGAGCGGGGAGATGTGACCTTCCGCGAATCGGCGCTCGAACTGCTAGGCCGCCTGTCCGTCGGTGGCGAGAGTTTCCTGCGGCTGCCAGGCGGGTCGCTGCGGACATCGGAGCTCGTCATCGGGCACCTGCCGCCCTCGCAGTTCGAACTCCCCGAGCTGGCAGGCGTGTTCGTGGAGGCCGAGGCAACCCTCGAGGCCGACTCGGTCATCGTCGGTGCGGTTAACGACGCCTCGCTTGGCGTGTTCGGCGACAGCGTACTCTCCGGCGGGCAGCTGCTGGTGGGCGAACAGGCACCGGGCGTCGTGGAGGTCGAGGATGCCGAGGTCGTCTTCGTGACGCTGGGCGTGGGCCGGGATGCGAGCGGCGAGATACAGCTACGTGATCGCAGCCAGATGGTGAGTGTCGACGCGATCATCGGGGATACGCTCACGCCGCAGGTCGACCTGTTCTCTTCGGTGACTCTCGACCGCGGCGGGCTGGCTTTCGCCGACGAGCGCGATTTTTCCTGGCGCGCATCGGGTTCGGTGACCGTCGGTGCCGGTCAGCGGGCGCGGCTTGAGCTGCAAGACGGGGCGCGCATGGAGGTCGGCGGGCGCCTGGACCTGGGCACCCGTATCCTCCCGGCTGGGGAGCTGTCTGGCGTACTTCGCAGTGACGCCGAGGTCGCCGTGGTGGGCGGCGGAGCGCAGGACCCGACCCGGCTCGAGGTGGCCGGCACAGTCAGCGTCGGCGGGGCGGTGGGGCTGTCGGCCGACCTGTCCGTGAGGGACGGCGGTCTGGCACGTATTGGCGAGACCGAGGCACCCTCGCGGCTGCTCATCGCCGACGCGCCGGGCAGCATCGGCTTCGTCACAGTGGCCGACGTACACGCCAGCGGCCGACGATCGACACTGATCGTCGAGCCGCAGACCGACGAGACGCCCAATGAAGCCCGGTTGACGACGGCATTCCAGTGCGTCGTTGGCGCGGGCGGCGACGGTTCGCTGCTGGTCGGACAGGGCGGGGAGTTGCGTTGCAGCACGCTGCTGATCGGTCGGGACCGGGGCGCGAGCGGGTCTGTCCTGGTCGGCCGCCGGAGAGTCGGTGAGCCTGCCGGCGCCGAGACATCCGAGGTTCACACCGAGTTCATGTGCGTGGGCGGGGACGGTCTGTGCGGGGATTCTGACAGCCCGCAGATTCCGCAAGCAGAGCAGCCACCCGGGGACCTCCAGGTGGCCGATGACGGGTTCGTTGCCGTGACCGAGACAATGGTGGTCGGTCCCCAGGGGGAAGTACGCGGTACGGGCACGTTGCTAGCGCCATCCACCATTGTCCGGGGTACGGTAGATCCGGGAATCACCTTCGAAACCCCTCTGACGCCGCTGGCTCCGGAAGGCGATGCGCCCGAGGCGTCACCCGCCACCCTCGGCGCCGTGCGTATGAGCCGCGCGGTGATGGCGCTGTCGAGCGGCGCGCCGCTCGGTGGCACGCAACCCGGGGTACTGAGCTTCGACGGTGACGTCACGTTCACGACCGGTGCCGTGCTGGTTCTGGACATCGAGGGGCCAGCGCCCGAGCAGCAGGACGGGCTGAGCGTGACGGGCGTGCTGACGATCGACGAGGGCGCGCGGCTGATCGTGCGCTTCGGCGGCGGCTATGCGCCGCAGCAGGGCGATACCTTCGACCTGCTGCCCCAGGGTGCGAACGTCATCGGCAGCTTCGAGCAGATCGAACTGCTCGGTCTGGAGCCCGGCTTCGAGTTCGCGCTCGATGCGACGGATGGCGGCCTGCGGTTGCTGGCGCTCAACGACGGGGTGGCGGCAGGCGGCGGCGGTAACGGCAACGGGGGAGGCAACGGCGAGCAGCCGCCGGGCGAGCGCGAGTTCACGACCTCGGCCGGCCAGCGCGTGGTCTGTATCGAGGTCGAGTGCTTCAGCCGTGAGCGTGGCGATGGCGGCGCGGACCCGGGCGCGGATCTGGTCGTTGAGAGCGAGCCGCTGGCGGCCAGCGCTGGCGATGCAGCGGTCAGCGCAGAGATCAGCGTGCTGCTGCATGCCGGCGAGGGCGCATCGCCGCCGGCGGCACAGCAGTTCCTGGCTGCCTTCGACGAAGGCGGCACCCTGCTGTTCGAGACCAGCGCCCTGATCGAGCTGCCCGACAGCGAGACCCGCATTCTGCGCGATGCGGAAGGGTTGCCGACGGTGATCACCGAAGCCCAGTCCGAAGCCGGTCTGGCCTACACCATCGAGGCGCGCGCCGATGGTCTTGCGCTGCATGAGGTGCGCGACGCCGAAGAGGCGCTGGTCGCGCGCATCAACAGCCGTGTCGCGGGGGCAGATGCGGCGGTCGCGGAGGATGGCACGCTGCAGGTGCGCGTCACGGCTGGCGAGCTGCGACGCGCCGTGGTGGAGATGCGCCCGGACGGGACGCTGATCACGCGCTTCGAGCGCCTGGAGAACAACCAGTGGCAGCTGCTGCAGCGCACGCTGGATGTCATCAACGACTTCGCGCCCGGCAGCGAGGTGCTCATCGAAGACGGCGAGGACGGGGTGCGCTTCGTCATTGAGAGTCCCTTGGCCGATGCGCTGGTGTTTTGAGATGAGCGAGGACAGGAACATGGACACACAAGAGATGACCGGGCGGCAATGCCATATGCCACGTCGGCGTTGGGCACTGTCGGGGCTTGCCGTGGCGGTTGTACTCACGGGCAGCGTGCTGCTCGGTGGTTGCGGTGGCGGCAGCAGCGGCGGCCGTGGGGCGGCAGTGGTGACCCCCCCCCCCCCCCCCCCCCCCCCACCCCCAGGTACAGCCCCCGGGGGGCAGG
>JAFIFN010000185.1 GCA_020832005.1 Gammaproteobacteria bacterium | reverse complement strand
GCGTGCCCCAAGGTTTCCGCCCGGAGGTCAGCAGACCCCCAACAGCACGCTTGTCAGGACGGCAGGTCTTCCTGGCGCGCAGCCTGCTGATGCGCCGCATGGGTAACACCCAGCAGCTGTTTTCCCTGCCGACCTACCTGGGCATCAGCCCGGAAGCAGGGAACGTATGGGAGCAGCGCTCGGACGTCGATCTGGAGGATCTGATCTATGCCGGTGCGCTTTATCTCAGTGTCTCGCACCGCTCGGTCGGCTGTTCCCCGGCTAAGGCCGATCCAGCGAAGGCAGCAGTGCCATCTATCTCAACTTCGGCAGCCTGGTTCGTTCCAGCCGTCAGTAGCGCTTCGACCCGTCGCCCCCCGGGGCCCGCCACACGATCGGAAACAACGACTCCGGCGGCGGCTCGCCTTCACGCATCTCCGGAAGGTCGCGGTCGTAGGGGGCCAGCCGTGTAACTACGTTGGGCCGCCACACCACATCATCACCCTTCCAGCGCACCGAGAAACCCCGCCGCAGGCCTCGTCGGTGGCCGCCGCAATCCTCCGCCGGGCAGGTGCGCGCACCGCCAAACCCGCGTTAAACCCTCCTAAAGCACGTTAAGTATCGATGCGCGGCCCCACCCGGCCGGGTCAACCTGTGGCTGCGATTCTGGTGCAACGGGACGACAGGAGAGAGACGATGACAAGGTCGGTTCTGGTGGCAGTGTTCGCCATGCTGGGCGTGGCGCTGGCGACGGCTCCCGCTGCAGCGCAGCAGCCGCAGCCCGTCGATCCAATGACGGTATTCCTGATATATCACAAGCTTTCCGGGGAGCCAGTCGACTTCGACGGCATCGCCCGGCAAGCACCTGCAAGTGGTGCGCGCGCCGCCCGCGGAGCAAGCGCAGGTCCGGGCACGGTTGGCGGCCGAGCTTCGCCAGCGTTACGAGGACGTCGACCCGCAGGGGCTGTACGCCTTCGCCACCGTGACCATGATGACCTACGCGCGCGGTTCGGGACGACTCGACCTGCATCTCTTCCGGGGCGACACGGTGATGAGCTTCAATCCCTTCACCCACGATCCCGAATGGCGTTTCCCCTACGGCCACGGCCAGGAAGTGCACTACAACCGCAACCTCGAGTTCATCAACCACCAGCAGGCCCGCTTCGTGCCCGTCGCTGACGAGCGCATGCCCTCGGACGCCAGCCGGCAACCCGAGACCACATACTCCGACATCATGGCCACCGTGGCGTTCCGCTTTGTCGACACGGTGCCCCACCACGAGGAGCGGAGAAAGGCGGTGCGTGTCATGGTCGAGGCCGTGAGCCTTGATGGCCGCAATCACCAGAGTTGGTTCGTCCGCAATCGGCCACTGCCCAACCGGCCCTTCCGCGTGGCCGCCGCGGAGGTGACGGCGCCCGTGGCGGGCCCCATTGACTTCGACGATGCGCTGGGCTTCTTCCTCTACCACCACGCGGCCGGCACCACGCCGGACTTCGAGGCTCTCGGTCAGCTCACTGATGCCGTGTGGACCGCGCCGCAGTTCGAGAAGCCGACCGTTGCCAGGCGCGAGGCCGAGCGGCTGCGCAGGAGTTTCGAGTCCGTGGACCCCGAGGCGACCTACGTGATCCATACCAATACGTTTCTCCACTATGACCTCGAGACGGAGCGCTTCAAGCTGAGCGCCTTCGAACCTGGCACCGTGATTTACATTGAGCCGCTGTTCAGGCTCGGCGTGACGGGTCGTCGGGGGACCGCAGGCGACCGTGCCCGGCACGCCTACCGCCACGTCATGCAATTCCCCAATGCTGACCGATACCAGTACCTCGCGCTGCCACGGGACCAGGCTGCGGCCATGCCGCAGGTCTACCGGGAAGCCCGGACCCGCGCCAACGTGAGGGTGGAATTGCGCGTAGCGGGCGCAGGCCCGGGGCCGCGCAACGCGCCCGGCGGTGCCTTGGCCATGAATGTGCAGTCGATCCACCTGACGCCGCACAACGAGGAGGCGGCAGTCAACTGGCCCTTCAACTCGCCGATCAGGCGCTAGGGGTATCCGGCACGGGACTCAGTCGCAGTCCATCGCGGTGGCGACGGCCTGCGCATCGGTGGTCAGGCGGGCGGCGATCTGGTCCAGGAAGCCGGCCATGAGCGCGGTGGCGAATTGCCGGGAGGCCGGAGTACAGGTCAGATGGACTCTCGGTGTCGGCACAAGCGCCGCCAGCCGGGCGATTTTGAACCTGTTTCAGCGTTCTTCCGGATCCAGAAATACCGGCAATTCAGGATTGCGGTTGTACTGGAAGACTTGACAGGCCGGCGTTGCCCAGCATGGTGCTGAGCTCGGCGCGGGTGAGGATCCTGCGCCGTTGCCCGGCGCCAAGCCGCACGACCAGCTGGAGTGCACTGATTTGCGGGTATTCCCGACACGAATCCACGATCGCAACCACGCCGCCAGGCCGCGTCAACCGGGCCATCTTCAGCAGCGATTCCTGTTGCTCGGGAAACAGGTGGAATGCGTTGTTGCAGGTCACCACGTCGAACGAGGATTCGGGCAGCTTCACCGTCTCGAGTACGCCGTGGTACCAGCGTGTATGTGCATCTTCCGGCAACCGCGTACGCGCGACCTCGATCATGTGTGGCGAAAGGTCCACGCCAGTGACATCAAGCTCAGGGTGGTCCTGCCTGAGCAGGCTCTCGAGCCGTCCGGTACCACAGGCAACATCGAGGAGCCGCTCGTCGCCGGACAATGGAGGCGCTCCACCAGCTTGCCGAGCGAACCGCGAGAGTACCGGTCCCAGCGCCGGTCATAAGCCGGCGCCAGCCGGGAATAGTGACGGACGACGCGCCTGGCCTGGCGCGGGTCATCATGTCGTGATGGGGACGCTTCCATTGCCATTATCCTCCGTTTCAACGCGGCCGCTTCCCTCAGCCCGCTAGCCTGGACTTCAATCACCTCCGGGGACTTGCCGCCAAGTGCCTGGCGGGGGTTCGCGTCAGGATGTGGAAGCCGAACTTACTCATGACGACGGGTACGGGACGATGTCGTTGCTCTCGTGGGTCATCAGACGCATCAGCTTCGGGTGCACGAACAGCTTCTCCCGGCCCACGGCCTGCTCCCGTAGTACGCCGATCTCGGCAAGCTGCTTTAGATACAACGACGCCGTCTGCCGTTTGGCGATGTCACGCTCGACAAGGGAGCTGATCCGGCAGTAGGGCTGCTCGAAAATCACCTGCAGCAGCTCATGGCTGTAGATCTTGGGCAGGCGCATCCGTAGATGACTGGCGGTCTGCTCCATCAGGCTCCGCACGGCTGCTATCTTCCTGCAGGTCCAACCGGAGACCTGCTCGACGCCCTCGAGCATATACAGGATCCACTCCTCCCACGCCTCGTCACATGTCACCCCGAGCAGCAACCGATAGTAATCGGCCTTGCTCTGCACAATGTAACGGCTCAAGTAGAGGATGGGCAGCGTCAGCAGGTCCCGCTCGATCAGATACAGGACGTTGAGCACGCGCCCGGTCCGCCCGTTGCCGTCGACGAAGGGATGGATAGCCTCGAACTGGTAATGGCTGATGGCCATCTTGATCAGCGGGTCCAGGTCGTCCTCGGCATGGATAAACCGTTCCCAGTTCCTCAGCAGGTCCCGGATGACGGTCTCGCCCTCGGGTGGCGTGTAGATCACCTCACCCGTGGCCGGGTTACCGATGACCGTACCCGGCACTCGCCGGATCTGCATCTCGCGGTCCTTGATGACGCTGCACAGCTCGATCGCGGTGGCGGTGCCAAGGGGCCGGGATGTCAGCTCTTGAAAGCCCTGGTTGAGCGCAGTCCGGTAGCGCAGCGCCTCCCGGGTAGCCGCATCGGCACCGCTTTCCTGCTGGGCATGGCGGAACAGCCTGTCGGTGGTGGTCACGACATTCTCGATTTCAGAGCTGTCGCGGGCTTCGAGTATCGGCAGCAGGTTGATCAGCAACCCCGGGTCAGGCAGCAACTCCCCGGCCTGCCTGAGTTGCGCCAACGCCGCACGAGCCGGGATGCACGCCTTGAGCACTGCACGGGACTCCACCTGCTCTGTCGCGGGGGGGAGCGGAGGCAGGCGGTTATGGGGTTTGTCGGGACGCCAATTCATGTCTATATTTTCGCGTTTCGTCGACATATTTGGGGCCGGCAGCCAGTTTATGTCGATGGCTTCGACACATCAAGACTTTATGTCGATAAAACCTGGATTACTCGACATGTCCCCCCCCCCTGGAGCCGTCCGCTCGTCGACGGATTCGACGATGGTGGCTGAAGGTCACCCCGATGCCGAGCCACTCAGCCTGAGAATGCCGGCATTGAAGCCCGAGAGAAAGCCATGTCACTTGCCTGGCATGACCGATGATGAAGGCATATCGCCTAGATATGCCCTACGTGCCGGGCAATCTTGTTGAAAGCGCACCTATGCACGCTACACCTCTGACGGAATCGCCTTGCTGGGCAAAATGATCCGTCACGGACGCAAGCAGCGGAAAATGACCGAGATGGAACTGGCTGAATGCCTGGGCATTGCCCGCAGCACTCTCCAGCGCGTTGAGAAGGGCGACCCCAAGGTGGAGATCGGCATCATGTTCGAGGCCGCAGCGCTTGTCGGCGTCAAGCTCTTCGACAGCGATGAGAAAGGCATCAACCGGTGGCGGCGCGCGACCCAAGGCGTTTATTGAGAATGGCGACGTCAAGCATGTCGCCAAGTTCTCGTCGTCTTCCGATGTCTACAGCGTCGTCAAAGCTGAGTTCATCGCCATGCGCCTTGCGGCGCTCTGCGGCATCGACGCCGCCCCGGTCTCTCTTGCGAAGGCTGCGGGCAAGGACGTGTTGCTTGTCGAACGCTTTGACCGCATGAAAGCAAACGACGGCTGGCAGCGCAAAATGATGGTGTCGGCCCTCACCATGCTCGCAACCATGCTGCGTTCTGGGATGGCGAAGCGCTCCCCCTCACTCCGGCCCATGATATCTGCCCACAGGGAAGGTCAGGGCAGGAGGCCAGCCAGGCCATGCTCATCACAGGTGATAACCGTGCCAGCCGGATCTCGACCTGTATTGATGCAGCTCACCGCTTCCTCTTGGCTCAGAACACGGCAATCGAAACCGTAGAATCGCAACTTTGCTGCATTGCGGAGAATTGGACTTCAATCTGCGATGAGGCAGAGCTCTCGACGACCGAGCGCAATTTCTTCTGGGGGCGTCAGTTCCTCAATCCCTACGCCCTTACTGCGCTCCCAAGCACGGCGGAACCGCTCGCCGCTTTGGCCGCTGACCTTCGAGAATCAGTTGCATGATGTCGCGCCTTGATGCGGGTTGGCCACGGCAAACTGCCGCTATCAGCCGCTATCTCCCCTTAAATGTCGATGCACTGTCCTGGCGCACACCGCATGCTCGGGGCTCATCCATGCACGGGAGCAAGGTCATGCCGGGAAAATCACTGCGCGCCGTCTTCCAAGGCCTGCTGTTACTGGTTATGTTGGCCGCTCTGTCCGCCTGCGGGCGAAGCGACTCGAATCCGGGCACACAAGCCAGCGCGGCGCCGGACCCGTTCGTTGGCGACTACTACGATCGCTCGATGCCGATTCTCCGTATCAGCCAGAGTGGCGAGCGCTACGAAGCCACCAGGCTCAATGACTCTGGCGCGCCGACAGGCACCCCGGCCGTCGCGGTGCAGTGCGACGACGAAACGCGGCGAAATCTCGATCTTTGGCGCCAGTACGACACCGTTGCTGCCTGTTTCGCTGCAGTTGGCGAGCTTCCCCAGATCACGATCTACCACGCGCGCGCCACCCCCGACGCCATGGGACTGCAGACCCGAACCGGTTACGCCATGGTCGTCGTCGCGGGTGCAGAACCCTGGGAGGTCCGCCGGCGGCCGCCGGCCGGGG
>JAFIFN010000184.1 GCA_020832005.1 Gammaproteobacteria bacterium | reverse complement strand
ATGGCAGTTCGTGCGGAATCGGTCGCGCTGGCGGCGGCGCTGGCGCTGGTGCTGGTTCGGGAGGGGGCGTCGCTTGATCCTCCTGCTCGGCGTCCGCCGCAGAGGCGATTGACCCAATCAACTCGCTTGCGTCACCAGGCACCCGGTCGTTATCAGGTTTCCGGTCGTCACCGGGCTCGAGGTCGTCACCCAGGTCGAGGTCGTCATATAGGTGAATCTCCTCGCCAGCATCCGATTCGACGGCAAAGTCAGTGACTGCCTCATGCTCAGCCACCTCCGGGCGGTTGAAGTCTTCTCTGGGCTTGCGCGTCTGGCCGGGTTCAGCGTCGGCCCGTTCAGCGTCGGCGGGCAGCAGCATCGGCAACTCGTCCCCGTTGGTCTCCTCCTGCAGCGTTTCATCTTCCGCGTCTGTGCCCCACTCACCCGGGTCGTCGGGAGGCTGCCACAAGTGCGTGGCGGTGTCGCTGAGTGGGTCGGAGGGTTGTTCTGCCAGTGGCTCTGCCCAGAAACTGCCGCTACTCAGTGACGGGTCATCGCCGAGCAGCGCCGAGGCCTCCCTGCTCAGGGTGTCCTCGAGGTCCCCGGTGGCTGGTTCATCGCCTGTGCCGGACTGTTCATCTGCGTCACTGCCGGCCAACGCGCCCTGCGCCCAGTGCGAGCCGGTTTCGTCATCAAGCACGACCCACTCGATGCCTGTGTCCTCGATCTCGGGTACATAGTCGTCGTCATCTTCCCCGGCGCCGGTCGCACGGTCGCCGTCATCGCCGCGTGCAGCCGGGGCATCGCTCGTCGGTGCCTGTTCGCTGGCCGGGTCATGCAGGTCATCGAGCTCGTGACTGCCGGTTTCAAGAACGATTTCCTGTGATTCCTGTTCGCTTTCCGACACCTCGATGACTGGCGCAGCGGGTTGTGCGTCTTCCCCGGATTCCCGGTTGCCATCAGTGTGCGCCGCAAACGCCGGGAAGACCCCGGAGGGATGCTCTTCGCTGAGATTTACCAGTGCATCGAAGGCTGCCCCGCAATGGCCACAGCGCACCCGACCGGCTGCCTGCTGGAGCTGGCGAGCCGTGACGCGAAACGCCGTTTGGCACTCTGGGCAGCGTGTGTACATGGTCTCCTGCCGACCGGCACTGGGGCGCGCCAGGCGCCGCCTGCGTCAGTCTACCGCGTCATGCCGTCGTGTGCCGTGGAGCAGGCACCACTCCCCCAGCTGGACCACGGGCAGGAATTCGACCTGCCCGCGGTAACGATCGCATACGGCCTCAACCTGACGCGGCAGCAATCCCGAGAGTACGAGGTTGCCGTCGGGACGGCACAGACCGATCAGCTCGTCGGCAAGTGTGATCAGCGTACCGGCGATGATGTTGGCCAGCACGACATCGTAGCTTCCGGGCGCGAGCGTTTCGGGTGTCACCGCGCTGACATGCGCCACTTCGTTGCGCAGCGCGTTCTCGCGTGTGGCCAGCAGGGCCTGGGGGTCGATGTCCGTGGCCGTGACACTGGCTGCGCCAAGCCGGGCGGCCGCGATCGCAAGAATGCCTGAGCCGCAGCCGTAGTCGAGCACGTGCTGCGAGTCGAGCGTGCGCGCATCCAGCCAGCGCAGGCACAGCGCCGTGGTCGGGTGGGTGCCGGTACCAAAGGCAAGGCCGGGCTCCAGTACGACCGCGATGGCATCTTCAGGCAGTGTGTCGAGGCCGTCGGCGGGCGTAACCCACAGGCGCGTGCCGAAGCACATGGGCTTGAAGTCTTTACGCCACTCCAGTTCCCAGGCGCGATCGGCCAGGGTATCGATACCGATGCTGTGCACCTGCGTTTCGAACTGCGCACGCAGACGTGCGGCCAGGTCGGGCAGATCGGCATCAGCACCGAACAGCGCAACAATGCGTGTGCGCTGCCACAAGGGATTGCTGCCGGGCGGTGGTTCGAGCAGGGGCTCATCGCCGGCATCCTGCAGCGTCAGCGCAAGGGCGCCGGCATCGTTCAGGAAGGCCTCGACGGCGTCCAGCGACTCGGCATGGGGCTCGACGACGAGTTGGCGCCAGTTCATCGCCACACGCCCCTGGTGCTCACAAGCCCAGGCGCTTTTCCAGGTAATGGATGTCAGTGCCGCCGGTCCGGAACGCCGAGTGCGAGAGGATCTCCTGGTGTAATGGAATATTGGTGCGGATACCCTCGATCACCATTTCCGACAGCGCGATACTCATGCGCGCGATGGCCGAACTGCGATCCTGGCCGCTGGCCAGCACCTTGCCGATCATCGAGTCGTAATAGGGGGGCACGCTGTAGCCGCTGTAGACATGGCTGTCGACGCGGATACCCGGGCCGCCGGGCGGGTGCCAAAGCGTGACCTGGCCCGGCGAGGGCATGAAGGTCTTGGCATCCTCTGCATTGATTCGGCATTCAATTGCATGTCCGCGAATCTGTACGTCCTTCTGCCTGACGGACAGCTTTTCGCCCGCCGCGATCAGCAGTTGCTCCCTGACGATGTCGATGCCGGTGATCAGCTCGGTCACCGGATGCTCTACCTGCACGCGCGTGTTCATCTCGATGAAAAAGAACTCGCCATCCTGGTAGAGAAACTCGAACGTACCGGCATTGCGGTAGCCGATTTCCTCGCAGGCGCGCACACAGCGCTTGCCCATGCGCTCACGCTGCTCGGTCGTGATACCCGGCGCAGGTGCCTCCTCAATGACTTTCTGGTGGCGACGCTGCATCGAGCAATCGCGCTCGCCGAGGTGGATGACATTGCCATGGTGATCGGCCAGTACCTGGAATTCGATGTGCCGTGGTCGCTCCAGGAACTTTTCCATGTAGACCTCCGGATTGCCGAAGGCCGCAAGTGCCTCGTTGCGCGTCAGGTTGATGGCGCTGAGCAGCGAGGCCTCGCTGTGCACGACGCGCATACCCCGACCACCGCCGCCGCCTGAGGCCTTGATGATGACCGGGTAGCCGATCTCACGCGCGATGCGCAGGTTCTCATCGCCGTTGTCGCCGAGCGGCCCGTCAGAGCCCGGGACACAGGGCACGCCGGCGGCCTTCATTGTGCGGATGGCCTGGACCTTGTCGCCCATCATGCGGATGACGTCTGCCGTCGGCCCGATGAAGGTAAAGCCGCTGCGCTCCACGCGTTCGGCGAAATCGGCGTTCTCGGAAAGAAAGCCATAGCCCGGGTGGATGGCCACGGCATCCGTAACCTCCGCCGCGCTGATCAGGGCCGGCATATTGAGGTAGCTGTCGACCGACTTTGGTGGACCGATACACACGGTCTCATCGGCCAGCAGTACATGCTTCAGACTGCGATCGGCGGTTGAATGCGCCGCCACGGTCTTGATGCCGAGTTCGCGACAGGCGCGCAGTATGCGCAGTGCGATCTCGCCGCGGTTAGCAATCAGGACTTTTTCAAGCATTTTTAAGTCGCCTGCAGGCCATCGGGCCCGGTGCGGAGGAAGTGGCAGCGATCAGCCGACGACGTAGAGCACCTGGCCGAACTCGACCGGCTCGCCGTTCTCGACTTCCACGCTCAGGACCGTACCGGCCGCATCGGATTCGATCTGGTTCATCATTTTCATGGCTTCGATGATGCACAGGGTATCGCCGACGTCGACACGGTCGCCGACCTCTACGAACGCTCTCGCCCCCGGGGAAGGCGCTGAATAAAACGTGCCCACCATCGGCGCCGTGACTTCGGTGCCGCTGGGCCTGGCAGCCTCGCTGATCGTGCTCGAGGAAGGCTCGCTGGCAGGGCTCTGGGCCGGCGCCGCGCTGCCCGCCGGCGGCGGCGCCATGAACTGCTGGGGGTAGTAGGCCGGCGGCGCATAGCTGCCCTGTGGCGGGTGGCGCGAGATACGCACTGACTCCTCGCCCTCGGTGATCTCGATTTCCGAGATGCCCGATTCCTCGAGCAGTTCGATCAGTTTCTTGACCTTGCGAATATCCATGGGAAGCCTGTCCTCAGACCAGAGTCTCTACGGCGCGCAGCGCGAGTTCATAGCCAAGCGCGCCAAGACCGACGATGCTGCCAGCGGCGATGTCGGAAAAATACGAGTGGTGGCGGAAGTGCTCACGGGCATGCACATTGCTCATGTGCACCTCGACGAACGGGATGGCGACGCCGAGCAGGGCATCGCGCAGCCCTATGCTGCTGTGGGTCAGTGCAGCGGGATTGAAGATGATCGCGTCAACGTTCTCGGTGCCGGCAGCATGGACGCGGTCGATCAGGAGATGTTCGGCATTGCTCTGGAACGCCGACAGGGTATGGCCGTGTTCCCCGGCCAGCCAGCGCAGGTTGGCCTCGATCTCGGCCAGCGTCTGGTGACCGTATACCTCCGGCTCACGCGTCCCGAGCAGGTTCAGATTGGGGCCGTTGAGCAGCAGAAAGTGCGCCATGAACGTCGTTCTTAGAGCTTTGTTGTCGACACGATGGCTGAGATTTTACATCTTTTCGCCACCAGTTCGGCAATAGTTGCCGAACTTTTGCTCCCGCGCGCCGCTTTTAGCGCGTGGCCTGATCGAGGTCTGACAACGCGCGCTGCGCCTGCGCTTGCGTAATTTCACCGGCAGCCAGTGCGAGCAGGGTCGACTCGATCGGTGGCATGTCGGGGGCATGAATCTCGCCGGTATGCACGCCGAGAATGTTGCCCTGCGCATCGGCGAAGACCGTGAACGGCAGGCCCACGAAGGCGTCTCCGAAACTGCCGGCGGCCTGCATCGCATCCTGTTCACCCACCAGCACCGGGTAGGCGACCGCCAGGCGCTCCATGAACTCCAGCACCGGTTCCATCCGATCGATTGCCACACCGAGGACCTGGATATGCTCGCCCTGTCGCTCGTCGAGGTCTACCAGCAGCGGGATCTCGCGCAGGCATGGGGGGCACCAGGTGGCCCAGAAGTTCAGTACCAGCGGTTTCCCCAGGTAGTCACTGATGGCGCCGGCCTCACCGTTCGTCTTGGTGAGTACGAAATCCGGCACCGTGTCGGGCGCGGTCGTCGCCGCGGGTGCGTTGAGCATGCGAAACGCAAGAAAGCCTGCCACGGCACACGCGGCAAGCAGGATGGTGACGCCAGCGCCCTGCTTCATGACTGGCGCTCCAGGTCGTCGCGTACCGGCACGGTGCTAATTGGCCAACGCCGCACGCGCATGCTCGGCGAACGGTGCGGCGGCAACAAAACCGACCAGGCGATAACCGGCAATCTCCTGACCGCTGCGATCGAAGAAGGCGATGGTCGGCGGGCCGAAGATGCCGAAATGACGCAGCAGGGCCTGGTCGTCGGCGTTATTGGCCGTGACATCGGCCTTGAGCAGCACCGCGCCTGAGAGTGCGGCCTGCACAGCCGGATTCGGGAAGGTGTTGCGCTCCATCTCCTTGCACGACACACACCAGTCTGCCGTGAAGTCGAGCATCACCGGCTGGTTGTTCGCCGAGGCAAGGCGCAGTTCGCGCTCCAGGTCATCCACGGTCTTGATGCTGCGGAACTCAAGCTGCTGGGCGACCTGTGCGCCGCCGCCGGCGGAGAAGTTCGCCAGTGGCTTCAGCGGGTCATTGCCGCCGGTTGCGGCACCCACCAGCAGGATGAGTCCATAGGCACCGGCCATCGCGCCGGCACTCTTGCCGAGACGCCGTCCGGGGCCGACACCTTCGCCCAGCGGCTCCAGTGCGCCCAGGAATACCGCAATGATGAATGCCAGGCCTGCCCACATCGCCAGTGCCACGGCGCCGGGCAGAATGCGCTCGAGCATCCATACCGCCACGGCCAGGAGCAGCACGCCGAAGAAGGTCTTGATCGCGTTCATCCAGGCGCCGGCGCGCGGCAGCAGCCTGCCGGCCGAGGCGCCAACCAGCAACAGGGGCGCACCCATCCCCAGGCTCATGACGAACAGCGATGCGCTGCCGCGTACGA
>JAFIFN010000020.1 GCA_020832005.1 Gammaproteobacteria bacterium | reverse complement strand
AAGCGTCCGGCGCGGGCAGCGCCCGGGCGATCCTGGTGTGCATCGACGATGCCGTTGCGGCCACACGGATCGCGCAGTTGGTGCGCGCACAGTTCCCGCAGGCCCAGCTGCTGGTGCGCGCCTGGGATCGCGAGCACGCGCGCGAGCTGCAGAACAGCGGCGTCGACTTTCAGATCCGCGAGACTTTTGAATCCGCGATGCTGTTTGGCCGGCAGGCCCTGCAGACCCTGGGCGTGGACGCCATTGCGGCACGCGAGGTGTCCGAGGACATCCGCCGCCGCGACAGCGAGCGCTTCGCGCTGGAGGTGGCCAGCGGCAGCGGCCAGGCGGGCAAAGAGCGGCTGTATCGTAATACAGGCGGAGACAGGCTGGAGCCAGCGCCACTGCTCGAACCCGGCCCGGCGACGCCGGGGCCTTCGCGTTCAGAATGAACACCTTCCGTCAATTGCTTGTGCTGGGCGGCGTCTTGCTGCTCATGCTGCTGGCCGCATTGCCGGCATATACCGTGGTGACGATGAAAGACGTGGAACGACAGCTGCCACCCCCCGGGACCTTCATTGAGGTCGAGGGCGCGCGGATGCATTACGTCGACCAGGGCCGCGGCCCGGTCGTGGTGCTGATCCACGGGCTGGGCGGCAGCAGCCGGAACTTCAGTCCGATTGCCGACGAACTGGCACGCAGCCACCGCGTCATTGCCATCGACCGACCAGGCTCGGGATACAGTGCCCGCCCGCCGGCACGCACACCGGCAATCGCCGACCAGGCCGGCGTCATCACGGCACTGCTGGAGCGGCTCGACATCGAGTCGGCGGTGGTCGTCGGGCACTCGCTGGGCGGGGCGGTCGCCCTGGCCCTGGCGCTGGATCATCCGCACATGGTCTCTGGCCTGGTGCTGCTGGCACCGGCAACAACACCGTTCGAACTGGAAACCCCGCTGGACAATCCGATGTTCGAACGCCGCTGGTTCCAGCAGCTGCTGGCGTGGACGATCGCGGTGCCGGCGTCACGGCACTTCGCCGACGATACGCTGGCCAGGATCTTCAAGCCCCAGCCGGTACCTGAGGATTTTGCGACCGCCGGTGGCGGTCTGCTGGCACGCCGCCCGGAACAGGTCATGTCGAACATCCGCGACCTGCTCGCGCTCAACGCAGGGCTGCAGCACTATCGCTCGCGCTACGCGCAGCTCGCCGTACCGGTCAGTGTGATCTACGGCGAGGACGACGCCATCCTCGAGCCCGAGTTGCACGTGGGTGCGCTGCAGGACCTGCCGATGGTCAGCATCGAACGATGGCCCGGCATCGGCCACATGGTTGCGCATGCGCAGCCAGAGCGGGTGCTTGAAACGATCAGGCGGATCACGATCCAGCCAGACGTCTCCTGACATCGCCGATCGGCGCACCGTCGATACGGGTCAGCCTCAGATGGAATCGTAGCGCGTCGGATCATTGAGTTCGCGCTTTGTTCCGGAAAACGACTCATATAGCGCCCGGTGCCTGGGCAGGCCGTATTCGTCCTGGCGGGTCTCATAGGAACGCACCCAGGCGATCAGGTGATCCAGGTGGGCAGCCTGCGCCTGCTTCGTGCTGAATTTCTCCGGCTCCCATGGCCGCGCCCGACAGTGCGCGACACAGGTCTCGACGCCGGGATTGAGAAAGACGAGTTCATCGCACTCTTCCAGCACCGCCTCGATGATGTCCGCGTAGCAGCCCTCGATGATCCAGTGCTCGTTGTCGGCAATGAATCTCTTTACATCGGCAATGCTGTCGGCGAGCGGTCGCCTTTCGGTGCCGCCCCAGAACGCCACCTCGTCGAGCGACAGGCGCCCGGCCGGTTGCCGCGCGATCAGCGCCCTGGCCAAGGTGCTCTTGCCTGCGCCCGCATTCCCCAGAAGTATCACTCTCATGGCTTGTCACCCGCCGTGCGTGCGGCGCAATTTTCTACCGGGTGGGGTTGAGCGGTCTACTGCCGGACACCGTGACCGTCGAGCGCGGACGCCGTGCTAGGCTGAAGCTGTCGCGGTCAGCACGATGGGATCGCCACGCGTGACAATCACGGTATGTTCGTACTGCGCGGAGAAGTTGCCCTTGGCACCGACCAGTGTCCAGCCGTCCGAAGCTTCCTCCACCCAGGTGCTCCTGGTAGATAGAAACGGCTCAACTGCGATGACCATGCCCTCTCGGAGTACCCGAGGATCCCTGGGCTCGAAGTAGCCGACTATGCTGTGCGGATCTTCATGCAGACTGCGACCGATGCCGTGGCCGGCGAGATTCCGGATGATCTTCAGCCGATGGCGCCTGGCAACGCGCTCCACCGCCTTGCCAAGTCGGTTAAGCCTGTTTCCGGCGCGGGCTTCTTTCAGCGCTTCGCGCAGTGCGAGCTGCGTGGCGTGGCACAGCCGGTCCTTGACGGGGGTCGACGGAGGTACGACACGGGTGCCCCCGGTGTCCGCAAAATAGCCGTCCAACTCCGCTGATACGTCAACATTCACAACGTCGCCGCGAGCAATGATTCGCTGGCCGGGAATGCCGTGCGCGGCCTGCTCGTTGATGCTGATGCAGGTGGCACCCGGAAAGTTGTAGGTGACCTGGGGTGCGGATCGTGCGCCGAAGTGATCCAGGCGCCTGCGACCGATGTTGTCAAGATCGGCCGTGGTCATGCCTGGCTCGATGGCCTCAAGCATCTCTTTGAGCACCCGGGCGACGACGCTACCGACCCGCTGAAGGCGGTCGACGTCACGTTGAGATTCGATGGTCATGGCGGCTGACATGTGAGCGAATGAGAGCCAGTAATTTACCCTCTCGCTCGCTGAGCGGCTACTGCCCTAATTTGTCGTCAAGGTCCTAAACTTCCATGCCGACTTCTATGTGCCCTCGGAGTCGGAACGCACCTCAGCAGCCACCAGATCAGGACCACGCACGTGCCAGTCAGGCACCGCGACCGAAAGTCGGTTCTTCACGAAATCCAGGATTCGCGCTTCGCGTTCGATCTTGGTCTGCACATCGTCGCGGCGCGAAATTCTCAGCACCCATTCCTGCCCTGCCGTGTCAGTCGCGAATCCGATTCTGAAATCCAGCCCCGTCTCATTGAAGGCCATGTCGCCTGCGAGATACAGTCCGTATCTGGCGGCCAAAGCCAGCGTTTCGGCAATGAGTTCTTCGTTCTGCCGTCGGGATCGGACCGTTTTCGGGCTACCTGATGAAGTAGCCAATGACACGCCATTCGCCGTTTTCCAGAACGGTCGTCACCGTCTCGACACTCACCACTTTGTTATCAAAAGAGCTGTCGAATCCCAGCACCACGTACTCTCCGTCAGGCGCACCCGGGAGACTGTTCGCATACTGTGCAGTCCTGAGTGTCCGGCTGCGCAATGCACCCAACGGCACGCGGGCGCCGGACGCTGCATCCTCCCATGCCTGCGGCGTGAGTTGCGCCTTGAACTGAACGCCCGCATTGGTCCACGAAGTTAGGTACTCGCCAGCATCCAGATAGGTGAGCCAATCCAGCGCAGCAGATTCGGCCGCTGTTTCCCTCTCTCCTCCGGCCGCAGAAGCGAACGCCATCAGCGTCATTGTCAGTATCGAAAGCAGCTTGACCATGAGTAGCCTCCGCGGGAAAACAAGCGAGTGCGCACCCCGAATATATCAGCCACGCCAACACTTAGGCGCGGGTGTGCCGTCAATGAAGGGCTGCTAGTCCTCCTCGAACACGCGATAGCGCTCGGCAAGGAAATCGATCAGCGCCCGAACCGAGGGCAGCATGCCGCGCCGGGAGGGAAACACGATGTGAATCACCTCTCTGGGCGGCTGCCAGTGGGGCAGCACGCTTACCAGCGCGCCGCTTTCCAGTTCCTCGGGCAGCATGAGGATGGGCAGATGGACCACCCCGATGCCTGCCAGCGCCGCAGACTTCAGCGCCAGCATATCGGTGGTGATGTAGCGCGGCGTATGGCGAACCGTGACGGTCTCGCCAGCCGCATTTTCCAGCACCCAGGCATGGTTCTCCTGTGGCACGGCCCGGCTCAGGCTCGGCCAGCTGCTCAGATCCTCCGGGCGATCCGGCATGCCCATGCGCGCGATCAGTGCCGGACTGGCCACAAGGCACTGTCCCCGGTCGGAAAGCACCCGCAACGTCAGGTCGCTGTCCTCCAAGGGTCTCGGCCGCACCCTGATCGCCAGGTCCACGCCCTCGCCGATGACATCCACGCGCCGGTTGGTAGCTTCCAGGTGGATTGAGACCTTCGGGTACCGGGCCATGAAACCGGCGAGCATCTCGCCGATGTGGAAGTTGAGCAGGCCGATGGGACAGGTCAACCGAATGATGCCGGCGGGCTCGACGGTGAGACTGTCGATCGCCTCCTGGGCAGCGTCCGCCTCAACCAGCATGGCGCGACAGTGCTTGAAGTAGCGCTGGCCGACATCCGTGAGCACGAAGTGACGGGTCGATCGATTGACCAGGCGCACCCCCAGCCTCTCCTCGAGCAGGGCCACACGCCGGCTGATGGTGGATTTCGGCACACCCACGGCGCGTCCCGCCGGTGTGAAGCCGCCGTGCTCCACCGCCTTCACGAAGTAGTAGAGGTCGTTGAGATCCTGCACCGAGCGCTCCAGACTCCCATTTTTGGGAGGGTGAGTTCGAAAGTGCATTCTAGACAGGTTCTTGTCCCGGCAATAGGCTTCCTATCAGGCCGTATAGCGATCACAGAAGGCCGCAAGTGGAAGCGAACCCAGATGCCGGCTGACGCCGACACAAACTCGCTGGCGCCACATCAACCCGCCCGACGATCGGGCCAACAGCTTGCAGAGGTGAACCATGAAAACGTCATACAAACGCCTGGACAAGAATCAGGCAGTCGTGCTGCTCGTGGACCATCAGACCGGTCTGCTGTCCCTGGTTCGGGACATCCACCCGGATACCTTCAAGAACAACGTGCTGGCCTTCGCGGATCTGGCGAAGTACTTCAAGCTGCCAACCATCCTGACCACCAGCTTCGAGGAGGGTCCCAACGGACCGCTGGTGCCGGAACTCAAGGAAACGTTTCCGGATGCGCCCTACATCGCGCGCCCGGGGCAGATCAACGCCTGGGACAATGAAGACTTCGTCAAGGCGGTGAAGGCGACGGGCAAAAAGCAGCTCATCATCGCCGGCGTTGTCACCGAGGTCTGCGTGGCCTTCCCCGTGCTCTCGGCCCTCGCCGAAGGGTTCGAGGTGTTCGTCGTCACCGACGCCTCGGGCACGTTCAACGAGATCACCCGCGACGCCGCATGGGACCGCATGTCGCAGGCCGGTGCGCAGCTGATGAGCTGGTTTGGCGTTGCCTGCGAGTTACACCGCGACTGGCGCAACGATATTGAGGGCCTGGGCGCGCTGTTCGGCAATCACATTCCGGACTACCGGAACCTGATCAACAGCTATACGAGCCTGACCAAGGCGGCATGATGGGAATAGTGTCCGGCGGGACTTGCGTCCTGCCGGGCAGTCTCCTGATTCCGTACGCGGCTTCCTCAGGTCTCCCGGCTGGAGTTTCTGCCTACGTCCCCACCCGTTTCAACCCGTAGAACAGGATCAGATGCCCGTCGAAGTCGATCACCCCGGCTTCCAGTCCCGGACGGCCCGCCTCCCGGCTCATGAATTCGCGAGGTGAAATCAGCTCCAGCCCCAGCGCCTGTACCTGCTCGATGACCGATTCGACATCCGGGACCGTCTGGACCCACGCGACGCGGCGAGGGGGCGTATAGCCGGTGTCGGGAAGGTCGGGGACCTCGCCCAGGCCGAGGATTTCCCGTCGATCCTCGCCGTCAAGGTAGGCGAACTGCCGCATCGCACCGGGCTCGATGTCGAAGAAGGTGTACGAATAGGAGTCCGGAGCGGTCTCGGAAACTCTGCCCAGCTTCAGGCCAAGGACATCCCGATAGAGTGTGAGCGAGCGTTCGAGATCGCTGACCAGAATGGACTGCCGATAGACGGGCGCGAGCCCATCTGAGGTCACCGGTGGAGTGGCGTTGCATCCACTGAGCACGATACCGGCCAAAACAACTGCGAAGGTTCTTCGAAACACATGGGTCTCCAGAAACGCGTGAGGCCAGACAGCCTGGCCGACTCAGTCACAGCGACTCGTGTCCGCGTCGAATTCATGACTGCGGTGCGCCGTCACGGTGAAGTTCGCTGCGGGCGGATCGATCCGCAGGGGCAGGATCTCCTGCTGATAGGTTTGTGAATACCAGAACTCGGTCAGCGCGTGCTCATCGGGGAAACGCACAACCAGAGTGACGTAGTCGGCAGGGGGTGTGCCCTCGATTACCGAAAACGGGCGAGCCTGGTTGACGTACCGCCCACCCACCGTGGGGTACAGGCCAGACGCGAGCAGCGCCTCCGAGTACGCAGCCATCCTGCGACGGTCCAGGGTTTCCCCGCTGATGATCATGTAAACCGCGCACGCCTCCGCGCTGGCGGACTGCTCTGAGGCCACATCGCTCACCGGCACGGCACTGCCCTGACAGGCTGCGAGCAAAGCGCAGGCGACACTCACCACGAGGCGTCTCACGGCAACGCTGCCGGCGACTGGGGCTCCATGAATTCGACTTTTGTGCCGTCGGGCAGCGCCACCATCGCTGTCCGATAGCGCCCATGAGGGGGTAGCGAGATGCTAGTCACCGAGGGTTCTGTCTCGCCGGAGAAACGCGTCCAGCGCGCCAGGGCCTCGTCGAGATCGCGGACCTCGAAGCTCCACGAGACTATGCCTCGCGCGGGTCCCACCACCCGTGGTGCTTCGGCGCGTTCCGGGTGATCGAGGTGGGCCATCACCACGAGGTAGCCGGTGGTCGCACCAGGACTGAACCACTGCTGAAAGGCAATCCGTTCGCCGCGCTCCAGGCCGGGCAAACCACCGTTTGGCCCCCCGCTTTCGAACCGTGTTTCACGTCTGAGCTCATACTGGAGCACCTCGGTCAGAAACGCGCCGTTGGCCTTCAGGTCGGCGACGAACATGCTGCCGTACGCGATCCCGCCAATGTCCAGCGCCGGATCGAGCGGCCCGATCGGTTGCATGGGACCACGATCGACGCCCAGCACCAGCACGTCATCCGGCGCTTTCAGGTGATATTCACCAACGTCGTATGTGCTCCCATCCTGTCGCGGAAACGCCATGGTCATCACCCCGGCGGTCGACTCGAACCCCAGACTGTTGGCAATCGCATGCCGCGTCTCGAGGCCATTGACCGGCAGCCCGAAGCCGAGGGGTCCGATCAGTCGCGCATCGTAGGCCGGCCGCCGGGTCGGCAGATCGTCGGCGACCTCGATGAGCCGCACTACCGCAGCCCCGGGCGCGTCTGGCTGGCTCAGGACGTCCACGGCGGTGCCGGCCTCGAGTGCCAGTCCGAAATGCGCGGAGAGCGCCAGGGCCGTCTGGTCATCCAATACGTGGCGAGCCAGTTGCATGTTCATCGCGCCCTGAAAAAACCGTCTGGCCCGAAGCGGCTCGCCCGTGACGATAGTGACGGCCGCCAGCGGCAGCGTTGTCGCATCGGACTGACTGGACGACGGGATCATCGGGTCGCGTGATGCCGCCTCGTCACTGCCGCCGTTCGCCCCGTTGTGGGCAGGCGCGATCAGTATTCCTGCGAGAAAGGCCAGAGGCAGGACTCGGCCAGTTCTGCGGGGGGCAGCATTCAGCAGTGCAGACACCGACGGGCTCCTCTCAGTACTCGTAGCGCAGTGTCAGGTACCAGGTACGCGGCGGACCGAAGTAGATGACGCCGCCGCCGCCTGCGGAGGCCCGGCGCTGGTACAGCTTGTCGGTCAGGTTGCGGCCACCCAGGGCAACCGACCAGCGCTGATCTGCGGTCTGGTATCGCATCTCCGCGCCGACCAGGGTGTAGGCGTCCTGGTAGGCGAACGGGGTGTTGACCGTCGACATGAAGTAGTCACCGTTGTACGTCAGGTTGGCGTTCAGGCGCAGGCTGCCATGCTCGGCGAGATCGGCGCGATATTCCGCGCCGATACGTGCAGTGAGATCAGCGACATACTTCAGTCTGTTCTCGGTGGCGCCAGGCACAGCCGATGGAGCCACCACTGAGCGCAGGAACTTGTCATCCGTCCACCCGGCGCTGACGTACAGCGCGAAGTTGTCTGTGGGCAGCACGCTGAGATCGAGTTCGAGTCCCTGCAGGCGGACGTCATTGGTCAGCACCTCGAAAGTGCCCTGGCTGGCCAGTACCGTGCTGGGCAGGTCGGTGTAATCGGCCCGGAAGGCTGTGAGGTTGGCGGTCAGCAGACCATCGAGCCATTGCGAGCGAATGCCTAGCTCATAGTTCTCCACCTTGGTGGGCGCGAAGGGCACGTTGGCGACCGCGGGATTGAACGGAAAGCTCTGGTACGCGCCGGCCTGAAACCCCTTGGCGAAACTTGCGAAAACCGAGACGCGCTCGGCGACCTGGTAGTCAAGAATCACGCGCGGCGTGAACTGTGACCAGGTGTCACTCGTCGAGAGGTCATAGGGCGTACCCAGGGGCGGCAGCCCGAGTGCGCCGAAGTGGCTGCGGCTCAGCGACTTGCGATCGCGCGTATATCGTCCACCCAGTGACAGCTCGAGCGCGTCGGTCAGCGGATATGTGGCCTCGCCGAACAGGGCGAAGCTGGTGGTACGCTGGTCGAGCTGGAAGCCCGAGGCGAACTGAAAGCCTGCGGGCTCCGAAAACCGGCCGAAAATGTCGTCGCTGTCGTTCTGCTCGCGCATGGCGAACAGGCCGGCCACCCATTGCCAGGTGCTGGCATCAGACGAGGCGAACTGGAGTTCGCCGGTCAGCGTATCGTTGGACCAGTCGCGGACATAGTCGAACGATGGTCCGCGCTCGGCAATGGGCTGCCCGAGCTGGTTGACCAGGTTGGTGGCGTTCGGGCCGCTGTCGGTGTCGCTCGCCTGTGAAAGGTCGAAACTGCGGTAGCCGAGGATGGTCGTGACCGTGAAGTTGTCCAGCGCATACTCGATGTTGGCCATGAAGCCGCTGCCGGAGAGGGTCTGATCACCTGCCAGCGTCGGTGCGGCCAGCCTCGGACCATACAGCGGCGCGGCCTGGCTGATGCGCCCGTCGACGAGGTTGTCCTGCGGTCGGCTGGAAATCGCGGGTATTCCGGCCTGTGGCCCGGCGTTGTCGAGCGTACGATCCGCGGTGACATAGACGCTCAAGCGGTCGTCGGGCTCCCAGAGTGCTGACAGCCGTGCGCTTTGCCGATCAGTCTGGTTGTAGCGGCGTGGCCGGTCGTCGCCGGCTTCGGCCAGCGCGTCGCGCACGAATCCTGAATTGCTACGAGAGATCACGTCGAGCTTGACTGCGAACGTCTCGGTCAGCGGCGATGAAAACGAGCCGCGAACATCCAGCCGGTCGAAGCTGCCGAGTGTGGCGTCTGCGACGACGCGGGGCGTCTCGAGGGACGGGCGCCGCGTGACGTACTTGATGGCTCCGCCGGTGGAATTGCGGCCGTACAGTGTGCCTTGCGGTCCGCGCAGTACCTCCACGCGCTCGAATTCAATAATGTCGAGGATTGCACCAGGCGCCTTCGTGTAAGGCACGCCATCGATGTAGATACCGATCGGCTGCTCGGAGGCTGCCTGGGAGTCGTCCTGGCCGGCCCCGCGCAGGAAGATCTGGGCCACCCCGGCGCCGGTAATCTCGGAGACGGCGAGGGAGGGGACCACGGCATTGAGATCAAGCAGGTCGTCGACCTGCTGGCGCTGGAGATCGGCTGCCGAGAATGCGCTGATGGCGATGGGCGTGTCCTGCAGTGATTCGGTGCGCCGCCGGGCCGTCACGACGATGGCGTCAAGCCGGGTGCTGGCGCCGTCGTCCGTCCTGGGAGGCTGCTGAGCCAGGGTGGTACACGGCAGTGCGACAGCACCGGAGATCGCCAGGCACATGGCGGCATGCAGGATGGGATTGCGAGTGGGGGTCGACATGGGGACTCTCCAGGAACGGTCGGCGATCGGGCAAGCCTATTCATCGCCTTTATCTGGAACAATGGGTTATATTTGGAACACGTTGTTCTGTTTTTCCGGACAAATGCGTATGGATCGCTTCAGGTGCCTCGAGGCCTTCGTACAGGTTGCCGAGATGCGAAGTGTCTCGCGGGCGGCCGCCGTGATCGGCATTTCCAAGTCGGTCGTCTCCGAGCGGGTATCCCAGCTCGAGAAACTGGTTGGCCAGACGCTGCTGTTCCGAAGCACCCGGCGAATCAGGCTCACGGAAGCCGGTGAGCAGGTCTACCCGCTCTATGCGGATCTCGTGGCGAGATTGCGGGACCTGCCGGATAACGTCGCGGCTGAACCGTCTCGCCTCAAGGGGCGGTTGCGAGTGGCTTCGGTGATCGACCTGGGCGTCGCGGAGATGGCTTCAGCTGTCTCGACGTTCGCGCGCGATAATCCCGGCCTCGAAATCGAGCTCGTTGTCGGCGAGAGTCTGGTCAATCCGGTGGATGACGGTTTCGATCTGACGCTCCATTACCGACAGATCCGTAACGACCGGGTACATCAGCAGGCGATTGCGCGGGTCGAAACTGCTGTGTTCGCGGCGCCCGCATACCTCGAAAAGCATGGGACGCCAGAAACGCCGCAGGAACTGCAGGGCCACAGCTGTATCGGCTACAGTCAGCAGGTGACTGTCAATGAGTGGAACTCAAGTGAGTGGCATTTCACTCGGCTTGGTAAGCGCGAGACGGTCCCGGTGGTGTTGCGGGCGCGCTCGAACAGCGGTCACGTGCTGACGCGCTGGGCAATCGATGGACACGGGATTGCAGTGCTACCCCGGATCAGGGTGCAGGGAACGGACTACGAGCATGCATTACAAGAGATTCTGCCTGGGTATGAGGCGCCGTCGTTGCAGCTGTATGCCAGTTATGGACGGGCGTTCCGCCATACGCTGAAGGTTACGCGTTTCGTCGCAAGTCTTCGCGAAGCTTTGAACACGGTACAAACGCTGGCGAGTCGACATCACACGAAGATGGTGGAGTAAACCTGCATTCCGGACACGGCCTACAGCAAACGGTTACGCCGGCGGAGCATACCAGGCGATCACGCGTTCGCATCAAAGGCGCGATACTTTTTCGGGTGAGCACTCAGTATGAATCGGCGACTTCTGACTTGAATTGATATCGTGCATTTTTGATGTCCCCCTTCCAGACGAGCTGGAGGACTCCATCGGCGTACCAGCCAACTTCACCATACCCGGGCACGCGCATTCCAGCCTGGTCACGGTAGTCACGAAAATGCCCCTGCCACGGGACTTTCTTGTATCGCCCGTCGAATTGCCCGAAGCGACCCGCACTGTAGATGCCCGTCGCCTCTCCGAGCTCATTGAAATAAAACTTCAATGACACAGACGTTCCCCGGTCCGTCAGCGTGGCGAGCGCGGAGTGCTCATCTATCGGACTCCACGCAACGCCCGACTGTGGCAACAGGGCCGTGGGGAACCATACCCCCTCAGCCAAGTACCTGTGCAAGGCCCCGGAATTCAATTCGGCTATGCCTTCTTCGGAGGCGAAAGTTATCGCAGACAACAGGCTCACACGGCCCGATCCAATGCCGTCGATATAACTGTCCAGCACCCGTATATGGGTGCCCAGGGGCATGTTGATCCGGGCGTTCCAAAGGAACCCCGTGGCTGGTGGCACCACGGTTTGAGCTGCAGTGAACCGCGACCACTTGCTGGTGGAAGTATCGGTGCGCAATACACCTGATTGCTGAAATTCTGCCTTCCTGATCAGCGCTTGACCATCCGTGAGTACATGCCGGAAGTACCGAGCTACCGGGGCCGGGAGATCGGCGAACGAGGCGAAGTCAACACGACCCTCTGGATTCCGGTTCGGCGGCTCGCCCAGCTTCTCTACCAGTTGGTCGGCTTTCGAGGATTCACGAACCTGTCCGATAGAAATCGCTATAGCCGCGCTAACCAGTCCTGTTCCGCATGCAATGAGAATCCACTTCATTAGCAAACTGTCAGGCCTCAGGAGCATACCAAGCGACGACGAAGAACAAGCCAAGAAACAGGAACGAATAGATGACAAAGAACGCGAGTGACAGCGCCTGAGGGTTCATGTAAGGCTAGCCTGCAGCCCATCGGCCATATCGGTGCCATCGCTTCTCCGCATGTCCGTCTTCCTGTTGAGGTTGGGCGCTCTTCTACCAGAAATACTTATGCGGCTTTCTGTTCCCGAGGGGAAACACAAGACCGTCCAACTCCTCTTCGCACATGGCCCGATAGCAAAGTGCCTTGGTCTCTCTGCGCCTCGGACGGGTCATGTGCAGCTTTCGCCACCACTTGGGCGTGCCGTTCGGAAATCGGGGGCCGTACCATCGACGGTATGTGCGCGATAGCTTGCCATCAGGCCCCCTGTCCCGATATCTGTGGGTCGTGGACATCGCTCAGCTCTCCAGCGTTGAAATCGCTGAAAGATGTCCAGAGAGAAATAGTGCTGTATTAAGTTCACGGGGAACTCCGTCCTGGGGCCGCGTGCGGCAGCTGTTTTATTGCGCTGATTGGCCAAATACGCCTGTTCATCGGGCAGCATGCATTAGTTTCGCGATTCCATCGTCACACTCTAGTCTCCGGCGTACTGGGCGAACACCTCTTCTCCGGTGAGATTCTTCGTCTTTTCTGAGAAAGAGTAGAACGACGGCTTTTTCTCGATAAAAATTTGTTCAGCGAGTCGCCACTCGTCACCGTCGTCAAACAGGCCTACAGGAATGGCGTAGAGCGGCCCTTCCTTCAAGCGGTAAAACAGGTGGGTGCCACACTTCCGGCAAAAGCCGCGCTCAGCCCGCTGTGACGAATCGAAAATGGATATTTGCTCTACGCCTTCGATATGTACGCTAGTTTCGCACTCCACAGCAAGAAGTGGGCCACCACCCCATTTTCGGCACATCGAGCAGTGACAGACGCCAATGCCTGGACTCTTCGGCTTGGCAGTGACGCGGACTGCACCACAGAGACAAGCACCATGATGCTCTGTTCCCATTTCCATGAATTCCTCCTACAGATGCATACCTATAGAGCATTGAGGCCGCCTTGGCGGGCGTGAGAATTCCGTCCGGCGGAGGCCCGAAGGGGTTGAAGCGAGCTTGTGAGAAGCGCTATTCGCCGGTATCGCGAGGTCCCACCCAAAAATGCGGATTGTGTGCGACCTCCCACAGATGGCCAGCGGGATCGGCGAAGTAGCCGCTGTAGCCACCCCAGAACACCAGCTCGGGTTTTTTCACCAGTGTGGCACCTGCTTCCAGAGCTCTTTCTACGACCGCGTCAACTTCGGCATCCGATGTGACGTTGTGAGCCAGTGTAAAGGCGTTGAAACCGGTGCCCTGGGAAGAGACGCGAGCATCTTCCGCCAACGCTTCGCGGCCAAATAGACCAAGCCATGTGCCGTTCAGCGTGAAAAACGCCACTTCAGGCGGAGAGTTCATGCGTGGAAAGCCGAGACCGTGTTCGTAGAAGGTGATCGATCTCTCCAGGTCGCGTACACCAAGAGTGATCATGCTGATGCGGGGTTGCATGTCTAAACCCTCAATCGAAAGATGCATAACCCTTGCGCTCAGGTCCGTTTGAGGTGGCGAAGGCTTTGCGGCAGCAAGAAGAACCACATCGATATCTTGAACCACGAGATGTCCATGCTCAAGCAGGACCGTGATCGCGGCCCACAGGGCCCCCGAGTGATGTCATCTATAGTGGGGGAAGTCCAATTTTGCAAACGATAAAGTTCTTGCCTGTACATTGAACCTCGCGGCAAGGCTGCACGCAGATTGGACGCCTTTACTTCCACGGGTGACGCACATAAATACTTGCACTCACCGCATCCCGTACGTCGCCGGGCGCTTCACCTGGGTCGTGCCCCGACCGTATCTGCGCTGCTGAAGTCGCTACAATGACACCGGACTCTAAACAGTCACGCTACTGAAGGCGGGGGACGTCGTGTCTGCAATGTACCGCTTACTACACGTCAGCACTACGTCGGGGAAGTGACAGCCGGAGAAGCCCTTTCCACGTAAACAAACTAGATTTCTAAAGGGTCATTTTTATGAATTGACCGCCTTTCATAATGACCGGGATGTTCTTTCGCGCGTCCCTGAACAAACTGAGATCACGAAAGGGATCGCCGTCAAGTACGAGGATGTCAGCGAATGCTCCCGGCGCAATGCACCCAAGCTCACCGCTCTTTTGCAGTATTTCGGCATTTACCGATGTAGCTGATTGTAGAACTGCCAGTGAATTACTTACCTCCCCCCGAAGTTCCAACTCGCCCCCTTGCCAGGGATGAAAAGTATGATCGAGGAGGTCTGCGCCAAGCCCCAAACGCACCCCGGCTCGCGAGCAAGCCTCGATAGACGCGAGCATCTTTTCACGCACACCCTTGATTTTCTCAAGTCCCATAGGCGGAAGTCCAAGGTCGGGCCCGTGATTTCGTAGGACTTCTACTACAGAGAGTGTGGGAACCACATAACATCCTTTTTCGGCTATGAATTTTGCTGATTCGTCGCTGATCTCGGTACCGTGCTCGATAGTGCGCACCCCGAATTCTGCGCAACGTCGTGCGGCGTCATCTGTATGGCAATGCGCCATTACGTAGGTGCGCCGGGTTCCAGCTTCGTAAACCGCAGCTCGTATTTCATCCTCGGTGAATTGTGGCATCCACATCGGATCTGTCGGTGAGACCACGCCGCCAGATACGAAGAGCTTGATCTGATGCGCACCTTTGCGCAGTTCTTCCCGGACTGCCTGCCGCATGGCATCCGCGCCATCGGCAACTATGGAAATCGAACCGGAATAGCCGCCACAAGAACACAATTGCTCGTCGCCTCGTCGCATGTCACCATGTCCGCCAGTTTGCGAAATCGCCTTACCGGCAAAGAAAAAGCGTGGCCCTTGAATCAGCCCTTGTTCAATGGCCAACCATAGTCCAATATCGCCGCCTGCCGCATCACGTACTGTCGTGAACCCTCGTTGAAGCGCCCCTTCTAGTATTCTTGCCGCATGAGTCGCCATTAGGGACGGAGGCATGCGGTCGTTCGCCGCAATGTCGAAGCTTGGCGTATACGCGTGAAAGTGAGCGTCTATCAGGCCGGGCATCAAAACGCGTCCGCGGCAGTCGATTACACGTGCGCCATCGAGATGAGTGGTTCCCACTTCGATCGCGCGTATACGATCTCCTTCGACGACCACAGTCGCCCCTTCCAGCATTTCATGTGCGAATCCATCGAAGACATTTGCGTTCTTGAAAAGAGTAAGCATTTTGCTGACCTATACCTAGTGCGGGTAAGAGTGCTTTGCGTGCTCGGCGGTAATCACACCGTCAAGAAGGTCTCGTGTTGCAGCTTCGGGCGCAGGGGAGGAAGGAAAGTCGTGACAGCCTCCGCCGCCGCAGCAGATTCGCAGCAGGCTTCCGGCTGGTAGCCTGTAATCCGGCGCCTTGAGGAAAGTTCTCGTCTGACCGTGGCGAAGTCCGGCACGAAACTGTTAGTTTGGCCCGACAGACTGTCCTGTTGCTCCCAGCCAGGTACCTTGGTTCGCTCCATAGCCGCGATCATGAAGCCGTCCTTAAGGAAGCGGAATTGCAACTCCCGGCCATGCCCACGTCGAAACGGACCAGCTCCGGCAGAGTTAGGAGTGAACTGCCATGTCTCGCAAGCAGCGGGAAGCTTCGGTTAGAGCAGGCGACTACTCTCTTCGGTTGTCGCGCGTGGCTGGCCCATTGCGTCAGCGACTCGATGTTTCCGTATACTGCTGGCGCCTGTAGCAAGAAGTGGATACGGGGTTCTGCCCCGAAGCAAACTCGACTAGGTTCAGTACGTTCTACAGGGGCGCTTTCGCTGACCGTGGGGGTGAGCTTGCAGGGCTTTCGCACTCCTTGAGTATTTGCGTCGTCGGCTATCAAGGCACTCCTCGATTTGCGCATCTACCTTCCTCACGGCGTTATCTGGTAAGTAAGCCATCATTATCGTGTGATGGTCAATGCTGCTGGCGCCGGCCCGGAGGTTGTGGAGTCTGCGGCGCCAGATGAATGACGAACGCGAAGAGTGTCCACTTCCATTTGATTTGCCGGGCCGCCGAAGTCCAGGTACTGCTGCCCGGTGGCAAGACTGCATGCCCCTGCATTGTCGGCAGACCGAGGGCTGCGCGTACACACGAACTACTGCCGCATGACGATCTCGGGCATCATCGCGCTGAACGCCTCACTTGAGGTTGCCCGGGCGTGCGTTCGTTCCCAGCGCAGAAGTCCTGCGATGCGACCATCCAGGAGCTGGAACTCGAGCTTCCTGCAGTGCCGCACAATGGACTGAACCAGTTCCTGACGGGCGCGCGGTCACCAGCGACAAGCGGGTGGTTATCGACGACTGCGGCTGGGCGGCGGATCGACGAACTCGTCCACATGCGCTTCTGCCTGGGCTGGGGTCAGCAGCGACACCAGCACCAGCACCGGCAGATGCGCCAGCAGGCCAAGCAGGCCCTCGTGAACCTCGAATGGTCGCAGCTCCGCATTGAAGAAGAAAAACAGCGTCACCACCGCACCGCTGACCAGGCCCGACAGGGCTCCGGCGGTGGTCGCACGCTTCCAGAACAGGGCCGCTACCACGGGCGGCGCCAGCTGGGCGATCACCCCGTAGGAGGTTAGCAGCAGCACTACCAGTGAAACGCCCTCGGTCACGGCAAAGTAATACGAGACCCCACCGGCCAGCACAATCAACACCCGGATTAGCAGCCGCTGGGTATGCTCGCTCATCTCTACAAAGGGCCGTACTCCGTCTTCGACGACCACGGAAGCGGTGGCATGCAGCAGGGCGTCACCGGTGGACATGGATGCCGACAGCGCACCGGCGCAGAAAAGACCAACCACGATGACGGGCAATTGCACAGTTAGTATCAGATGCGGCAGGATGAAGTCGGGCTGGGCCAGCGCTTCCACATACAGCACCCCGGCAAAGCCGATCAGAAAGACTGGCACGAGGAAAAGCTGGAAGGTTGGAAACAGCACAACGGTGCGCCGGATGATGCGTTCGTCGCGCGCGGTAAAGGCTTTCATGAATAGATGTGGCCACATGGTCAGACCGATCGCGCTGATCAGAATGGCGCTGGTGTAGCCGCCCCAGTTCCACGATGTTCCGGCGGCAGTCAGACCTGGCAGTTCCAGCAATTCCGGCCGCTCAGCCAGAATCTGAGTGAACATCGGGCCAATTCCACCATAGAGTGAATACGGCAAATAGATGCCTAGCACCCAGGCAATGATCACCATGAACATGCCTTGGAAGGTGTTGGTCCAGCCCACTGCGGTGACTCCGCTGACGAGCACGTAGACTAGCACGATGCCGTAGGCAATCGCCGCGCCGGCCCATAGTGGCACGTAGCCTTCGGTGACCGCCTCGATGACGATACCGGCCCCGCGCATCTGCAGCGTGATATAGGGAATCAGGGCAGTCACGCTGACCAGTGCGATCAGCATCGACAAGCTTTTCGATGGAAAGCGCCCGACCAGGAACTGCGCCTGGGTGACGTAACCGAAGCGCCGCCCGACGCGTGCCACTTTCGGCCCGATCACGTACCAGGGCGCAATGCCAAGTACGCCGTAGGACAGGATGTAGAATGCTGCTGCGCCCCTCGAATAGGCCCAGCCCGGCCCGCCCAGAAACGCAAACGCGGAAAATACGGTCGCGCCGGTGATGAAGTACATGACAAGCAGACCGAAATTGCGATCGCCTGCGACATAGCCATCCACCGTGGGCGAGGTGCCGCGACCGGCACGCAGGCCGATCCACAGGGTCAGTCCGAGATAGGCGGCAACAATCGTGGACACGACAATCCACTGATCCATCAGCGACTGACGTCCCGAGTGCGGACCTGTGGATCTCGATACTCAACACCCCGCTGCTTCTGGTCGCGATCCTCTTCCCGGCATTCAAAATGATCGAGGATCAACAGGGCGACAAAGCCCATCAAAATCCACGCGGTGACCCAGGCCATAGAAAAAGGCAGCCCCAGGATCATCGGTTCGGCTGAACCAAACAAGGTAGCCAATGGCCATGTCACGGCGAGCAGGTAAACCAAGAAAAAGGAAACTACGCCGCGACGGACGGCTTTTGTCGTCATTGGGAATCACTCAGGAGCTTCACAGCACATGGGTGAAGCTTGCAGCGTGGCCGGCTGTCCGTCAATTACACCATGACAGGGCTGCCGCGACGACGACCGATGGCTAGTCACGATCGAGAAAGCCTCAAGACGCACTTGCAACGTCATCTGCAGCTGGATTTGCCTGGTGAGGTCTCACGCCGCGCCCGCGTCTCTAATGTTTGGGCGTTGGAGATTCACATGCGAACAAAGAAGGATGTAAATGCCGCCGAAATGCCGTTGGTGGTCTTCGCCGCGCTGCTAAGCGTTTTCCAGGCTGCATGTTCTGTACAAACGTCAGAGCGCGTTCCTACGGCCACGGAGAATCCGCCGGTAGGTCCGGGCCCGGCCGAGTATTCCAGCGCATTCGAACTCGATGACATGCGGCTGCGCGCGATAGTACGAAACGTAGCGGTGACGCCACACTGGATGGAGGGCGGGAACTCATTGTGGTTCCAGCGCGAAGGAGACGATGGCTTCGAGTACATCCACGTCAGCACTGACTCCGGCGAGCAGCGACCACTTTTCGACCACGCGGAGCTGGCGCGCGCGGTGAATGCTGCAACCGGCATCGACGAGGCTGACCCTGGCTTGACGCTGCAGGTTACCGAGTACGATGCCGCCGCGGATACGGTTCAAGGTACAGCCGGCGGCGAATCGATCTCATGCTCGCTCCAGCCCTCACTATGCCGGGTTGACGATGCACCGGTACTGCAGCCAGGTCTGCTGGCCTCGCCGAACAACTATCTCGCAGCCTTCACGCGGGATCACAACCTGTGGATCCGCAACCTGCAAACGGGCGAGGAACGTGCGCTCACGAGCGACGGCGAAGCGCACTACGCATGGGGCAAGACACCCGACAGCAGTCTGGCGGCTATCCCGGAACGACGCGAGCGCTTGGCCAAACCGCCCTACGCGTCGTTCTGGTCGCCCGACTCTCGACTGCTGGTAACCACTCGTATCGACGAGCGCGACGTCGGCGTGTATCCGTTCATCGAGTGGGCGCCGCTGGATGGTTCAGTGCGGCCCAAGTTATATCAGTTGCGCATTCCGCTGCTTGGCGACGAGTTGCCGCCTCTGGAAAGCTATGTATTCGACCTCGCCAACGGCTCGCACACGCGCATCGATGCCGGGGACGGCTTCGACGTCGCGCCGGCGGGCGTGATCGGCTGGAGTGCCGACAGCACCCGACTTTACATGTTGGCTCACGACTACGGCAGTAGGAGTTTGCAGGTACTTGAGTATTCCGGCGCCCGGACTCGCATCGCATTCGAATCATCCTCGCCGACCATGAGCCGTTTGAATGCGGCACTGTACAACGAGCCGAATGTACGGCTATTGAAGGACGGTGCGGAAGCATTGTGGTTTTCGGAGCGCAGCGGGTGGGGTCACCTGTATCGCATCAATCTACGCACCGGCGAAGTCGTGAGTCAGCTGACATCCGGCGACTGGACAGTACACGATGTATTGCATGTGGACGAAGTGACCAATCGTGTGTACTTTACGGCCGGGGGCCGCGAACCTGGCGATCCCTACCAGCGCCGGGTGTACAGCGTAAACTTGGACGGGTCCAGCCTCCGCCTGCTGACGCCGGAACCGGCCGACCACCAGCTGGACGGGGCGCCGTCATTCTTGATCCGAAGCGTCTTCGGCTTGCAGATGCCGCCGTCGCACTTCTCCCCCGACGGGCGCTTCTTCGTGGACATCTATTCGACGTTAAGCGAACCCCCGGTCAGCGTACTGCGCAGCACCGAAGATGGCCATGTGATTGCGGAGCTCGAGCGTGCCGACGTCACCGCTCTGGAGGCGGCCGGGTACAGCCCGCCCCAACGCGTATCCGCCACCGCCGCCGATGGGGAGACTACGGTGTGGGGCGCGATCTACTACCCGCCGGATTTCGATCCCGATCGTCGCTACCCAGTCATAAACGCTCTGTACGCCGGCCCGCAGGTAACTGTAGCGCCAGCAAACTACGCCGCCAGCTTCAGCGGTCTTGGGCAGTACAATCGCGCGGCACTGGCGAGCCTGGGCTTTCTTGTCGTCACCGTCGACGGCCGCGGCACGCCGTACCGTTCATTGGCGTTTCAGGACGTAAGCCGTGGCCAAGGGCACGGCACGGAACCGTTGAATGACCACCGTGCCGCACTGGAAGAACTTGCGGCATCGCGGCCTTACATGGATCTTTCACGAGTCGGTGTCTGGGGTCACTCGTGGGGCGGGTACCACGCAGCACGGGCGATCCTGCAGCACAACGATTTCTACGACGCGGCGGTAGCCTCCGCTGGACTGCACGGCTACCAGTGGAGCTACCCGGGCTTCGAAATCTTCGTCGGCCGCCCTGATTACGGCGGCGGCTCGGTCACCCGTCCGACGCCAGACGCGGTGCCGGACACTATCGCGGCGATTGGCAACGCGCCCCTCGTCGGCCAGCTCAAACAAGGACGCCTGCTGATTGTATACGGCGAACTCGACGAGAACGTGCACCCGGCGCAGGCTGTTCAGTTGATGGATGCATTGGTCAAGGCAGACCGCAACTTCGACGTATTGTACCTTCCCAATCGTACGCACTACTACACGCCGGAACCGTACTTCCAGCGACGCCTTTGGGACTATCTGGTGGAACACGTAATGGGCGCGCAACCCCCAGACTTTTCAATCTTGGGGCCGGGAACGGCCGAATGAGAAAGCGAAATCTGCCGACTTTCTTCCAGATGACAATGCACGTTCAGCGCGTGTAGTGCTTTACTAGGCGCGAAGTTTGAAGGTGGACGGCTCAGAACAGGCGGACGCTTCGGCCCCTTCTTGAAGCCATGTCTGCCAGGCATTGGAAAGACCCACAACTGACCCGCATCGCTTGGGACTTGGTGGCTGAGCGCCTTATACTTGCTAGGCTAGCGGTTCAGTGAACGAGACTATGCCACGTCGGAAACGTCATGATTCGAGTAAGCTTCGTCTGAGCCGGCAAGACTGGCTGGCGGCCGCCCGTGCGGCGCTGATCTCGGGAGGCATCGATTCCGTGAAAGTCGAACGGCTTGCAAACGCATTGAACGTCACACGGGGGGGCTTCTACTGGCATTTCACAGATCGCGCCGATCTTCTCGATTCGCTACTGCAGGCGTGGGAAGAGGAAACTACCGCTCTGTTTGAAGGAACACTTGGCCGCGATCAGGCCAACGGCATGCGGGAGTTTTCGGCCTTGATTCAGATCTGGGTCGAAGAAAAAGCGTACAGCCCTGCCCATGACTCCGCAGTACGTGAATGGGCGCGGACCTCTGATCGGGCAGAAGCAGCGGTCAAGCGTGTGGACAACCACCGTATTGGGGTGCTCAAGAAGATATTCTTGGATATGGGCTACCACGACGATGAAGCTTTTATCCGGGCACGGATCACCTATTTCCACCAGATTGGCTATTACCTGCTCGGGCTGGGAGAGACGCAGGAGCAGCGGCGCAAGATGCTGCCGCTGTATATCCAGATTCTGACCGGCAAGACCTCCTCCGAAGATTGATCCGCCACGGCCAGCCGGGCGTCGACACAGGCGTCCGTGCAATTAATTCCATACACTAGTGTACAGACAAGATACAGTGATGTATGTTGGTGCCTGTACGATGACGTCCGTGCCGACATCGGCATCACCCGTTCGTTTCCAGTGGAGGAGCGGATCATGGCGGCAGTACCACAGGATTTCCTCATCAGAAGTTCAGAGGAAAAGAGCGCGAAGTCCGGCTCCTGCTTCGTGCAGTACCTACATCAGAATTTCGACAGCGCATTGCGCAGCTTCTTGATGCGCAAACTGGGAAATATTGCAGACGTGGAGGATTTCTCCCAGGAAGTCTATTTGCGTCTTGTTCGAGTGAGCAGTGTGGAACGAATTCTGTGCGACAAGGCGTTTATCTTCACAATTGCCCGCAATCTGCTATGTGACCGCTCCCGGCGCCTGAGCACCCGCTTGGCACAGGCCAGCAGCGGGGAAGATTGGGAAATTCCACCAGATCACAGTCTCGATCCGGCTACACGCGCCGAGGATCAGGAGCGACTGGACACGATGCTCGCCGCACTGGACGGACTCAATGACAAATCGCGCCAGGCTTTCTGGATGAGTCGCCTGGATGGATTAAGCTACTCGGAAATCGCCTGTCGGATTGATGTCTCGATCAGCATGGTCGAAAAGCTTATCAGCGCTGCCCTTCGGGCCATCAGATCTGCAGCAAACGCCGAAGGTAAATGACCTCGGGTCTCCCGTGCGGTCACCGGACCTTATGTTCTGCGATCCACCGGTGGATGTGCTGATCAAGCAGTTCGATATTCACGGTTTCCACAACGCGACTGTCGGCCGAAGTCAAATAACCCTCGATCTGATGTCAATCAGCTTGCACGCAACCGCGAAGTTCATGTGACGGCCGGGCAGTGCCTGCGCGAATCAACCTCGGCAGGCCAACGATGATTGCGAATCTCCTAATCACTGACCGACCGGCTCACAGGACACAGTAACCCTCGGGTCAGCGACTCTGCTGTGCAACCCATTCCACATGATCCGACAGAACGTCGAGAGGTACAGCCCCCACAGACAGGACCGCTTCATGGAAATCCCGCACGTCGAAATCCTCACCCAGCGTGCGCCGCATGTTCTCCCGAATCTGCGTGATTCGATAGGATCCGATGCCATAGGACAGCGCCTGCCCGGGAAGATCGGTCGAATAGCGGATGGTTTCCGTCTGTACTTCCGCATCCGACGTAATCAGACGCTCACTCATAAACTCCCGGGCCTCCTCGATAGGCCAGCCAAGGGCGTTCATGCCCGTGTCGACCGTGATCCGGACCGCAAAGAACATGTCCATCAGAAGGCGGCCATATTCTTCGTAGGCATCGACATACAGCCCCATCTCACTACCCAGGATCCCGGCCGCATACTCCGCCCAGCCTTCGTTATAGGCGGAGGCATCGAGGGAAATGATTTTGCGGAAAGGATGCAGGCTTTCGGATTCAATCTGCCGGGCGATGTGAAAATGGTGTCCCGGCAGAAGTTCGTGGTACATCAGCGGCGGCGCGACTATCAGCGGCCGTTCATCGAGATTCGACGCATTGTAATAATAGGTTCCATATACGCGGCCGGGCGGCTCCGGACTCTCGTAATAGCCATAGGTCACAGCTCCTTCAAGGGCCGGATCGAGTCGCGCGACGATCGCCGGCGCTTCCGGGGTCCGATGGAAATAAGCTCCGATAAGGGGTTCGATTCTGGCGATGTATGCGTTGTAACGTTGCTCAAGGTCTTCGGGTGACGTAGCCAGAAAACGCGGGTCTGTTCGCACGTGGTTCAGAAATTCGCGATGGGAGCCGTCAAAGCCGATTGTCTCGCGGAGCGCAGCCATCCGAACTTCAAGATCCGCGACCATGTCAAGCCCGATGTCGTGGAGCGACTCTGGAGTCCAGTCGGTAGTGGTATACAAAGATACTAGGTGGCGGTAGTACGCATCGCCCCCCTCGTACTGATGAAGGCCGACGCCATCCGGCGCATGGTCGGGAAGCTCGTTATCCACGAAGTCCAGAAGGGCGTCATAGCGTTGCCTGATTTCGACAAGAAGGTAATCCACACTGCCACGGAAGGCCACAATGCGATCGCGGTTGACGTCAAGCGTCGCCAGTCGGTCATCCGACACCGGCACGAGCGCATCCGCCGCTGCACGTAGACCCGCAGTCGTGGATCGGATTCCCGGAAGGGCGATTTTGGCTGGGGCGAGACTACGTTCCGTCTGCCCCTGGGCTCGGATCAGCGCGTCGGCCAGAAATTTCTCATAGCCATCCAGCAGTCGGCGATAGCGGTCAAGATCCTCCGACTCCCGAAAACTAAAGCCTCGTAGTACGGTATGGGCGCCATTCACGGCAAAGCCGAACTGGTACGGCGTCAGCGAGGGTTTGAGCCAGTAGTAATCGCGCTCCGCAACCAGCACATCCATGCGGCTCGCTAGAACGCGGGCCTCGATCTGATCTTCGTGCGGCAGAGCGCTGAAATCAAGCGCTTCGATCCGTTTCAGAATTCCCGCGGCAAAGTCCGCGGCGATGGTTACGTCGTCCCATCCCTGTTTCGGGAACGTCAGGTCCCTGACACCGTTCTGCACCTGCGCGTTGATGTCATTCTCAAGCATCCACTGCCAAGCATCCTCGACAATTCTGTCGAGATGATTCGTGGAATTTTCGGCGGCCTCGTCATTGGAACACGCCGCAACCACTATCCCCATCGCCAGACACACGAACCAGCGTTGCACAATCTTCATTACTATCCTCTTCGAGCCTCGGAATACATGGCCAAACCGACTTCTGCCCGGATGTGCTGTACCCACCTACGGTACTGACGAGCGATCAATACTCAGGGAGTCATGGTTAACCTGATACCTAGTTTTCCTGCAAGACGACACCATCCGAGAGTTGATTGGCAGCCGTCAGACCACAGACGGCGTCACATGCCAAACATCCAGCTTCTCCTCGACGGCGCGAGCGACAGCTATAATCTTCCCTTCCTCGAAGAGCCGCCCGTGAAACGAAATATTTGCCGTCACGGTGAAGTTGCGGCTCTCGCCAGCAAATGGAGACGCACCCAGGCCCCGCGTTGGTGACATACGGAACCCGGAGCGGAACGTGAGCCCTGGATGCCCTGTGAAGTTGGTAGCGATCAGTAGATCGAAATTGCCGTAGGTAGGAGCCACCAGCAAGTCGACACGGCTGAAGATACTGTCCATCTCCTCCATCACTTGCCGACGAAAACGTTCAGTCTGGAAATAATCAACGGCAGAAAATAATCTCGCCTGGCGCCATACGTCCGCCCAAGGAGCGATCAGCTCCGCATCTCTGCCCTCTAAGGTGAGTTCCTCCCAAACCGAGGCAGCCTCTACATAGAGATTACGCACAAGCGCGGCGTAGGGCAGCTTGGGCAGTTCGACTTCTACGAGCTGCACACCCAGTGTTCGGAGTGCGGTAAGCACTCGCGTGTATTCCTCGCCGGCTTGAACAGTATCTCCAAGTTCGTCCAGATCACGCAACGACGAACTGCTGGTACCAAAGCCGACTCGTTCGAACCACCTAGGCGAGTACCCGACCTTGATGCCAGGAAAATCTGCATCAGCGTCGTAGGCGAAGCCGAAGTCGATCGAGTTTATGGATGTAGGATCGGGTCCGTTTATCACCTGCAGAATCAGAGCTGCATCCTCGACCCGCCGGGAAAGTGGGCCAATTCGTTCCAGCGAAGGCGTGAGCGGCATGCAGCCTGCGATCGGCACGCGCCCGAATGTGGGGCGCAACCCAACGACGCCGCAGCGGTCCGCCGGATGAAGGATGGATCCCAGACTGTCCGTCCCGATCGAAAAACTGCACAACCCTGCTGCCACGGCGGCGCCGGAACCTGCACTGGATCCTCCCGATGGTTCCGCTGGATTCCAGGGATTACGGACCTCCCCGCCGAACCATGTGGCGCCATTGGCGAGTTCTGCAGTGGCCGCTTTCCCGAGCAGAACAGCGCCTGCCTCCTTCAGCTTCTTCGCAACGGTCGCATCAGCATCCGGCACACGCGAGCGATATTGCTCTGACCCGTAGGTTGTCGGGACGCCCGAGGTGTCGATCACATCCTTCAAGCTATATGGAATGCCATGCAGCGCCCCACGATACGTCCCGTTAGCCAACTCGCGATCGCAGTTCTCGGCCTGCTCTCGCGCGATGTCGCTTGTTACCGTGATGTACGCCTTCAGGAGTGGGTTGAACTGGTGTATTCGCGCCAGATATGCCTCCGTTAGCGCCATGCTGCTGATCTGTCGGGTACGCAGCCAGTGGCCTTGCTCAGCTACTGAAGCGAAAGCAACGTCAGTCTGCAAGGTTGGAGCTGGCTCGAGATCTTGTTGCGCGAGACGCACCGAGTTTTCCTGCGGCGGAAAGTGCCGCCCGGGAAGCCGCGGATCAAACCGCAATGCCGGCTGCAGATGCAAAGCTTTTGGGACCCGCCGAACCGCAAGAAGATCTTCTATCTGGGCTGGCAGCAGGTCCGATAGTCGCTCCAATTCACCGTGGGGGAACTCGACCGCGTGTAATTTCTGCGCCTCCCACAGGGTCTGCGCCGAGATGTCTAGAGAACGCGCTTGCTCCGCCGCCGCCGGCGATGCTGTTGCCTCGGCGCTGCCGCATGGGTGCGCAAACGCCGTCCCGAGGGCACCCACCCCAAGTGACAAAAACTGTCGCCGGCGCATCACGCCCCTCCGTTTCGGCAACCGAACTGCGATACTGCGTGTCTGTCAGCAAGGCGGTCGTGCTACACGCTAGCCATCCGAAACCATCAAAATCCAGCTGAGAAACTCAAGGTAAAGCCCCTTGGCCTAATGACGGTGGCGACAGAAGGCACGTCTTGCCCGGGCAGTATTCGGCTGTTTGCGAGTGATGAATACCCATTCCTGTCAAACACGTTCTGAACTAGGAACTGCAACCTGTACCTGTCCCACTCCAAGCCGGCGCGCAAGTCCAGTGTGGTGATAGACGACAACTGAACATTCGGATCCAGCGGAGCGCCAGGATAACCGCTGGGCATGTCGGATTGGTAACGAAGAGTCGCACCCCAGAATGCGTCTGTCCGAGCGCTTACTGGAACCGAATGATCAACGAGCGCGGCAGCAGTCCATTGCGGCGTCAGAGGGAGCTTGTCGCCTTGCTCCACACCAATAGCTTGCTGAACTCCCGGTTCGACGCGCGTAATCCTGGCGTTCGTGTGCCCGATATTTCCTTGGAATGTAAGATTCTGTTGCGGCTGGAAAAGCAGGTCCGCTTCGAGTCCATCAACCTTCGCGTCACCGCCGTTTGACTGGAGTACGAGGCCTCCGAACGTGGAGTTCAGGTGAATGTCGGTCCAGTCGATACGAAAGACTGCTGCGTTCAAGCGCAGCATATTGGAAAGGAATGTTGCCTTGATCCCGGCCTCATAGTTCCTTACGGAATCTTCACTGATTACCGTGGGGACACCGGGAGGAGGCGCCGGATTCGTCTGTGGTCCCCCTGGACGATAGCCACTCGCTGCCCTCAGATACGTGTTTATGTTGTCAGTCGGTCGCCACCTGGCCGTTGCCAGGTACGTCAATGCGCTGCCTTTGAAACTATAGAACGTCCAGGGATTTGGCCCAAAAAATACGATGGAATCAGGCCCGCCAGTGCTGGCATCCTGATCATTTCTTGCGTATCGAAGCCCCCCCGTCAGATCGAACTGCTCTGAAAAATAGTATGTAAGATTTCCATATCCGGCCCATTCCCTGAAATCCGAGGCGGTCGTGGTTCTGACGGCGACATCAAATGGGGCGGGCAACCTGGTGCCGGGCGGGTTCTCCATGAAAAGATTGGCCCGGTAGGCTGACTCTTCATCCGTGTAGAAACTGCCCAGCATGAACTCCATTGGTCCGATACGGTCAGAAATAAACCGTAGTTCGGCTGATAACTTGTCCATGTTCGGGCTGAAATCTCCCCTGACAACGGTGTCGGGAGGCACGAACGGAGCGAGCAGCGGTCCATAAGCTGGGGTCGCATCGGAATCGAACCGAGTGCGTATGCGAGAATGACTCAACGAACCTATCACCGTGCCCCGTGCCAATTCATATTCGCCAGTTCCATTCAGAACTCTGTACTTGACCGAGCCGAGCAGATCCTCGAAGTGGCGGTACTGTCGCTCGCCATAAAGCGGCTCGACGGTACCAGGGACATTATCTTGAAAGGCGAATCCCCGGCTCTCAATTTCGTGGTAATAGGCTGAAAAGTCGAACGTGAGGTCTGACCTTGGAGTGAGCCGCGCAGCGAGCTTGGCCCCAGTGCTATCGGAAGTGTTCACGTTTCTGGTGCCGGTCCCGACGTTGTCAGTGAACCCCGGCGCACTTCGGTGAAATCCATTTACCCTCAGTGCAAAAACATCAGTCACGATCGGGACATTCAGGGAACCTTGCATTCCGTAGCCATTGCCGCCCCCGTCAATAACGGTTCCGTCGACCCGCACAGCACCCTCGAAGTGCTGAGAGTTTGGCTTCTTCGTGACAAGGCGGATCAAACCGCCGAGACTGCTTGCTCCATAAAGCGTACCCTGCGGACCTTTGAGCACTTCGATTCGCTCAACATCTGCCAGCCCCGGTTCGGGGGTGATCAGGGCCCCCAGAGACAAGAAGCCACTTGCGGAAAACGGAGTTTCGTCCATGTAATAGGCGGTAGTATTCGTCGTTTGCTGAGGTCCGGTGTTCAGCCCCCGCAAAATTATGGTACCCGAGCTTGGTCTGCCGCCATCGCGCTGGCTCAAGCCTGGAACCAGACTTGCGTAGTCCCCGAACGATGTAATTCCCAGGTTGTCGATGGTTTCATCGGTGATGGCAGTGATGGAAGTCGGCACATCCTGAAGGAGTTCGGCCCGCCTACTCGCCGTGACGACAATTTCATCCAGCGCCCTGGTACCTTGCGCAGAAGCGCTCTCAAGGGTCATGAGAGAGAGCAGCGAGACGGGTAGAATTACGAGTGAAGATGTTCTCGTGAGCTGGCGTTTCATACGCATCCTCCGCGCGCTATGGTCTACTGGTAGTGGAACTTCCGGCTCGCCCCTACGGCTTTGCCTCCCCTTGTCATGAAGTTGCTGTCTATTATTCATACGCGGCTTATCCAGTCGCCGCACGCCGCATACGACGCTGGCATTACAGCAGAAGACGCACGCTTGCATGTTTCCCTCAATCCTTCGCGCCTGCACTAGTCTGAGCCGGGCAAGTTGCCTCGCGTTGGGCCGCACGCTGCACGCGACGCCGTAATGCCAGCTCCGTCAACGCCAGGAGTCGCCAGGTTGCTGCCGTAACACCAATTTTCTCCACTGCACAATCTCGCCGCTTCTCATGACGAAATCGACCTCTTCCATAGCGGTGATGTGGGCGAGTTGATTCCCCGGAACGGCGATGATGTCCGAATCTCATAGAGCTTTCGGGCTCCAGGGCTCGCAGGTGCACGGCTAACCACCGTTACACCCCGACAGCCACGGCGGTTCGCCTCGGGTCTCCGCAGGCCTTGTACACACCGTCTTCGATACGGATACCGTCGAACGAGCCATGGCTCCAGTTCCACGGGTTGACGACCTCCAGCTTGACCCCGCGCCGGACCACCGCATCACGAAGTCGCTCATCGATATCGACTTCGACCATGATGCCGCCGGGTACCGCAGCACTGACGCCACCGAAACGTGGCCGATGTACAGATTCATCGATCTCCAACCCGAAGTCGAGCACATTCACGATGTTCTGCGCGATGTTGGCCAACAGGCCAACGCTTGGAGATCCCGAGGCCAGCACCGGCCGGTCGCCGCTGAAGACGATGTTGGGACACACGTATGCGGATATCCTGTCTCCGGGCGCTGGCATGACTCTCAGGAAGTGGGCACCGGCCGCGACGATGCTGACTCCCCCAGCGAACAGTCCGTTGGACCACGGGTACGACATGCAGGAGTGCAGTATCGTGGCAACGTTCCCAGCGCGATCCGCCACGGTGACGTGATTGCTGCCTGGTGACACCGCCGAACCATCGGCAGGCAGTGTTGTGTCCATCTGCAGCAACTCAAAGCGCATCGCTGCATACTCCTTGGACAGCAGGACGTCCACGGGAAGATAATGGCTGCGCGGATCCTGTTGTTGGGCCCCGTCCCTATATACGCGATCGACTATCCGCATCATTTGATAAAGGGTTTCGGCGGACTCGGTCGGGGGGCCCAGTCGCTGAAGGTCCAGCAACTCGATCATGTTGAGAATCTCGATCATGTGAGATCCACCATGATCCGGCGGCGGAGATGCCGCGATCCTGTATCCACGATAGGTGCCCCACGCCGGCGCCTGCCAACGCACGTCGTAAGCAGCCATATCCTCCATCGTCAGCACGCCTCCGGCAGCCCGCACGGTGTCGACCAGTTCGCGTGCGAATTCACCCCGATAGAAATAGTCGTTGCCCCCTTCGATCAGCGCCTCCAGAGTATCCGCCGCCCGACGTTGATAGAGCATATCGCCGGGACGCGGCAGGGCCGTGTCCGGCAGGTATATTTCGCGACCCTGACTTGTCAGTCCGATGAGATGTGCCTGGCTGAAGATCATTCCCCACAGAAACGGGTAGGTCTCGAACCCGTGGCGGGCATAATGCACCGCAGGACTGATGACCCGGCGACGGTCGGCGTGCCCGTGGCGCGCGTGTGCCGCCTCGAAGCCAGCCCAGAACCCCGGTACGGCTACGCCCCGCCCCGTTCGAAGGTCGGCTGCACTGAAGCCAGGCAGTTCGGCCTGGGGCGCATTTGCACTGCCATTCACGTACGTGGTCTGCCCGGTTGCGGCATCGAAGTACAACATGGACAGCACACCGGTGATTGACGTCATGTGCGGCTCTACAACAGATTGCACGACGCTGGCCGCCAAGGCCGCATCACACGCGTTACCGCCTTCCCTTAGTATTTCGACAGCCTCGTGGCTGGCGATAGGATGCGTGCAGATCGCCATGCCGTCGCGGCTGGTGGCAAGTGACTTTCGTCCGAAGTGCGCCTGGTCGACAAGCGCGCGGCGTCCCTGATCGGCTGAATCCACGGCAGCGCTTGTCGCCGCATAGGCGCCGCGCCCGGCCAATCCGGCCACTGCGGCCGAACCTGCGATGGTTGCCCGAATGAACTGACGACGACTTTCGGATGTAGTCACCACATGCCCCCAAATGGCCGCACAAGATTTGCCTCGGTAATTGGGCAAGACGCACGCGGACAACTCCGCCTCAATCCGACGATGCCCATATGTGTCAGCGCGAAGCCAAGTGATTGATATTGTTGTTGCTCCCCGCACGCGGCTCTCACCGCGCCTGCTCAAAGAACGCGAAGCTGCCAGCGTCGGCTCTCAGGTCACCGGATGCCCATACGGGAATCGATCAGCTCAGATTGGCGATGAACACCAGCGCAATAGCCAGCGGAGCGACGATGCCGATCAGCAGCCTCCAGACAGCAAACCAGCCGCCGTCGGCAACGCCGAGTTCGTCCAGTACCGCGGACTTGCGCATGCGCCAGGCAACAAAAACCGAGATCAGCAATCCGCCGAGCGGCATCAGCACATTCGCCGTGAGATAGTCGATGACATCGAACAGCGTCATTCCGGCGAACGTCTCGAACATGCCCAGCGGCCGCAGGTCCGCCCAGAGATTGAACGAGAATGCTGTGGCCAGTCCGCATACCCATGCCACGGCGCCCACCACCGTCGCCACACGCCAACGCGGCTGCATCCATCTCTCCGTGGCCCAAGCCACAGTGGGCTCCAGCACCGCAATGGACGATGTGACCGCGGCAAAGACCAGCAGCAGGAAGAACATCGTGCCGAGCACCGTCCCGCCGGGCATGCCGCCAAATGCGATGGGCAGTGTCACGAAAACCAGTCCCGGCCCTTCCGCCGGGTCCAGCCCGGCCGCAAAGACAATGGGAAAGATCGCGACTCCCGCCAGCACCGCGATAAGGGTATCTGCGCCCACGATTACGAAAGCTGAACGCGCAATTGATACCTCGCGAGGGATATAGGCCGCGTAGGCCATCATCAGTCCCATGGCCACACCGACCGAGAAGAACGCCTGGCCGATCGCGGCGAGCATCACGCCGCCATCAATACGCGAAAAGTCCGGGCGAAACAGGAACAACAGTCCCGCCGCGGCATCGCCGGCAACCAGCGCGTACCCGACCAGCAACAACAGCATCGCGAACAGCGCCGGCATCAGGATGCGTACGGCGCGTTCTATGCCCTTCTGCAAGCCCCGACAAACGATGAAAGTCGTCAGCGCCATGAACAGCGTATGCCAGAGAACCAGGCGTACGGGGCTTTCCAGCAGTGTATTGAAAGCTGCGGCCGAACCGGCGCCGTCCAGCCCGCTGAATGCCCCGCTCGCGGCAGTCAGGACGTAAGCCATCGCCCAGCCGGCAATCACACTGTAAAACGTCAGGATCAGAAAACCGGCCACCACCCCCATACCGCCCACCCAGCCCCAGTGGCCCGCTCTGCCGGATTCGGCAGCCACGACCCGCATGGCCTGGGGCGGACTTCGGCGCCCCCGTCGGCCTACCAGCAGCTCGCCGATCAGAACCGGGATCGCGATCAGCAGCACGCAGCCGACATAGACAAGAACGAACGCTCCGCCGCCGCTGACACCGGCCACATACGGAAATTTCCAGATATTGCCAAGGCCGACCGCGGCGCCGACCGCTGCAAGAATGAAAGCCAGCTTCGACGACCATGATCCCTGCGCCGAAGTCTCCTGTTGGCCGATCATCGCAATGCCAGCCTACGGGAAAATGAGCAGGCGCGCCGTGTCTCCGGCCGGCGCGCAGGTTGTGCCAGCTCCCGGCGCGGACCGGTCACGAGCGGAGCACTACGACGCGATGGCCGCTGTTGAAAAGCCTGTGCTCAGCGTACCAGCGCACCGCGCGATTCAGCACAGTGCTTTCCAGATCATGTCCGATCTCTATCATGTCCTGCGGACGCATGGAATGCTCCACCCGTTCCACGCCCTGTTCTATGATCGGACCTTCGTCAAGATCGGGCGTGACATGATGAGCTGTCGCGCCGATGAGCTTGACGCCCCGCTCATACGCCTGGTCATAAGGCTTTGCCCCTTTGAAGCCGGGCAGAAAGGAATGGTGTATGTTGATGCATCGGCGCCCCAGTTGCTCGCAGGCGTCCGAACTGAGTATCTGCATGTAGCGGGCAAGCACCAACAGGTCGGCATGTTCTTCTTCAAACAGCTTCAGGATCAGTGCTTCCTGTTCCGGACGTCCGTTCCTACCGATCGGATAGTGATGGAAGGGCAGCCCGTGCCACTCCACGAGGCGCTGATGCGTGTCGTGGTTCGATACAACACCGATGATGTCTATGGGCAGCGTTCCTATACGCCAGCGATGAAGCATGCTGTTCAGACAATGTCCCTGTTTGGACACAGCAATCAGTACACGACAGCGACGTCCGTCCGCATGAAGACTCCAATCCATAGAAAATCGGTCGGCAATGCTGGCGAACGCGCCGCGAAGCACGCAAATGTCCGGCAGTGTCGCACCACTGAAGCTGGTGCGCATGAACGACCGACTAGAGTGCGGGTCGACAAAGTGCGCAGCCTCGGTAATCAGGCCGCCATGCCCGGCGATAAACGTAGTGACTGTTGCAACGATGCCCACTGTGTCCGGGCACGACAGCGTCAGGATGAAGCCCGACCTGGAACCGAGGCTGCTCAAATTTCCACTCCGGCAGTGATGTGACAGAGAGGATCTTCAAGCGCACGAGCAAACCAGACGCGGAGGTAGTTCTCGTAGCTGCGAGCAAAGTACAGATCAAAGGCCCCGTCGTCGATGGCTGCTATGAGGACCGGTATTCCGGCCACCGCGGTTCGGGCGCAATGCCCGTTCGAGAATTCACGGACCCGCAGGTCCAGTCCGCAACCCGCCGACAACAATGTACGCGCAGCCGGATGTACCAGACGCAGACAGCACAGTCCTGCGCTGTGGTCCAGCACAGCATGCAGCATGCCGGCAAGCCCGCTGCCGCAATGCTCAATGAGATTCGCGGCCGACACATCATCGCTGGCGAGCAGCCACTGCTCTGGCCCGAGCCACAGACAGAGCCACTGCGTCTGGCGCACGTGGCGGCCAGGTCCCGGAAGGCCCAGCCTGTCGATTGCCTGCGGGGCGTCGGCGGGCTGCACTCGAAGCATGACCATGGCCCGGGTGCCGAGCCGTGCAAGCACCGACCCCTCCAGCATCTCATCAGCCATTGATCCGCTCTCCCGCGGGATCGTAGACGCAGGGGCTCACGACCCGCAGGCGGTACTGCCGGCCTTCGTCCATGCCGGTGACGACGTCGCCCTTGCGCGCAAGGCCCCCTTCGAGCATACCCAGCGCGACAGTACGTTCCAGTGTCGGGCTCACGCAGGCCGAAGTGACAAAGCCAACGCTGCGATAACCGGTGCCGCGCGACTCCACGAGTTGGGCCCCGGCGCGCAACGGTGCACTGCCTCCCAGCAGCTCAAGTCCCACAAGCTGGCGCCGATCGACACGCTGGTCGTTAGGGCGGCGCAGCGAGCGGCTGCCCACGAAGTCGGTCTGCTTCCTGTCGACTATCGCGCCGAAACCGACATCAAACGGGTTGGTCGTGCCGTCGGTGTCCGATCCGACGTGCAGATAGCCCTTCTCCAATCGCATGACCAGCACCGCCTCCACCCCCACCGGGACCAGACCGTACGGCGCGCCAGCCCGCTCGATGCGTTGGCACAACGTTTCGGCCGCATCCGCGGGCACGGATATCTCGAAACTACGCTCGCCGGTGAAGCTCACTCGCTGCACACGAGCCGGCAGCCCCTCGATCAGACCGCAGCGAAGGCTCATATGCGGAAACGCCTCGGCCGAGAAATCGATATCGGTCTCGATGCCGGCAAGTACTTCGCGGGCGGCCGGCCCGGCCACCGTCAGGGCGGCCCACTGTTCGGTGACCGGACTGATGAGTAGTTCCAGCTGCGGCCATTCGCACTGGTGCCATTCACACAACCAAGCGACTATCCGGTCGGCATTTGCACCGGTCGTGTTAAGCAGATAATGCCCGTCAGCCAGTTTCGTGAACACGCCGTCATCGAGCACGACACCATTTTCGTTCAACATCAGACCATACCGCACCTGAGCGGTCTTGAGTGTCAGTACGTTATTTACATAGATCCGGTTCAGGAACTCGGCGGCATCCGGACCTACCACTTCGATCTTCCCCAGCGGTGAACCTTCGAACAGCCCCGCCGCTTCACGCTGAGACAGGACCTCGCGGCGTATCGCCTGTTCGCGTGATTCACCGACTTTGGCGTAAAACGCGGGCCGGAGCCAATCGCCGTAGCTGTCGAACACAGCATCTCGGGCTGCATGCCATGCATGACCAGGCATGCGCCGTGCGGGGGCGTAGAGTTCGCCGCTTCTCGCGCCGGCAATGGCACCCAGAGTGACCGGAGTGTAGTTTGGTCTGAAGGTTGTCGTGCCTACTTGGGGAATCGTGCGCGCGGTCAGTTGCGCCAGCATGGCGAGCGCATTGAGGTTGCTGGTCTTGCCCTGATCGACCGACATTCCGGTCGTCGTATAACGCTTGAGGTGCTCGACCGAGACGTAATTTTCGCACACAGCCTGTTCGATGTCGGCCACCGTGACGTCATGGGCAAAATCGATCCACTGCCGGTCAGCAGACGAGAAACGGTGCGCGCGTAACGGCGAAACCGGGTAGTCGTCAGCCTCTGCGGCATGACCGTATTGTCGGGCGGTGGTGGCGAAGCCGGCTGCCTCGGCTGCCGCAGCGCCCACCGCGTGCCCCTCGCGCAACGCGGCACCCAGACCGAAGCTGCCATTGGCGGCTCCCGCGACGCGCACGCGCTGGCGGCACCGGTCGGGCACGAAACAGCCATGGGTGCTGTCGTAGCGCAATCGCCCCCCCGCCTGCGAGTAGAGGTGAACTGCCGGGCTCCAGCCACCCGACATTGCCAGCGCATCGCACCGCACCGACGAAGTGTCGCGACGCGTTCCGTCCACGAACTCAGCCAGCGTGCCGACCTCGATACTCCGCAGACCTTTTGTCCCATAGGTGTTCGTAATAGCGGCAGCCAGGCGCACTTCCAGGCCACGCCGTCGCGCTTCGGCAAGCACCGCCTCGCCCGGTTCGGAGCGCACATCGGCGATCAGCGGCACGTCGATATCATGATCCTGCAAGACGAACGCAGTTCGCCATGCCTCGTCATGATTGGCGGCCACCGCGACCCGGCAGCCGGGTGTCACACTGTAGCGCACGATGTAGTGCCGGACCGCACTAGCCAGCATGATGCCAGGACGGTCGTTACCGGCAAACACCAGCGGCTGCTCGATCGCGCCCGTCGCTAGCACCACTTCCTTCGCACGGATCTTCCAGAAGCGCTCCACAGCCCGCTGCGGATGGGTGATATCAACGCGATCATGCACGGTCAGCACATTGTGATCGTAGTACCCGGTCACCGTCGCGCTCGGCATCAGCCTGACATTTGGCATCTGCCTGAGCCTGTGCAGTGTCTGCAGACGCCAGGCATCAGCCGTCTCACCGTCGATGCGGCCGGCCTCAAACAGCAACGTCCCGCCAGGCTCGCGATCCTGTTCGACGAGGACCACATGGGCGCCGCTGCTGGCAGCCGCCAGCGCCGCGGCCAGACCGGCCGGACCGCTGCCGGCGACCAACACGTCACAATGCAAATTCTGGTGGTAATAGCTGCGGCGATCGGGCGCTGCCGGCAGCCGGCCGATGCCCGCCACGCGCCGGATAGCGCCCTCGTACCAATGCCAACCCGGCCACATGAACGTCTTGTTGTAAAAGCCCGCCCGCCAAAGCGGCCGCGTGAAGTCGACGATGCGGCCTAGATCCCAACCCAGGGACGGCCAGCTGTTCGTGTGGCGCGCCGTTAGCCCCTGTGTAAGCGGCTGCATGGTGGCCCGCACCAGCGCCTCAGAGCCGTATCCGGCGTCAACTTCCAGCAATGCGTTGGGTTCTTCCACTCCCGCCGAGAGAACTCCCCTGGGGCGGTGATATTTGAAGCTTCGGCCGACGACCCGTACGCGATTAGCGAGCAACGCCGACGCCAAGGTATCGCCCGCGTAGCCGTGGTACCGCCGGCCATTGAACGTGAATTCCAGCGGCGCGTCACGATCGATCAACCCGCCCTTCGCCAGGCGCGCCGGCTGAACGGGGACCTTAGCTGGAGCGCCTGCACCGTCGGCGGCATGGGCGCACTTCGCGCTCACGGAGTCTCCCCGTCCTTACCGGGCAGGGCCGGACGAGGCGCACCCATCCTGTAGACGCCGAGCATTTCGTGGGTCGACGTATCGCGCAGCACATTGAACCACCGGCCGCACCCGAATCCATGGTACCAGCGCTCGGCGTGTACGCCCTTTAGATTATCGCGGTTGAAAAGGTAGTCCGCCCACTCCGCATCGGTGGCCTCGGGCGACGGGCGCGTGATGTGGCTCTGGCCGCCGAAGCGAAATTCCATCTCATCGCGCACGCCGCAATAAGGGCATTGGAGCTGCATCATCAGTGCGCCACTCCAGCCGCCGCACCCTCGTCGACCAGTCGCCCTGTCGCGAAACGGTCCAGCCCGAAGGCCCGAATCAGCGGATGAGGCGAATCACTGACAATGGTATGGGCCATCGTCTCACCACCTGCCGGGATGGCCTTGTACCCTCCGGTGCCCCAGCCGGCGTTGATGTACAGTCCCTTCACCGGTGTCAGCCCCATGATCGGCGTGGTATCGGGCGAAATGTCGACTGTCCCGGCCCACTGGCGCAGCAGCCGCAGGCCACGAAAGACAGGAAACAGCTCCAGCATTGCTGCCACGTTCTGCTCCAGCAAGGGCAGGCCGCCGCGTTGCGCGTAGCTGTTATAAACATCCGCGCCTCCGCCGAGCACAAGCTCACCCCGGTCCGACTGACTGACATACATGTGGATCACTGCTGACATCGTGATCGTGTTGAGGACCGGTTTGATCGGCTCACTGACCATCGCCTGCAGACTCATGCTGGTGATTGGCAGCCGCAGACCCGCTCTTGCCGCGAGCTGGCTGCTGTGACCAGCCACTGCGAGGCACACCCGTTCGGTGCTGATCGAACCACGCGTTGTCTCCACGCCTCTGACTTCTCCATTTCGCAGATCGAACCCCGTGACTTCGCAGTTTTGAACAATGTCCACCCCAAGTGCGCTGGCCGCCCGTGCATAGCCCCAGTTGACGGCATCGTGTCTAGAGATCGCGCCCCGCCGCTGAATGAAGCCTCCACGCACCGGGAAGCGAGTGTCCAAGTTGATCAGCGGTTCGAGCTTTTTGATCTGTTGCGGACTCAGTATCTCGGAATCGACGTCATTGACTTGTATCGCGTTGGCCCAGCGTCGCATCGTTTCAAGTTCATGATGGCTGTGCGCCAGTGACAAGATGCCACGCTGGCTTAGCATCACATTGAAATTCAGTTCATGGCTGAGCGTCTCATAGAGTTGCAGCGAACGATCATAAAAGGCTGCGCTTTCAGGCCAGAAATAATTGGATCGGGAGACCTGGGTATTGCGCCCAGAGTTGCCGCCACCGAGCCAGCCTTTCTCCAATACCGCGACACGGCGCATCCCGTGGGTACGGGCAAGGTAATATGCTGTGGCCAGACCGTGTCCGCCGCCTCCGACGATGACGGCGTCGTAACTGCGCTGCGGAGAAACATCATGCCATGCCGCCGGCCAGCGCGGCTTGCGCCGCATACCGTGCTTGAGAATCGAGTAAAAGGAATAGCCCTTCATGGTGATCCAGCCTTGTCACCCCTGACCGTGCTCCTGTGTGCTGAGACGCATCTGACGGCGACTACCTCAACAGCGGCACCAATTGGTGCTCGTCGTCGGTGCCACGCCAGTGCCTTCGCCTTCAACGGCTCCTATACGGGCACGGCGGTGAGGCACGGGCGAGCCAATATGAGAAAAGTGCAAGTTATCCGATCTGAATAAGAACTCGCCACGATTACGCACCCATCGAGTACCGAGCAACGCCGGGCGGCGCCCTTGACTGGCTCGCCTAAAGAGGTCGGCCGGAAGCTGGACAAGCTCAATGCGGATCAAATCGTGGCCTTTCCCCTGACGCACTCTACGGCGCGCCAGGTAAAAGCGCTCGCCGAGACTATCGCCAATATCATTCAGCTGCTGGAGCTACGTCAACGGCAGTATGAGCACGAATCCTTGGAAGTCCTGGTGGATGCGTTCATGCCTAAGGAGCGGCGGACACTGACGTAGTTCAAAGAGGCAGTCATGCTGGTGAAGGCGCGTACGGACGTGCGCGACGAGGCGCATTGGCGGGTTTCAGCTTGGGGAATCCCTGCACCCAGCCCAACAGATGGAAGCGGCGAAGGTCGAATCTTCGCTTTCCGCGATCATGGGATCGATTACTTTCCCGGCTACGGGCTCGATCCCCATGCGGGCTATCGGCTGCTGAAAACCTTGGCCGAGGTCATTCAGGCTGTTTCAGAGACGAAGGATGAGTGGCGCACGGCGTACTGGTTCTGATCGGCCAACAGCTTTCTGGGCGGCAAGCGTCCGCAGGACGTGTTGGCCACAGGGCCCGAACGTGTCGTCGCCGTGGCCGTTGAGGAACGGCAAGTTATTGCACATGGCTAAACGCCGCGGCAGATCCAAGCGCACTGCCCGCTGCGGCGTATGAGCAGCCGTACTCCAGCAGGAAGCCGACACCACCGTACGACCAGTCAAGCCACCACGACGTACCTAGTCGTGCCCCTATGGGGCCGTTGCGGCGCACAATTTGCCGTTTGGAAAAAACTTTATTGTTCGGTGACAACTCAGTACATGAACCGCGCGTTCACTCCACCGTCACAGACTTTGCAAGATTTCTCGGCTGATCCACATCCGTGCCCTTCAGCACAGCCACGTGATAAGCCAGCAGCTGCAGCGGCAGCGTGTACAGCAACGGCGCCTGCAAAGGCTCCGCATGCGCCGGCAGGCGCAGGATGGTGACGCCGGGTCCGTCTTCAAACGCAATCCGCGGATCGGCGAACACATACAGTTCGCCGCCGCGCGCGCGCACCTCTTCAAGGTTCGAGCGCAACTTCTCCAGCAAATCGTTGTTCGGTGCCACCGTGACCACCGGCATATCCTCGTCCACCAGCGCCAGCGGCCCGTGCTTGAGTTCGCCGGCGGCATAGGCCTCGGCGTGGATGTAGGAGATTTCCTTGAGCTTCAGCGCACCTTCCATGGCCACGGGATTGAGTGCCCCGCGGCCCAGGAACAGCGCGTGGTGTTTGTCGACGAAGGCCTCGGCGAGCGTGGCGATGGCCGGATCCATCAGCAGTGTCTGCTCGATCAGGCCGGGCAGCTCGGCGAGCTGAGTGACGAGTGTCCGTTCAGTCTCCGCGGGCATGTCCTGGGCGCGGGCGAGCGCCAGCGTCACCAGGTTGAGGGCGGCCAGCTGGGTGGTGAAGGCCTTGGTGGAGGCCACGCCGATCTCGGGGCCGGCGCGGGTCATCAGGCAGAGATCCGCTTCGCGCACCAGCGAGCTTTCATCAACGTTGCAGATCGCAAGCGTGCTCGCATAGCCCAGCGTTTTTGCCAGCCGCAGGGCTGCCAGCGTGTCCG
>JAFIFN010000019.1 GCA_020832005.1 Gammaproteobacteria bacterium | reverse complement strand
TCGCGTCTGCCCTTGTGGCGGCCGACACATTCCAGTGTCCCACGCTGGTCAACAATCCGCTGACCGCCGAGGAGCTGTTCGGGAGCGAGGCGTACTTGGCCCATACTCCCGCGTATCACCGGGCTTGGTGGGAACGGCTGCGCCAGAACCGCGCTGCTACAATGACCCCCGCGAATCGCCAGGCCCTTGAGACGTGGGCCTCGCGGAGTCGGGTGATCACCGAGGAGCTGGCCCGCCGCGGAGTGAAGTTCCTGGCCGGAACGGACACCCCCAACCCCTACCTCCCCGCGGGTCTCAGCCTCCACGCTGAACTTGAGGCCTTTGTCGATTCCGGGATGACGCCGGCCGAGGCACTGCGCACGGCAACGACAAACCCGGCCGAATACTTTGATCGCGCTGACGACTGGGGCCGGGTGGCGCCCGGATACGCAGCGGATCTTGTGCTGCTGTACCGCAATCCGCTCGACGATATCGCAAACACCCGGACGATCGCGGGCGTGATCGCCAGGGGACGCTACATGTCGACGGAGGCCTTGCAAGAACTCAAGGATGCTCATGCGCGTCGATTGGCCATGGCGTCTGCTCGCGACCTCGACCAGGCGGTCTACATGCAAGTTCTGCACAACGGTACGGAAGGAGCACGCCAGCTCTATCCGGATCCGTTGAATAACGGCAGCCTGGTGGTCGAGCCATCCCATCTCGTGCGGTTCAGCCAGGTATTGATGGATGCTGGGCAGATGGACGAAGCTCGCAATATCCTCGAGTGGAATGCCGAGCTGTTTCCGGATGATTTGGCAACACGCTCGCAGCTTGATGCGCTGCCGGTGGACTCGACCAGTTCACCGACCGGCATGCGCACGCCCTGATGCAGCGATGTCGCTGTGGCAAGTGGGTGTGACCTGCCTTCCGGCTGGCGGACCGCGAAATGCAGTAGAAGCCTTTGCCATCGATATCGAGAACTGCCGGCGATGCGGCGGCCGACTGCGCGTCATCGCCCGGACGACGCGCGAGGGGGCCGATCTCGCGCCAAATCGCTTTATTGCGCCGCGCAACCTGCCTCGCCGCCTCACAATATGGCCGCTTATACGTCCTATCCGCACCCCGCGTCACCTACCTCCAGCTCGGCCGCCAGGATTGGTGCGGTGCGTCGATCGCTGATCCAGTCGTCCGTCGGTCACAGGCGACTGGCAAGCCCCAGCAGCGTTTCGGCCAGTCCGTCGATCCGCCTCGAGGTGCTGGCATCGCCGGCAATATTGCGAACCTCGCCCGCAAGCGATCGCAGACTGGCAGACAGATCGGTGTCGCTGCGGCCGTCGTCGAGCCTCGACCCGGCAGCCTCCAGTGCTGTGGACAGCTGCGCGGCCAGTGCTTCCGGAAGCTCGCCTGCCCGCATCAACTGGTCAAGATAGGCCAGTGCCACGACCGGCTCCGCAGGCCAATCGATGCGGAACTGCTGCTGCGGATTGAACGCCGCGCCCTGTTGCGCAATGGCAGCGGCGGCGATCTCGCTGGCGCTCAGGTACTCGCTCGGCAACAGCTCGAAGACATCAAGCCCGCGCACGATCTCGGTGCCGTAGATGCGCCCGTCGTAGAAATACGCCGACCAGTAGCCGCCCAGCACGAGGTGCTCGGCATCGATCGGGCCGCGGTCGAACCAGGCGATCTCGGTCGGATGGGCCGAATCGTTGATGTCGATCACCGTGATCCCGCCCAGATACCAGGCCTGTACGAACAGATCACGACCCGGCACCGGCACTATGGAGCCGTTGTGTGCCACGCAGTTCTCCTGGTCGGTCTGCGGCGCGGGAATCTTGAAGTGGCTGCGGAACTCCAGCTTGCCGTCGACGATGTCGTAGATCGCGTTGGCGCCCCAGGTGATCGGATCGTGGGCGCGGCAGCGTGGCCGCATGCCGCCGCCCCATTCGTCGGTGAACAGCACCTTGGTGCCGTCGTTGTTGAACGTGGCCGAGTGCCAGTAGGCGAATCCGGTGTCGACAACCGCGTCGATGCGCTGGGGTCGCAACGGATCAGTAATGTCGAACAGGATGCCGTTGCCGGAACAGGCGCCGGCGGCGATATTCAGATCCGGAAACACGGTGATGTCGTGGCAGTGATCGGTGGAGCTTGTTTCCTGGGTGTCGTCACCGTGGCGGCCGCCACGCCACAGGCCTGCCAGCACGCCTGATTCGGGGTCGGCGAATACGGTCGGGCTATCGACGATGCGCGCCTCAGACGGTGCGTGCACCGGAATCTCGATGACATCGATCCGGAACAGGGCGGTGCGCTGATCGCCGGGCAGTTCATCGATGCAGCCGGGCAGTTCTTCTTCCTTGCGGATGCCGGCGGTGCCGGAGTTGTACACGATGATTCGGCCGTTGGCGTCTGGCCCGGAGACGACCGTGTGAGTATGCGAGCCGCGACAGGTCTGCACCGCACCCACCTGCACCGGGCGCTGGAGGTCACTGATGTCGAAGATGCGCAGGCCGCGAAAGCGCTCGACACTCACGTCTTCCGCGATGCCTTCGAGCCCGCAGTCGAGTCGTCCGCGCTGCTCTTCCACGGACATGATGAGCAGATCACCGACGATGGACAGATCGCCCTGTCCGCCGGGACAGACCACGGAACTGAGCAGGTACGGGACACCGTTATCCCCGAGTCGGTAAAGGTTGAATCCGTGGTAGCTGCCGGCTGCGAGAATATCGCCCGCGAACGCCATGTCGGTGTTGGAGAAACTCAGCATTGGAAAGCGTTCCTGCGGATCCGCCGTCTTTTCCTCTTTGCCCTCCTCAGCGGCCTTCTCAGTGCCATCCTCGGCATCGCCGCGCTTCGGCGGCAGCTCCGAGGGATTCTGCGGATCGTAGAAGCCGACGGGGCGCGGCAACTGCGCCACGTGTCTTAAGTTCCAGATCGCCTCGCCGGCATCGTCGAAGCCGGGGGCAAGGCCCGCGCGCGGATCAGATGACAGGCTCACCATCATCACGTTCATTTTCTCGATTTCGGCGATCTGGTCGTTGGTGATGCTGCTGGTGAACTCGAAGAGCACCGGATCGAAGGCCGAACCGGGTTGCCGCAGCAGTTCTTCGACCATCTTCACGGCGCCGTCGTGATGGCGGATCATCAGGGTGAGAAACAGCCGGTCGAAGTCCGTGCCACGTGCGGCGGCCAACTCTTCCAGCTGAGCCGGTGTGGCCATGCCAGCCATGCCGTGATCGGCATGCATCGCTGCATGTGCCGCGGGATCCGGCACTGACTGACCCCGTTCGGTCAGCCACTGCTTCATGAATTCGATCTCGTCGGCCTGCGAGGCTTCGATGCGCCGGGCCGCTTCGAGCAGTTCCGGCCGGTTGGTGCGCTCCGGCGCAAGCTGAGACATCACCAGCGCCTGGTGATGATGCGGAATCATGTCCTGCATGAAGCGCACGTCGGCGGGCGAGAAGCGCGTCACGGCAATGCGGATGGCCTCATCGGCGGTGAGCTCGCGCGACGGCTGCCCCGGGGCACCGGGCTGAATAATGGGGGCCTGACCGGAGGCAATGGCGGTGGGGGGTTAGGTCGCGCGAGGGCTGCCGGGGGGCACGGGGTTTATAATTGGGGGCGTTACGGGAGGGCCTGGGTGTGTGCGCACTGATCAGTGCGCACACACCCAGGCTGTAAAGGGACAACGAACGTAAACCAATAAGCGAGGCCATCAGGCATCCTCCTGTCCGGGCCTGGAATCTTACGCGGCATCCAAGATGCGCATGAAACGCGGTACTCGACTATACCGCAGGGAGTTTCAGCTCGCGCTGGTGGGGTGAGATTGTAGCGGCCGCAACAGCGACCAGCCTTCCAGCGGGGCGCTACCAGCTGCCTGTGTTTGGCATAGAAGCCCATGGTTCGGCCGACGCCAGCGCCTCGCCTCTTTGCAACAGTTCGATCGAGATCAGGTCTGGCGAGCGCACGAATGCCATTCTGCCGTCGCGCGGCGGACGCGAGATCGTGTATCCCATGTCCATCATGTGGCGGCACTTTTCATAGATATCGTCCACCGCGAAGGCGAGATGGCCGAAATTGCGCGCAGTGCCGTAGTCCTCATCGTCGTAGTTGAAGGTGAGCTCGACTTCCGACTCCGGATTCTCGGACGCAGCGAGATACACAAGCGTAAATCGGCCCTGCGGGAAGTCATTGCGTCGAGTCTCGATCAGACCCAGGCCGTCGCGATAGAAACGCAACGAGGCATCTAGATCACGAACACGGACCATGGCATGCAAATAACGCATCAGTAGTTTCCCTGTCGTCGCAAAATCAATTTCCCTTGCCGACATCCAATCTCATCGTCGCTCGGACGGATCCGCAGCGAACTCGCGGGCAAGTTCCTCATAGGTGCGTGGCGCGTCGGGGCCCAGGGTTTCATTCAGCTCGTTGTCGAGGATCCTGAAGATACGAGCGGTCGCGGCTGCGCGGCGTTGCTCGCGTGCGGCGGCGGCCTCAGCATCGGGCCGATAGCCCTCGACCTCCGACTGGTCGAGCACCCCGTGGTGCGCGAGCAGCCTTTCCACGCTGTCGAGACGATCCCGGGTCACCGAAAGCTCCGACATCAGCGTGACCACCATGGACAGCAGCTTGTCGGTGGCTGGGTCGGCAAAGTACTGCGGGCGCTTGCCTTTCGAGACCCGAGGCAACGCTGCGGTATTGCCGGACTTGGGCATGTCGGACATCGGCGATCTCCCTGTGCTGCAGGCTTCGGTCAGGCGCGGGCACTCGCAGACACGGCCTGCGGTTTCTCACCCACCAGGATCGGGAAGGTGAACTCGTGGTCGCCGTAGTTCTTCTGACCGGTCTCCATGTCCATGCCGCCGCGCTCGATGCGGCAATACTCGGTCTGAAACCCGGCTCGACAGGCAAGCGCCGGCAGGTCCAGCCCGGTCATGTAGCCCGCGAAGGTTTCATTGTTGTTGTAGGTTTCCCAGTCGAACATGAACTGCTCGAACGGCGTGTCGCCCCGCGGAATCTCAAGGTGCAACATCAGACCACCGGGCGCGAGAAGGCGATGCGATTCTGCCAGGATGCGCGGCAATGCCTTGGCCGAGGTCTCATGGAGCATGATATGCGAGACCACCAGATCAAAACTGCCGTCTGCGAAGTCAGTGGCCTCGGCATTCTGCTGGCTGAAATGCACCGGCATGCCGAGGGCCGAAGCCCGTGCATGCGCGTAGCGCAGCACCGGTGCGCCGACGTCGATACCGTGCACCTCGGCATCCGGAAAGGCTTCGGCCCAAGGTAGCGTACAGTTGCCGATGGCACAGCCCATGTCGAGGATTCGCCGCGGCCTGATATCGGGCCACCGGGCACGCAGATAACCCACAAGAATCTGGCCCAGGGCGTCATTCCTGGCACCAAGCGCACCACCGAGGTAGATCGGCAGCGCCGTGTCGTAGATGGCACCGGCGGCCACATCGTCGGCGCGGAAGTCGCTGTGGTATCCGCCCGGCTGCAGGTGAATGTCCACCGCCGTATGGTAGCGCGGGATCTCCAGTGTTTCGTCGAGACGCAGGGAGCCGCAGCCGGTCTCGCCAGCCAGACGCCGCGCCCGCTCGACAAGTTCGCCATGCCGGCGCTCGACGGGCTCGATCACCGATTCCCACATCATTTCCTGGCTGCGGCGCTGCAGCGCGCTCCAGAACTGGTAGTAGCCATCGGTGCTCATCAGTCTACGGACCTCATGGCGATCGGCCGGATCGCGCTGGTGTTCGGCGCGGAACCGGGGAAGCGCGCGGTGCTCGTAGATCCGGGCGACACCCGGTGCGACGCGCGAAGCAAGGTGCGCGCGCAGGGTGGCGACAAAGTCCTGGGCCGCCATCTCGTCGTGGGCAACTTCGGGCAGCATCGCGTGCGGGGCTGGTGCGGGCATGGCGGTGCACTCCTTGCTAATGGGCCAGGTTATCAAGGAGATACTAAGTCGCGCCGGGTGGCCTGGACAAGCGCCGACCCCGTTGGGTAAGAGTGGGCCGCGCTAAAGCTTCACTCCGATTCGGGCAGTGTCAGCACCACCTGCCCGTCCGCATCGAAAAAGCTCAGGGACGGGTTGCCATCTTCCGGCGCGAGCAACTCCAGCCGGACCCGGTTGCGGCCGTCCAGCAAAACCAGCCCGGCTCGGTTGTCAGTATCCGACCCGAGGAACATCCGCTGCACGCCGAAAAGTCGGCCCATCGTGGGCCCGAGCTGCTCCGGCGGGACGCCGGCCACGACGGCCTCGAGTTCGGCGCGAGTAGCCCCGGGAGACAGGCCCAGTTCACGCAGCGCATCGAGTAAGCCAACCTCCAGCGGGCGGTCGAAAACGACGAGACCGGACTCCGCGCCTTCCGGTGACTGGCGGTGCACCAGCACCAAGGTCTCGTCCTGCTTGAAGCCGTCCAGGGACAGGTGACGGCTGACGGTGACGCCCGCCTCGCCTTCAAGGGTCGAGAACCCGATGCCGCCGACCTCATCGCCCCTGCCGTCGAAGAACAACAGGGCGGGATGACCGCGCTCCTCGTCCTGTCCGGCGAGGATCACCTGTCCGTCAAGCAGGGCAGCCTGGGGATGGCCGGAGCCTGCGATGACGAATGCCAGCGAGCCATCGGGTTCGAGCACGTCCAGACGTTCTACGGAAAGCACGGACGGGACCGGCACCGGTCTGGCGAAGACAACAACGGCCAGGATGACAAGGCCGGCGGCCAGCAGTGCAGTGAACAGCTGAAGGCGACGCAGGGCTATGGCGAGCGGGCGATCGCCCTGTGCGCCTGACGAGACTGGGGAACGATCGGTGGCCACGTGAACACCTCGGTGGTCGCCGAAGCGGCGCTGCTCCCTTTACCCAGTCCGGCGCAAGCAGTTGATCGGGAGACAGTCCGTTGCCCCGCTGACGGCTCATGAGGATACCTTCCGCTGTCGCCGACGGCCAGCGGCGGAGCCTACAGCTCGATCAGCCGCTCACCGAGGAGCCGCCCGAGCGTCAGCGCCGGGGTCAGCATCATGCCGGGTGCGAAGCCCGCACCCATCGTCGCGCCGCTGCCGAGCACCTCGCCGGCAGCGTAGAGGTTGCCTACCGGCGCGCCGTCGCCGCGCAACACTCGCAGCGTCGCGTCGACGACAACACCTGCAGAAGATGTCGCCGAACTGCCCAGTTGCGTGATCGCGTAAAACGGCGGCCTGCTGATGGGCAGTGGCCTGTGCTCACGGCCAAGAGGATCGTGCGCACCATTACGAACATTGGCGTTGTAATGCTCGACCGTCGCGGTCAGGCCCTCGGGGTCGATGCCCGCCAACGCCGCAAGTTCGGCCAGCGACTCGGCCCGGACGAACATCGGATGCGAGCCGAAGTGCTCCAGCAGTGTTTCGCGACTCCAACCCGTAATGCCCACCGGTGCCTGCTCGACGATGCGCTGGTCGAACACGATCGCATAGCGCAGCTCAGGCTGCTGTACCACCGCGCTGGTGCGCACGTAATCGTCGGGCTCATCTTCGCGCAGAAATCGCTCGCCATCGCGGTTGACCCAGATCTCCCAAGGCAGCCTGCGCTGTGGAATGGTGTCGAAGCGGGCGTACACGCGGGCACCGAAGCGGTCGTCGGTCAGGATCGAGCCGCTGCCGGCCCGGTGCAGGTCCTGCCCGCGCAGCCAGCCACCCACCGAGACGGCGAGCTTCAATCCGTCGCCCTGCGAGTGGGGATACGACCCGGCTGCATAGGCGGGATGACCGACGAGCAGCTCGAAGAGCTGTGGGTTCATCGCATAGCCACCGCTGCTGAGCAGCACCTTGCGGCCATGGAAGGAAAACACGCGACCTGCAACACTCGCACGCACACCGGTCACGGCGCCATCGGGCGCCGTGATAAGTCCGTCAACCCGCGTGTCCAGCTGCAGCTGCACCCGGTCACTGGCCACTGCCGGTGCCAGCTCACGCCGCAACACGGCCAGCAGGTCCCGGCCCTCGTTGGCACCCCACAGGTAGCGGCGGGCGCTGTAGCTCAGCCGTCCGGGAGACGCCCCGGTGATCGGGTGGCCCTCCAGCGGTACGAGTCCGCCCGCCATCAGCCAGTCGATGGTCTCGCCCGCATGGTCTGCGGTGAGTCTGACCACGTTGGGATCTGCCCGCTTGCGGCTCAGCCGCATCACGTCATCGAAGTGCAGATCTGGAGAGTCTTCGATGCCCAGTTCACGCTGCAACCGTGTCCCGGCGGCACTGACCTGGCCGTTGGCCAAGTGCAGCGTACCGCCGATATCCTCTGCCGCGTCCACCAGCAGCACCCGTGCGCCACGCCGGGCCGCGAAAATGGCCGCGGGCAGGCCGGCCGTGCCGGCGCCCACGACGATCAGATCCCATTGCCGGGATTCGTGAGCCGCCGCCCGGGCCCACGACGCCGAAACGCCGAGGGCCAGGGTGGAGGCGACGAATGTCCGCCGCGTCAACATGACGGGATCAGAAACCGTAGGTAAACGTCAGGCCGAACTGCCGCTTCGCCGCCTTCGGTACCTGGAAAGCACGCACAAAGGGCGACGTACGATTGCTGTCGCCGATGGGCAGCGGATTCTCGAAGTCGAGGAACCTGATCACCAGGGACGGCGTGCGGTCGTCGGTCAGGTTGTTCACCCAGGCCGAGACCGTCCAGTTGTCGCGCTGCAGCCCGGCCCTGAGGTTGATTATGTTCTTATCACCCGTGTGCGCGAGGTTGAAGATCTGCGCGTACTTGCGCGAGGTATAGGCGTAATCGGCCCGCACGAAGGCGTTCAGGCCTGCGCCAAGATCAAACTCGTAGCGCCCGAACAGGTTCGCCTGAGTCTTCGGCGAATTCGGGGTCTGCTTGCCGCGCACCGATGGATCACCGAACAGGGCTTCCGCCTCCGGGTCGTCGAGCTGGCGGAACTTCGCATCGTCGTAGGAGAAGCCAAGACCGGCCGTGAAATTGTCGGTGAACGCATTGGTGGCCTCGAGCTCGAAGCCACTGACGCGGGTCCGACCGGCGTTGGTGACGATTGAGATCGGACCTGTCGGCACAATGACGTTGCTGGTCAGCTGCTGCTTGTCCCAGTCGATGGTGTACACCGCAGCGTTCACGAGCGTGCGTCCCTGGTTGAAAGTGCTCTTGACGCCGATCTCGAAGTTGTCGGATTTTTCCTCGTCGGCGGTCACGAACTCAGGGGGCAGCAGCGGGTTGGCATTGATGAAGCCAGGCTTGTTGCCCTGCGCGTACGAGGCATACAGCAGGACATCATCGCTGAGCGCCCAGTCCACGGTCAGGCGCGGTGAGGTGCTGGTGAACTTGTTTTCGAACAGCGGGGCTGTTGGACGCGCCACCGGGTTGTTGTTGCCGATTTTATCTTCGGCGTAGCGCAGTTCCAGGCTCGCAGACACGGCATCGGTCAGGTTCATGGACACGGAACCGAATATCGCCACGTTGTCGATGCGGGCCTCACCCTCGTCCACGGTATTGCCGTTGAGGCGGTCCTCGCGGAAGTCCCGGCGGCTGTTGTAGTAATACACGCCACCCAGCCAGCGCACACGTTGTTCGGCGCTCGACTGGACAATCAGCTCGGAGGACTTTTCGGTCCGGTCGCTGACGGCGATGCGATTGAAATTCCCGCCCAGTGCTGTTGAGTTCGCAGTCAGGTCAACATCGTAGCCGTAGGTCTGGTCAACGTTCGTGTAACCGCTGTTCGAGGTGATAGTGAAATTGTCTGTCGCCCACTCCAGGAACAGCGCGACGCGGCGCGACTCCCGGTCGATACCGATATCATCGCCGAAGAGGTCGAGGTTCTGCGTGATCGGCAGGTCGGTACGCACCTCGCCGCAGTAGTACTGCTGGCGCACGTCGAGAAAGCAGTTGTTTTCGAAGCGATTCTGCAGGGTCGAGGCCACGGCCCCGTCATCGTCGCGTCCCAGGCCGAGCGAGAGTCTCGCGGTGAACTCGTCGGTTGGCCTGAATTCCAGCGCACCGTTGAAGTTCTTCGACTCCTCGTTACCCACCCGCTGGTTGTCCAGGCTGTTGCGATAGAAGCCGCCGAAATCGTAGTAGCGCACATGGGCCATGTAAAACAGCCGATCCTCGATCAGCGGCCCACGCGACAGAAAATTGCCTTCGTACTGGCTGTAGTCAGCAACGGTGACGGAGACCTGGTTTTCGAACTCATTGGTCGGGCGCTTGGTCACGAGGTTGATCGCACCGGCGAAAGTCGCGCGGCCGAACAGTGCCGCCTGCGGCCCCTTGATCACCTCTACCCGGTCCACCAGGTCGAACGGAAATGACAGAATGGAGTCGCTGAACTGCAGGCCGTCGATAAACACGGCGACGTTCGATTCGCCGAGAATCTGCGACTGGCCGCGGATGACGGGACGGCTGGTGCCGCCCTGTGCGCCGAAACGGTTCTGACGCTCGAACGAAAATCCGGGGGTGAAGGCGCTGATGTCGGCCATGTCCCGCAGCCCCTGCTCGCGGATCTGTTCAGCGCTGAACGCAGAGATCGAGATCGGCACATCCTGCAGGCTCTCCTCGGTTTTGCGAGCGGTCACGACGATCTCGCTGAGCGCTTGAGCGAGACCCGTGGTAGGAAGGGCCAGCGCACCGGCACCGAGCAGAACGGCACGAATAGCCGTACGAGCGTGATTGGACATGCAAGCTACCTCACCTTTGACGGACGTTAGGACGTAACCCGGAGCTTGACTTGTTGCAATGTTGCGAACACGCAACGCAGCCCAGTCTGTCCGGACAATTAAAGGGAGCTAGTTTGTCAGAGCGGAGGAGCCGGGACAAGCATGGTGAATATCCACCCGCATTGCGGGTGTTGCGGACTACCGGTCAGTTCGTCTGCACTGCTGGCTTCTCGCCCACGACGACATACCATGCCCCGCCGCGACCGTAATCCTCCTGGCCCTGGACGCCAGGTGCGGCATCACCGATGGCTGCATTGGCCGTGGTCTCGTGGACATGCTGCGCAGCAAATCCCGCTTCGCGCATGCAGGCGACGAGATCGGTGTCGTGCAGGGACGACCAGAAGGACTCGTTGTTGTAGCGGCCATCCCAGTCGCGCAGGCACTGCTCGATCAGCGGCTTGTCGCGGTACGGCGGCTGTTCGAGGTGGAAGGCCAGGCCGCCGGGGGCGAGCTGTTGAAAGCTGGTGGCGAAAATATGCTGCAGCGCCGGACGTGAGGTCTCGTGAAGCACCATAAGCGATAGCACGAGATCGAAAGGTGCCTCATCGAGCGCCAGGCGCTCGGCATCGGCCTGCACGAAGCGGATGTGCTCACCACCTCCGAGCGCGGCAGTGCGGGCCGCAGCATAGCGCAGCATCGGCGCGCCTGCGTCCACCGCGACGACCTCGGCGTCCGGGAACGCCTGGGCGAGCACCAGCGTATTCGCACCGATGCCGCAGCCAAGATCGAGAATCCGGCGTGGACGCCAATCGGGTCGGTGCTCGCGCAGCCAGGCCACAGTCGCCCGTCCGGCACGGTCTGAGGCCGGCCCTGACTGGCCGCCGAGAGTGGCGTACAGGCCGATCTCGTAGCTGGCGCCCGCGGTAACATCGCCGTCCACCAGGTCGGTGACATAGCCGCCCGGCATCAGGTGTGATGGCAGGGACGTGAGGTAACGCGGCGGCGTCATGGCCGGATCCAGCGTCAGGCTCACGCCTGAATCTTTCAGCAGGTCGCGACTGGTGCTAACCAGCTCGGGCAGCTGTCGCAGCACCGTAAGGCGGCCGGCCTGCTGGCGCAGTTCCATGGTGCTGCGCCGCAAACGGCTCCACAGCCGCCAGGTGAGGTTCTTCTCAAGCTCGCGCCGGTATTCGTGCCGGTCGGCGGCCGGTCGGCCAAGACGCGCCTCGAGCGCCGGTTCGACGTCGCGCGCGGCCGCCTCGCGCACCCGCGGCAGCAGGCGTTGCGCCAGAAAATGGTTCATGGCGGCGACGACATTGAAGCGCACCCGCTCATCGTGGCTAAGCTCCGGCATCGCGGCGTGCGGCTGGATCGACTGCCACGGCCTGGGCAGAGGGGCAGGCGCAGCCGTCGCGCTCGTCGCCTGATCCTTGCGCACGGCGCTCACTGCTTTGCCGCTGCGTCCTGCAACAGCCCTCGGAACACGCGCATCAGCATCTCCTGATGGGCCTGGGCCTGGTCGCGGGCAGCCTCGTCATCGGCCACCCAGCCATCCACGACCCCGGCGGGCAGACAGTCGTGCTCTGCGAGCACCCGTTCCAGCGAATTCAGGCGCGTGCGCGTGACGGCCAGCTCGGCCGTCAGCGCGGCAAGGACATCCCACACGCGGTCCATCGCCGGATCGTCGAAAAACTGCGGTCTCGGGCCGGCGGCAGGCTCGGTGGCCATCGCCAGCAGGTCACGTTCCAGGCTCATACGCTGACCTCCTTGAGCAGGGGCTTCTCGCCGACCACGACATACCAGGCGCCGCCGCGACCATAGTCTTCCTGGGTCGCGGTCGTGGCTCCCAGCGGCGGGGCATTGGCAGTCGTCTCAAAGACATGCTGCGCTGGGAAGCCCACTGCACGCAACTGCGCGGCAAGATCGGTGTCGTGCATGGCCGACCAGAAGGCTTCGTTGTTGTAACGCCCGTCCCAGTCGCGCAGACATTGCTCGAGCAGCGGCTTGTCGCGATACGGCGGCTGCTCAAGGTGAAACGTCAGCCCGCCCTTTGCGAGATGTTCTCGACAGCTGGCAAAAATCCGCTGCATGCCAGGGCGCGAGGTCTCGTGCAGTACCATCAGCGTCATCACCAGGTCGAAGCGCTCGTCGCCTACCGGTGGGGTTTCGATGTCACCCTGGATGAAGCGGATGTTGGTGACGCCCAGCGAGGCTGCGCGGGCGGCCGCGTAACGCAACAGCGCGGCGCCGGCATCCACGGCGATGATCTCGGCGTCCGGGAACGCGCGGGCCAGCACGCAGGTATTGGTGCCGATGCCGCAGCCCAGATCGAGGATGCGCCGCGGCGTCCAGCCCGGCCGGTGCTCGCGCAGCCAGGCCAGCGTGGCACGTCCGGCGCGATCGGAAGCCGGACCCGAGCGGCCGCCCAACACCGCATGAGTGACCACGTCGTAGGCAGCACCGGCTGCAATATCGTCGTCACCGAGCTCGGCGACATAGCCGCCCGGCATCAGGTGCGAATGCAGGCGCGACAGATAGCCGGGTGGCTGGAAAGTCGGATCCAGCTCGAGCCGGTCGTGGCCGGCATTGATTTCGCGACAGGTTTCCACCAGTGCCGGCAGCTGTGGCAGCACGGCCAGACGCCCGGCCTGCTGCAGCATTTCCATATTGCTGCGCCGCAGACGGCTCCACAGCCGCCAGGTCAGATTCTGTTCGAGGTCGCGGCGATACTCATGGCGGTCGGCGGCCGGCTGGCCGAGCCGTGCCTGCCGGGCCGGTTCCACCTCTGCGCGGGCGGCACGCTCCACGGCCGGCAGCATGCGCTGGGCAAGAAACGTGTTGAAGGCCGCGCCGACGTTCATACGCGCCTGGTCGTCATGTGCCAGCTGCGGCAGTGCTGCATGGGTCTCAATGGCGCTGACGGGCAGCGGCAGCGGGGCCCGCAGCGGCGCGGCGGCAGGTGTCTTGATGCTGTAGGCGGTGGCCGACATAACGCACTCCATTGCGGTTTTGGGCGAGATGACACGATAGTCCGTGCCTGATATACGATAAAGTCGATTTTTTAGTAGTCAGACATCGACGTTCCCGAGGTATTGATGAACGTACGCCAGCTCAACTATCTCCACCTGCTCTACCTGCGCACCGTGATCCGCGAGGGCTCGATCCGCCAGGCCGCCGAGTTGCTACACGTCACGCCGCAAACCATCAGCGGCCAGCTTCGGGTACTGGAAGAGCAGCTGGGCGTGAAACTGCTGCAGCGCAGAGGTCGGGGCCTTGGACCCACCGAACGCGGCCGCCAGGCCATGGCCTATGCCGATGAGATTTTCCGGCTGGGTGAGGCGCTGATCGACCGGTTGGTAGGGTCGGACTCCGCGGAGTTGCCCAGCCTGCGCATCGGCATCAACGCCCTCCTGCCCCGCCTGCTGGTGCGGCGCGTGCTCGCACCGGTGCTGGAAATGACGCCGGCACCCCGACTGGTGTGCCTGGAGGGGACGCGAGAGACCCTGCTGCGGGACCTCACGGCGCGGCGCGTTGACGCCGTGCTGGCGCTGGATCGGGCGCCTGCCGGGCTGACACCGCCGGCCGCCTCCCGGGAATTGATGGCTAGTTCACTGGCGGCTTTCGGCACGCGGGCACTGGTGGCACGTTACGCTGAGAACTTCCCGGCATCGCTGCACGACGCGCCCCTGCTGTTGCCCAGCACCCGGGTGGAGGCGCGGGCCATTCTCGATGACTGGTTTGCTGCACGCGGGGTGACGCCGCACATCATCGGTGAGTTCGATGACGCCGCGCTGCGCGAGGCCTTCGGTGAACAGGGCGCCGGCATCTTTTTCGCGCCGGCGATGATCGAACAGGACGTGTGCCGGCGCTACGGTGTCGAGCGGCTGGGCTATCTGCCGGATCTGACGGCCCGGGTGTTCCTGCTGACTCCGGCCACCGGTGGCGAGCATCCGGCGCTGGAGCGCATAGTGGCGGTCGTTGATCGGGATGTCATACCGGAGAATGGCGCATAATCGACGGCCGCAGATGCTCGTCGTATATATGAGTTGTACTGCCGATACGCAGGATAGAGTCGATAGGGACAGGCAACAGGCTATGGATCGACAAACTGGCAGGCCTACCAGGTCTGGGTTGGAGTCACACCGGGGCCGACAGTGAGTCGCTATCCGGCCGGTGGCTATCGATTGCCGACGCCCGACGAGACCGAGAGCCCACACCTGCATCCCCCTGCACTGCTTGCTCTGCTTGAAGTCGCTGCGGTGATCTGGGTTGCAGTAGCGCTGATATTCGCTGTGTCTCTGCGCCTTCGGTCTGTTTCACTGGAACCGTGGGAAACCGGCATCGTCGTCACGTTCGGATTCCTGCTACCGATCGTATGTGCCTGGGCGATCGAGACCAACAAATCAGCAAGTCGCTGGCTCGTGCTCATGTGGCTTGGCGGCAGTCTTGTCGGGTGCTGGCTGCTATTGGACGGACGCGACATCGCGCCTGTGTACCGCTGGGGGAGCGCCGCCGTGCACCTTCTGCTCCTCGCTCTGGCAGCCCGGGAAATGCTCTTGAGTCCGAGCGGCCGAAATTTCTACCGACAGCTTGCCGGCCTTCCAGCGCTGGCAACGCCGGAGACTCGCTGGGAGCCGTCATTGCGAACTCTGCAACGCATCGGGCGCGTCTCCGAGATCGTCAGTGAACTTGCCCTGATCGGTGTGGCGCTATTTATAGGGCTATATGTGTTTTATCGCACCTTGGGCGTGCCCAACTGACGCCATTAAGACCGCGTGAGCCACTCAAGCACGTCCCCCATCAAGGCGTTGCTGCGCGCATAACGTTCAGGCGGATCGCCACGCAACGCGGCCTCCTGCTGAATCCACGATCCACCCCGGGCCAGGTCGTCGCGACAGTTATCGACGAGATCGGCTTGAGAGCCAGCCGTTGTCTCGAGGTGGAACTGCAGGCCCAGGACCCGCGACCCCAGCTGGAACGCCTGGTGCCGGCACGCCGGGCTGCTGGCGAGCAGACGGGCATTACGCGGCAGATCGAAGGTATCGCCGTGCCAGTGAAACGCTTCAAACACTGAGGGCAGCGACAAGCAGTCGGAGTCTTCGGGCGGCGCCGCGTACACCGGCCACCAGCCGATCTCCGGCTCGGGGTTCGGGTAGACCGCGGCACCCGCGGCGTGCGCGATCAACTGCGCACCGAGGCAGATGCCAAGCATCGGCACGCCAGCACCCAGCACCTCGGCCACGAACTGCTTCTCGCGCACCAGCCACGGGTATCGTGCTTCATCGTCGACGCCCATTGGTCCGCCCATGACGATGATGAGATCGCAGGACCGCGGCTCGGGCAGCGGATCCCCCACATACAGGCGCGAACCGGTGAGAGACCAGCCGCGCTCGCTCAGCCACGGGTCAATGCTGCCCAGGCCTTCGAACGGCACATGCTGGAGCCAGTGTGCGCGCACTACCCGTCGATGGCAGGAAGCGTCAAGCCAGTGACCACCGGCGCTTGACCAGCGAACGATTCGCTCGACTCACCGGCACTTCCAGTCCATTCACCAGACTGAGCTGCTCGAGAGAAATTCCGCCTGGCGCAATCGCACGATCTGCCACCCACCATGAGCGATGGACGCGCAGACCCTGGGCATCGCCCAGTTCAGCAATCGCGTCGCTGAGCCGGTAAAGAATCATGTCGGCGCCGGCATCGGTATAGACATGGACATAGTGGCCATCGGCATTCAGGGCAAGCAGGTTACCGACGCGCTCAGGGCGCACATGCGCCATGAATGCGGGTTGATTCACAGGGCCGCTCGTCGGCTCAGTGGAAAGCGGTTCGCCGACGTCCGCCACGGCAAGGCCACCAGTCTCGGCGGCATCCGGGGGCTGTCCCACCGCTGAGCTCGCCACCCCGGGCGAACGACTTTTCGGCACATAGCCGAAACGGGGCATGCCAAGCACATGGAAAAACAGCAGGTTGATACCGAGCCAGTAAACAATGTTGCTCGGCATCCGCTGCAGGACCTCGCCCAGCGAGCTGGTCTGCAGCGGGCCGACCAGTTCAGGTGCCAGGAGCGTGTGCAACCACTCAACGTAAAAGCGGCTGAAGGGCAAAATCGCAATCCAGCCGATGATGAGCTGAGCGATGATCACGGTCACCCACAGCGGGACACCCCGCGGCCGCAGCAGGTGGGCAATCGGCTGGGTGCCCACCTCCAGGAAGAACAGGCCAACGTAAACATGGCCGAACCAGTAGAGCAGGGCGATCGCTTTCGGCCACTCGGCTGTGCGTCCCACCTGAACCCACCCGAGCACGAACGCAATGGCGAAAGGCATCGCGACGTAGAACAGCAGCCTGAGACGCCGCAGTTCGGACCCGCCCGACACCGTAGCGTTCGTCGTCATGTGGGTAGATTGCACTGAGATGGCCCAACCCCGTGCGGATTGCCTGCCGTTCACGCAGCGTGAACCGCTCAAAGATAACCGTTCAGGCCGCACCAAGTCCATTCAGGAAAAATCCGCGCCAATCAGGAATTTCCGTTACAAGCCGGTCGCTGCCCGAACTACGATCGGCCCATTGATTGGAACGTCACCCATCGTCGCCTGCTTCAGCCCGATCAGAATGTAGCTTTTCTACAACGACTGCCCTGCTTTGACCAATTACCGAGCAATTCAATTATGGAGGACTGTCCGATGACCCAATCGAGCACCAGATCTTTGCAATCGCCCAATCATGGCCGGACTGTTCTTCACGCTGTCGGGCTTGCGCTCGCAGTCAGCGGGGCAGGCGCGGCAGTAGCGCAGCCGTCTTCCGGGCGCGCCAGCATGGCCCCGCTCGACGAGATTACGGTCACCGCGCGCAAGCGCGAGGAGAACCTCCAGGACGTCCCCATGTCGATTTCCGTGCTGAGTCTTGCGCAGATCGAGCGCCAGAACATCACGAGCGTTGCAGACATCGCCAGATATACGCCCGGATTGACCTGGTCGGAGGGGCTCAGCCCGCTGGATGCGAAGCCTGCGATTCGCGGCCAGAGCAGCCCGCGTGCGGCCAGCCAGCCGGCTGTCAGCGTGTTCGTGGACGGCCATCTGGTCCCTTGGCGCTCGGGCCTGAATCTGCAGACCATCGCCGTTGAGCGCATCGAGGTGGCCAAGGGCCCGCAGTCTGCCCTGTTCGGCCGCGGCGTCCTCTCGGGGGCGGTCAACTATGTCACCCGTCGCCCGGGTGCCGAGCCAGGGGGCTGGATTGAAGCCAGCTACGGCCGACGCGACCGCAAGGAGGTCGCCGGCTGGCTTGACCTGCCGGTAAATGATCAGCTCGCCTTCGGCGTTTCAGGTCGTTGGCTGGATTTCAGTGACGGCTATTACCAGAACACCCTGACCGGTCGCGATGGCGTCGGCTCGCAGGAATCCCGGGCAGGCGCGCTGTCTATGCTCTACGACGCCGGCGGGATCTTCAGTGCCTACCTGCGCGCGTCGTATTCGACGGAAGAAAATGGTCAGCCCAGCTATCACCAGCAGCCCTCGAACACCACCATCGGCAACGGCATCTGGTTCGTCGGCAAGGTGCCGACCGACACGAGTCTGATCGCACACAACTGCGACAGGTGCGCAGGCTTCGAGAGCGACGTGACCTGGCTGACCGCGGAACTCAACTGGAATCTCGCCGGCGGCGCGCTGACCTCCCTGACCGGCTACAACAAGACCGACACCTTCATGGACATCGATGCCGATTACACCGGTCTGAGCGAAGCCAATCTTCCGGTCGGTTTCCTGCAGAACAATCTTCGCAACGTATTCGACCGCGGAATGGACAACATCAGCCAGGAGCTGCGCTTTACATCCGATCAGGACAACGCGGTACGCTGGCTCGGCGGTGTGTACTACTACGGTGAGACGGTCGACGATCTGTTCTGGTCGATTCTTGGCACCGTGAACAATCCCGAAGATCTGCCAGCGACGCCGCAGGAGAACAAGGTCTCAACGATCGCGGCGTTCGCAGCCATCGAATTCGACCTGAATGACCGCTTGACAGCAGGCCTTGAGCTGCGCCGGCAGCGCGAGAAGGGCGATGTTGATTTCATCTTCGGTGGCCAGGAGCGAGCTCTCTCCAACACCTGGAACGCATGGCTGCCGCGCGCGACGATCGATTACCGCCTGGCCGACAACGCCATGCTTTACGCCACTGTCGCCAGAGGTACGAAGCCTGGTGGCTTCAACACCGCATTGGGTGCCGGACAGGCCCAGCTGCCTGCCGAACTGCTGAACTTCGACGAGGAGAAAGCCTGGAGCTATGAAGTCGGTGTCAAGACCGACTGGCTGGATCAGAGGCTCACCCTGAATGCCGCGATCTACTACATCGACTGGTCAAGCGTGCAGGTGAACGCCCAGTTCACCCCGCCCCCGCCCGCGGTGGGCACTACCGGCTACACCGCCAACAGTGGTGCGGCCGAGGTGATCGGCGGTGAGATCGACCTGCTGTGGCGGCCGATAGAGCAGCTCGACATCCGCCTTGGCTATTCGTACTCGCCGGCGCGCGTTCAGGATTCCCCCGATACGCGTCTCAATCCCCTGATGCTCGACCTCTCCGGCAAACGTCGACTGCCCTACTCCTCCGACCACGATGCCAACCTGACCGCGGTCTGGACCCAGCAGGTCACCCCTGACTGGACTGGCTTCGTGCAGACAGACGTCTCCTACCGGTCAACCCAGTATGCGACGGTGGCCGAACTTGCCGAGACCGGCGCGCGAACAGTCGTCGATCTCAGGGCAGGTGTCTCTGGCGGGGCATGGGATGCGAGTATCTTTGTCACGAACCTGTTCGGCGACGACACCCCGCTGAGCGTGTCACCGTTCGTGAATCCGCAGACCTTTGCGCGCACGTTCATCGTCTTTGCGCCACCCCCGCGTATGTGGGGCGCCCGCGTACGTTACAACTTCTGAGACAAACCCTCGCATTCAGAGGCAGACCCTCATAGGCCCGTAGCGAACCGGCGATAAGGAGCACAGAAGTTGAACTCGAACCTGACACGCAGAGATCTCTTCCATGCGGCAGCGGGGGGGCTTGCGCTCACCTCGCTGGCTCCGCGCACCCTGTTCGGCGCGGAGCGTGCCGACGTGATCGTCCTGGGTGCGGGCCTGGCCGGTCTCAACGCGGCCAGCATCCTCTCCGGGCTCGGCGCCCGTGTGCTGGTGCTCGAGGCGCAGGAGCGCGTCGGTGGGCGCTGCCATACGCCGGAGCTCGCGGATCTGCAGGATTACGGCATTGAGTTCGGCGCCTCCCAGGTGGGGACCGAGTATGCCCGCGTCCTTGATAACTGCGAACGTCTCGGCATCGAACTGGGCCAAGGTGCGCATATCGTTGCGCCCTACTGCTTTTCGATCGGCGGGCGCCTGGTAACGCCCGAGCAATGGCCCACCTCACCGCTGAACAAGACGGTGGGCGAGGAGCGCGAGGTGTTGCCGACTGCGCTGACCGGCTATTTCTTCTCGAAATACACGCCGTTCAGGGAACTCGACGACTGGCTGGCGCCGTGGGCCGCCGAACACGACATCCCCGTGGCCGAGTGGCTGCGGCGCGTCGGCGCCTCCGACGAAGTGCTGCGCCTGACCAATGAAGGGCTGATCTCACCGTCTATCCACGACCTGTCGGCCATTCGCTCACTGCAGGAACACATCCGCGCCAATACCCAGGCCGAAGACACCGGCGATGCGGCGACGCAGGATATTTTCGAGCGCGCCTCGCGTGCCGCCTTGCATATCAAGGGTGGTACGCAGCGCTTGCCGGAAGCCATGGCGGCCAAACTCGGTGACGCCGTGCGCCTGGGCGAGCAGGCCGCGCGGATCGACATGCACGATCGCGGGGTCACCGTGACCACGATGAACGGCGCGCGATACTCAGGCGATTTCGTGGTCTCGGCGCTGCCGTTTACCGCCTTGCGGCGGGTGACCATCACCCCGGCACTTGGTGGCGCCCAGGCGCAGGCTGTCCGGGAAATGCCCTACGCCAACAACTCCCAGCTGTTCTTTCGCCTCAAGGGCGAGCCCTACTGGGAGAAGGACGGCCTGCCTGCGTCGATGTGGAGCGACGGGCCGCTGTCGCTGGTCCGCCAGCAGATTGGCAACGCCGGCGAACGCGAAGTCCTCGAGGTGCTCGGTCTTGGCTACAAGGGGGATCGCATCGACCAGATGGATGACGATGACCGGGTGGCTTTCGTGATCAGGGAACTCGAGCGCATGCGGCCGTCCCTGGCCGGCTCGCTGGAGCTGCTCGCGGTCAACTCATGGCGTCGGTTACCATGGATCAATGGCTGCAGTCACAGTTATCATCCCGGTCAGGCCAGCCGCTGGGCAGTGGACATGATCAAGCCGCACGCGCGGCTGCATTTCGCCGGTGAGCACACGCGGCGGCTGGAGATCGGCATGGAGTCGGCCATGGAATCGGGCGAGCGTGCGGCCCTTGAAATTCTTGAACGCACTGGCTAGGAGCAAATGTTGTCTTTAACGGTCTTTTTTCTAAGCGTACTTGCCGGCACTGCCACTGCGCAGTCCACCTCGATGCAGGTCGGCACCGTGTTTTCCGACTGCAAGGACTGCCCGTCGATGGTGGTGGTGCCACCCGGAAGTTTTCTGATGGGCAGCGAGTTCGTCGAACCGGCGATCGAGGGCGACGTCGGCAACGTTCAGCAGGAAGACCGCTACGAGGGGCCCGTCCGCGAGATCACCATCGCCAAGCCGTTTGCGCTGGGCGAAACCCAGGTCACCGTTGCGCAGTTCGCCCGCTTCGTCGCCGACACCGGGCACGAGACCGAGACTGCCTGCCGCTATTCGCATCCGTCGCGCGGCTGGCAGGGCCCGGTCGAAGGCTTCAACTGGCGCGAGGCAGCCCCGGGACGCGCGGCCATGCCCGATCAGCCCGTCGGCTGCGTGTCGTGGCGCGATGCCAAGGCCTATGTGGCATGGCTGGCGGACAAGACCGGCAAGCCCTATCGCCTGCCCAGTGAAGCGGAGTGGGAGTATTCCGCCCGTGCGGGGCGGCCCGAGACCTTCTACGCCTGGGGTGATGATCCCGACGAGGCCTGCGAACACGGCAACGTCCGCGACCGGTATGGCTCGGGTGGCGACAAGGAACTGCTGCGCACCGGCGCCGACTGCCACGACGGGTGGGCCAAGGTCGCCCCGGTGAAACAGTTTGCTGCCAACCCCTTTGGCCTGCACGACATGACGGGCAATGTCTGGGAGTGGGTGGAGGATTGCTATCGCATGCCCTACCCGGAAGATGCGCCCACCGACGGCAGTGCCTACCAGGTCGACGGCGCATGCGACCGGCGCGGCACACGCGGCGGCAGCTGGATCACCGGCATCGAACGCCAGCGTCCCACCTTCCGTGGGCGCGATCCGGAGACGCTGACCACGTGGATCTTCGGCTTTCGCGTGGCCCGCGACCTGTAACGCAGACGGGCCACGCCTCAGTCCGGGTCAGACAGGGTGTTCTTGAAAATCCCGCCGTCCTTCATGATCAGCAGAAAATTCCGCTCGGGATCGGCGATCAGCGCCAGGTTGTCCAGCGGATTGCCCTGCACCAGCAGCAGGTCCGCCAGCGCCCCTTCCTCGACGACGCCGAGGCGTCCCTCGTAAGGGCTGCGAAGACCGGACAGACCCAGAAGTTGTGCGTTGTCGTGGGTCAGCATCTTGAGGATCTGAGCGGGCGAGAACCACTCGGTCAGCAGCAGGATGAGTTCGTTCTGCTGAGCATTCAGCGCAGGCTCGAACAGGAAATCCGTGCCCCAGGCGATCTTCACGCCCAGGTCGCGGGCCACAGGCCACATGCGGGCCTGGCCCTGCATGACTGGCTCGCGCTTGCTGCGCCGCGACGCATCCATATCCGGAGTGCTGGCGCGCAGCGTCTGGGCCGACAGCCAGACATCGTGCTCGACCATCAGCGCCAGCGTTGATGCGTCCAGCATCTGGCCATGCTCGACGACGCGGACACCCGCTTCAATCGCACGGCGCACCGCACGCGGCGTATAGGCATGAACAGTCACGTAGGTGCCCCAGTCCTCGGCCGCCTCCACCGCCGCCTTCATCTCGTCGAGCGTGTACTGGGTGACGTCGACCGGGTCGTACTGCGAAGAGGTGCCACCACCGGCCATCAGCTTGATCTGGCTGGCACCGAAGCGCAGGTTCTCGCGCACGGCGGTCAGCACCTCGGCGCGTCCGTCGGCAATGAACGTGGCGCCCAGAAGCTCGGCGCGCGAGGGCTCACCGAAGAAGCGCCGCGAGCGCTCATGCGGCAGCCGAAAATCGCCGTGACCTCCTGTCTGGCTTATCGTCGCACCCGAGGGCCACACGCGGGGACCCACATAGCGTCCGGCATCGATACCGGCCTTGACACCCCAGACAGGACCGCCCACATCGCGAACCGCGGTGAAGCCGCGCATCAGCATGGCCTCGGCTTCACGTGCCGCGGCAGCTTCCGCAATTTCAGGCGTCAGCCCAGGGGACAGCAGCTCGAGCATCGTCAGGGCGCCGAAGGTCAGATGCACATGCACGTCGATCAGACCGGGCATCAGCGTGTGACCCCGGCCGTCGATCACCTTGGCTTCCGGGCTTGCTGCCATGTCATCGCCAATCGCGACGATGAGGTTGTCACTGACCAACACGCGGGTCGGCGGAGAAAGCTGGGTCGACGTGCCGTCGAAGATGCGCACGTCCTGGAACAGGATCTGGTTCGCCGCAGGGCCCTCAGCGTAAGACCAGGCAGAAAACAGCAGACAGATGGCCGCCAGCGACGACCGTGTTGCCGTCGTGAAGATGCTCATGGTGCTCGACTCCTGTTGACCGGCAGTTACCCGTCGGCGGCTCGACGCTAGCACAGCTGCCCGGCACACCGGTACAGGCGTGCCTCTGATCTGTCGCTCAGCCGGCCGCTGCAATACCCACGGGACAGCTCACACCCGTCCCGCCCAGCCCGCAATAGCCCCCGGGATTCTTCGCCAGGTACTGCTGGTGGTAGGCCTCGGCATAGTAGAACTCAGGCGCCGGCAGGATCTCGGTGGTGATGGGTTCAAAACCTGCGTGCTCGAGCGCCTGCTGGTAGTCCTCGCGCGAGCGCTCGGCCGTCGCCAGCTGTGATTCGCCGAAGCAGTAGATGCCCGAACGATACTGCGTGCCGACATCATTGCCCTGGCGCATGCCCTGGGTGGGATTGTGCGATTCCCAGAACACCTTAAGCAGACTGGCGTAACTGATCTGTTTCGGATCAAAGAGCACCAACACGACTTCGTTGTGGCCGGTGCGCCCGCTGCACACTTCCTCGTAGGTGGGATTGGGTGTCAGCCCGGCGGCGTAGCCCACGGCCGTGGTCCACACGCCCGGCGTCTGCCAGAAGGCGCGCTCCGCCCCCCAGAAACACCCCAGGCCGAACAGGGCCTGCTCGAGACCTGCCGGAAAAGGCGGCTGTAAAGGGTGGCCATTGACGAAGTGTGCCTCGGGCACAGGGAGGGGCGTGGCGCGCCCGGGCAGCGCCTCATTGGCGGTGGGCAGCGTGGTCTTTTTTCGAAGGCCGAACATCGATGAGTCCTCGAAGCGGATGGCGATGGGCAATTATGGCAACGATCCCGCAACGGGATAGCTATTGCTTGAATAGTATCGTATCACGGAAGTAAGATTTCCTTGTTTTCGTGATTGGAGACTGCTCATGCTTGCCAAACTTACCTCGAAGAACCAGATCACGCTGCCGAAGGCAGTGGTGTCCAGTATGGACGTGGCAGAGTACTTCGATGTCACCGTCGAGAATGGCCGGATTATCCTGACGCCTGTGCGGATACAGCAGGCGCAGGCAGTGCGCGAAAAGCTCAAGAAGCTTGGAATCAGCGAGCAGGATGTTGACGACGCCATTGAGTGGGCCCGTCGCGAATGAGGGTTGTACTCGACACCAACATCATATTATCCGCATTGCTATTCGATGCGGGCCGTCTGGCGTGGGTGCGTCATGCCTGGCAACGTCAGCAACTGCAACCGTTGGTCTGCAAAGCAACGGCCAATGAACTGTTACGCGTGTTCGCCTACCCCAAGTTCAAACTCACGGAAGCCGAACAGCAGGATCTGCTGGCGGACTTTTTGCCTTATGCCGAGGTGGTGGAATTACCCGATCCCTGGCCAGAGTTGCCTGTTTGTCGTGATAAGCACGACCAGGTCTTTTTGGTGCTTGCCCACGTGGGAACCGCTGACGCCCTGGTAACGGGTGATGCCGATCTCCTGGCGATGCGAGGGCGCTATCCCGAATTGATTCTGACGGCGGAGGAGTTGCGGGAGCAGCTGGAAGCGTAGAGGACTACCCCGCGCGGGTGCGATAGAAGAACCCAGTGGCCGTGATCCAGAAGACCCACCCAGCTTCGATATACTCGTGGCCTTCGCCTGTTATTCAAAGGTGCTTTGCTATGGCGCGAATGCTCGCCTGCCTGTGTCTGCTGTTGCCTCCCATGGCCATGGCGACCACCCCCTACCCGGCCTCAACGTCCGCCACGGTCCCGGGACTTGCCTACACGCTGGATCTGTATCCCGACGGTGCCGATCACGACCCCGCCGTGCCGACGCCCGAAGCCACGCTGGGTCACCCGGTGGGCGCGCGCGCCGCAAGCTCGCGCGAGATTCACGCCTACGCCGTGGCGCTGGCACAGGCATCGCCGCGGGTCGAGCTGGTGGAGTACGCGCGCAGCTTCGAGGATCGTCCGCTGGTGTACCTGGTGATCTCCAGTCCGGAGAACCTGGCGCGCCGTGACGAGATCCAGGCAGGCAAGGCGCGACTGGCCGATCCGCGCGGGCTGGCCGGCGGCGAGCGCGACCGGCTGATTGACACACTGCCCGCGGTCGCCTGGCTGGCCTACGGCATTCACGGCAACGAAAGCTCCACCAGCGATGCCGCCATGGCGGTGATGTATCACCTCTCGGCCGATCGTTCGGCTGCCACGACGACGATGCTGCGTGAACTGGTGGTCATCGTCGATCCGAACCAGAACCCGGATGGCCGCGAGCGCTTCATCGCCGGCGTGGCCCAGGCGCGCGGGACGCAGGTCAACGTCGATGACCAGTCGCTCGTGCACACCGGCTACTGGCCGTTCGGGCGCGGCAACCACTACCTGTTCGACCTGAACCGCGACTGGATCTACGCCCGGCATCCGGAGACGCGCGGGCGCATGCCCGAGATCGCGCGCTGGCGGCCGCTGATGTTCCTGGACTCTCACGAGATGGGCGCGCAGGACACCTTCCTGTTCTCACCGGCGCGCGAGCCGCACAACCCGCACCTGCCGCCCTACCGTGGACCGATGGGTGAGACTTTTGCCACGGACATGGCGCGCGCGTTCGACCGCTACGGCTATCCGTACTACTCCGGTGAATGGCACGAAGACTGGTACCCCGGCTACACCGACGCCTGGGCGGCGCTGCGCGGCGCGCAGGGCATTCTCCACGAGCAGGCGCGACTGGCCGAGGACGGCGTGCAGCGCGGTGCCACGCTGGTGAGCTATCGCCAGTCGGTGCATCACCAGCTGCTGGCAAGTTTCGCAAACCTCGGCACGCTGCAGCGTGAACGTGTCTCGATGATGCGCCAGTTCACCGCCGATCGCGCCGAGGTGGTCTCGGCGCGCGGCCCGTATGGCAACCGCAGCTTCGTGATCCTGCCGGGCGATAACGCTGGACGCATGGCCGAGTTCAGGGATCTGCTGCGCATGCAGGGCTTCGAGGCCCATCGGCTGAGCCGGGCACAGCGCGTCTCGCGCGCCACCGACCAGCTCGGGCGCGTGCGGCGCGATGTGGAGCTGCCGGAAGGCGCCATCGTGCTGCGCAATCGCCAGCCCGAGGCGCGGCTGCTGGCGGCGATGTTCGAGTTCGACCCGCGCATCTCGGAAACCGCGCTGGCCGAGGAGCGACGCCGGCTGCTCGCCGAAGGCCGCAGCACCATCTACGACACCACCGGCTGGAACATCAGCATGATGTTCGGCCTGGAAGCATTCGAGGTCCCCGAACATCTCGATGCCGGCCTGGAACCGCTGAACCTGGACGAAGCGCGCGCGCCCGCCGTGGCCCCGCGCGACAACACCATCGCCCTGGTGGCTTCCGGCGCCGATGACCGTGCGGTGGCCCTGGCGGCGCGGCTGATGCAGGACGGCCTGCGCGTGCGCGCCAACACCCATCCGTCCGAACTCGCAGGTCAGGCGCTGCCGATCGGATCGATCGCGGTGACACGCGACGACAATCGCGCCGACGATGCCTGGCAGCGCAAGGTGATCGAACAGGCCGCGGCGCTCGGCGTCCGCGTCCATGCCGTCGACCACGGCCGTGCACCCGGCACGCTGGCCGACCTCGGGGGTCAGCGCTGGCAGCTGCTGGCGCGGCCCAGCATCGCTGTGCTTGCACGCGGCGGCAGCAACATGCTCGATTTCGGCGCTGTGTGGTATGCGCTCGATCATCGACTCGGCCTGCGCCACAGTCACCTCGACGAAGAGCGTGCCGCAGGCATGGATCTACGTCGCTACAACGTCATCTACCTGCCCGATCGCTGGGGCGGCGGCAGTGGTGGCTTCGATGAACGACTGCTTGCGGCGTTGGCCGACTGGGTGAAGGCCGGCGGCACGCTGGTAGCCGCAGGGGGTGCTTCACGTGCCCTGCTAGAGGCCGAGTCACCGATGGTCGCCGCGCGCCTGCTCGAACAGGTGCTCGACGACGAGCTCGCGCCTTACCAGGATGCCCTCCACCGCGAGTGGCTGGCCGCAGCCCAGGTCATGCCCGACAGCGAGGCGACCTGGGGTCATGGTGCAAGTACCGCGCCGGAGTATCCGTGGCAGGCAGCCGAGTCGACGCTGCCGGATGCCGACGAGCGCAAGCGCCGCGATGCGTGGCAGCAGTTGTTCATGCCCTCGGGTGCGCTGGTCGCGACCCGGGTCGATCGTCACCACTGGCTCACGGCCGGCGCGGGCGAGCAGCTCACGGTGCTGTTCGGTCGCTCGCCCGTGCTGATGGCAAAACCGCCCGTCGAGGCGCCGCTGCGTGTAGGTGTGTTCACGGCCGGCGAGTCGGCCGCGGGGCTGGTCAACTGGTCGCCGGTGCCTGAAGGCCAGGAGCTGCGCGTGCGCGCGGCCGGCCTGTTGTGGCCCGAAGCGCGTGAACGCATCGCCTCATCGGCATGGGTCACGCGCGAATCCGTGGGTCGCGGCCAGGTCATCCTGTTCGCACATGCACCCGCGTTCCGCGCAGCCCAGGTCGGCGCCATGCGCGTACTGGAGAATGCGCTGGTGCTGGGGCCAGGACTGGGCGCGAGCGAGCCGGTGCAGCTGCCGTAGAGCTAAGGGTGGTGGCGCTGAGCGCTGTGATCACCTGACGAGAAAAAGTTTCCTATTATTGACATTATTGCCAATATGTGTGTAATAGGAAACATATGGGCACGAAATCACCAGAAGCGCTGACTGTTTCCGCAGCCGCCCTTAAGCAGCTGGGACATGAGCTGCGCGCGCATCGGAAGGCGTTGGGGATCAGTGCAGCGGCCACCGCGGAGGCTGCGGGCGTGTCCCGGGTCACCCTGCATCGGATCGAGAAGGGTGAGCCGTCCGTGTCGATCGGAGCCTGGTTCAATGTGGCCACCGTGTTGGGTCTGAAGCCTGGTGGTCTCCTGGAGGCCGAAGCGGCCGACCCAAAGGGCTGGATTCCAGTCCGTATACCTCTTGATCGCTATCCGCAACTGCGCGCGCTCGCATGGCATGTGCAAGGCGCCGAGAGCCTGTCACCGGTTGAAGCCCTGGCCATATACGAGCGCAACGCGCGGCATCTGGAGGAAAGCCAGCTTTCCCCCGCCGAGCGCAACCTGATCGAGGCATTGCGTGTGGGCCTGGGGGAGCCTGCGCCCGATGTTTAGACGCCCGCACCACCAGCGAATCGCCCTGGTGCTGCAGGCGCTGGATACACAGGCGCTTCGCGCGCGAGACTGCCTGTTTGGCGGAGGCACCGCCATTGCGCTTCGCTACGGCGAGTTCCGCGAGTCGGTCGATATGGATTTCCTTGTCTCCGACCCGGATGGCTACCGCGAACTGCGCCAGGCGCTTCGTCACCGCAGCGATCTTTCGCCGATTCTCAGGCTCGGTGCTGCCGTGCCTTTCAACGCCGTTGGCGAGGTGCGCGCCGACCGCTACGGCATCCGCACCGTCGTGACGGTGGTGAATGTGGCAATCAAGTTCGAGATCGTGTTCGAAGCGCGCATCGATCTGGATCCGCCGAAACCCTCAGATGACATCGCCGGTATCGCCTGCCTGGCGCCGGTCGACATGGTGGCCACGAAACTGCTGGCCAATTCCGATCGCTGGAGCGACCCAGGCGTATTCAGCCGCGACCTCATTGATCTTGCCATGATGCAGGCATCGACCCCGCTGCTTGATCAAGGCATCAACAAGGCCGCTCATGCCTACGGGCGCGAGACCATCCTCAGCGATCTGGGCCAGGCCATTGAGCGCATGGCCGATCAGCCGAAGTGGCTCGGCCGATGCCTGGCCGCGATGGCCGTCGAGGCGCCGCAAGCATTGGTGTGGCAACGCATCCGGACGCTACGACGCTTGTTGGGCGACTGAATCAGGTCAGGCGGCCAACGGCTGCACCCGGCCTTTTGATCATGGCGCGCCGGAAGCACCCGGTGCGGTAGCGGGCGTGGGGGAAGCTTCTGTTTTGGCGCTGGCCGCCACCCGCTGCTGCGCCCTGCCCAGCCAGATGCCCAGCACCGCCCAGGCCAGCGCCAGCGGCACGGCCACACTGGCCAGTCCCGCCAGCGCCATGCCCAGACGACCAAGCAGACCTTCCACCTGGGCGCCGATCACATCGCCACCGCGGTAGACGAAGGTATCGATGAAGGCTTTGGACTTGTACTTGTCCTCGCGACTCACGACCGTGTAGAGCGTCTCTCGGGCCGGCCGCGTGATCGCGCGCTGGATCGCCCGGAACGAGGCCTCGAAGACAATGAGTGCGGCCAGGGTGCCGACGATCGCCAGGCCGATGAATCCCAGCGCCACGGTCAGCGGCAACAGCGCCAGCGTGATAGGGACGCCCACACGTTTCATCAGGTGACCGGCGATGACCGCCTGGAGCACCAGCGTGGTGACCTGCGTGATCAGATCGATGCGCGCAAACACCGTGGTGCGCAAATCAACATCATCGCCGAGCGCGGCGACCATCTGCAGGCGGGTGAAGTAAAGAAACGTGGCCATGATCGTCATGATGACGATGTAGCCGGCGATACCCAGCATATAGCGGGACTGGAACACCGCCTTGAACCCTGCCCAGGCGCTGCCACCGATGATCGCCCGATCGGGTCTGTCTTCAGCCGGCGAGGCGGGGTCGACAGACGCTTTTGCGTCTTTCGCGATGGGCTGGGTCCTGGCCACCCCCCAGGCGGCGCATACGGCCAGCGCCAGGAATCCCATGGCCACCAGCAGCAGCGCCGGTGTGCCCAGCGGGCGTGCCAGCATCGAGGCCAGCCATGGCCCGAAGATCGCGCCCAGCGTGCCACCGACTGCAATCAGGGCAAAGAAGCGCTTGCTCTGCTCCAGCGAGAAGCGATCGGCCATCAGCGCCCAGAACACCATCGTCACGAACAGGTTGAAGACGCTGAACCAGACATAGAACACCTGGCCGCTGGTGATGCCAATGGCCTCGGGCGCCATCACCATCAGCAGATAAAAGCCCAGCAGCGTGAGTGCGAAGAACGCATAGGTCGCGGTGATGAACTGCAGCCGTCGGAACTTGCTGACCAGAAGACCGAACACCGGATTGACCAGCAGGGTTACCACCGCCGTGCCGATAAACAGCCACCGTACGGCATCGATGCCGCGCTGCATGCCAAGCGCATCGCGGGCAGGACGCAACACCATCAGGGCCGTGAGGATGCAGAAGAAGAACAGCGCGGCGAGCAGGACGGGCACCAGCTCATCGCGGCGGACATTGAAGACGCGCTGGAAGTAGGCGGTCATCGCGCCGAACACCGGCTGGCTGACCCGGAGCGCCTTCCCGGGCTTAGGGGGAGATTGTCCGGCAGCTGTCGCATAGGGTCCTCGGGCTGGAATCGGGACGAAGGCGCCAACCCTACCGAAGCGGCGACTTTCAATCCAGACCGCAATGCTCTGGCAGGGTTCCGTGGGCAATACACGGCGGAGCCGTCAGCGTGGAGGATACGCTTGAGGGGCTCACGCCTGGGACACATCGGGGCCGTTCAGCCTCCAGCCCGCCAGCGAGGCTTGCACTACGGGGGTGTTATTGACTGAAAAAGGCCAGTCGGCTCGCCGAGATGTAGTCACCCTCGATGGCCATGAGCAGCATCAGGAACAGCAACACGCCCGTGGGCACCAGGATCGTCAGCGCAATCGACATGCGCTCCCAGATCATGTGCATGAAGATGGCCACGATCAGCGCGGCCTTGAGCAGCATGAACAGCGTGATCAGTGACCACTTGAGCAGGCCTTCGAAGGGCGAAATGTCCACCAGGTAGGACAGCACACTGAGCACGAACAGCCCACCCCACACCCAGAAATAGGTGCTCAACGGATGCTGCTGACCCTGTACGTCGCTCATGACGACCTCCTACCAGAGGTAGAAAAACGCGAAAATGAATACCCAGACCAGGTCCACGAAGTGCCAGTACAGGCCGACGGTCTCGACCATTTCGTAGCGCCCCTTGCGGCCGGTCAGAAACCCAGGCCGCTGCGTCTCCAGTGATCCGCGTTTGACCTTGAAGGCAATGATCAGCAGGAAGATCACGCCGATGGTCACATGCGTGCCATGAAAGCCGGTGATCAGGAAGAATGATGCCCCGAACTGCGCGGCGCCGAAGGGATTGCCCCAGGGCCTGACGCCATCCTCGATCAGCTTGGCCCATTCGAATACCTGCATGCCTACGAAAGTCAGGCCCAGCAGCGCGGTGGCCATCAGCAGTGCGAAAGTTTTCTTGCGGTTGCGCTCGTAGCCGTATTTCACAGCCAGTGCCATCGTGCCGCTGCTGGAGATCAGCACGAAGGTCATGATGGCAATCAGCAGCAGCGGCACCTCCACACCCATGAAGTTGAGCGCGAACACCGAGCTTGCATCCGGCCATGGATCGGTCGCGGCAATGCGTACCTTCATGTAGCCGACCAGGAAGCAGGCGAAGATGAAGGTGTCGCTGAGCAGGAAGATCCACATCATGGCCTTGCCCCAGGGCACGCCCTTGAAGACCTGCTGGTCGGACGACCAGTCGTGGACAAACCCCTCCATGCCGGTGGCAAGTGTTCCCTTGGGTGCAGACTCACTCACGACTCAAGTTCCTCATGTGGTCAGCAACAGGCCGAAGAGAATGAACCAGACCAGCAGCAGGAAGTGCCAGTACAGCGTGCACAACTCCAGGCTCACACGGATGCGGGCGATGTGTTCACTCCTGCGCACACGCCTGACCACCCGGTACCAGGCGACCAGGCCGCCGAGCAGGTGCAAGCCATGCAGCGCCGTGATCAGGTAGAAAAACGAGTTGGCGGGATTGCCCGTGAGCAGATAGCCGCCGGCATGGACCTGCCACCAGGCGATGAGCTGGCCGACCACGAAGACACCCGTAAACAGGCCGCCCGCCAGCAACGCCGGCATCAACCGCGCCGCATGGCCCGCTCGCGCCAGATTCCAGGCGCGCTGCAGGGCGAAGCTGCCGGCCACCAGGACCAGCGTGTTGAGCCACAGCAACAGCGGCGGGGACAGCGAGACCCAGTCCTCGCTCATGTCCATGCGCATGTTGTAGGCGCTGATGCTGAGCATGAAAAACGACGTGATGACGGCGAGAAACACCCCCAGTCCGACCCGCGCCGCCGTGGCCGCAGGATGCAGATGGTCGGTCTCCGAAGGCTGCAGACCACCGGCCGCCCACGGCTTCACATTGATCGACTGGCGCACGATCCAGCCCAGGAACACCACCAGCAGCGCGACCAGAAAGACCAGCGTGGTGGTCATCGGCCGGCCCCGACGGCGCCCTCGGGCAGCATCTCGACCTGCTCGGGGGGTACGTTCTGCGGGATGAAATCATCCTTGGCGCCAGGCACGGAATAGTCATAAGGCCAGCGGTAAACCACCGGCAGTTCCTTGCCGAAATTGCCGTGCCTGGGCGGGGTGTGTTCGGTCTGCCATTCCAGCGTGGTGGCCTTCCAGGGATTGGGCCCGGCTTCACGACCGCGGAAGGTGCTCCACACCAGGTTGTAGATAAACAGGATCTGCACCAGCGACACGACCACGGCGGCAATCGTGATGGCGCTGTTCAGCGTCACGACGGACTCGGGGATGAAGCCGGTCTCGCCGTAGGCGTAGTAACGACGCGGCACACCGGCGAAACCAAGATAGTGCATCGGATAGTAGATCGCATAGGTACCGATGAAGGTGACCCAGAAATGCACATGGCCCATGCCCGAATGCAGCATCCGGCCGGTGATCTTGGGGAACCAGTGATAAATGGCGGCGAACACAACCATGATCGGCGCCACGGCCATGACCATATGAAAGTGACCGACCACGAAATAGGTGTCTGCCAGCGGCACATCCACCGTGACATTGCCCAGGAACAGTCCGCTCAGGCCGCCGTTGATGAAGGTGAAGATGAATGCGATGGAAAACAGCATCGGCAGCGTCAGCTGGATATTGCCGCGCCACAGCGTCAGCACCCAGTTGTAGACCTTGATCGCCGTGGGCACGGCAATGATCAGCGTCGTGGTGGCAAACAGGAATCCGAAGTACGGGTTCATGCCGCTGACGTACATGTGGTGTGCCCAGACCACGAAGCTCAGGCCACCGATGGCCACCAGCGCCCACACCATCATGCGATAGCCGAAGATGTTGCGCCGCGCATGGGTGGCGAGGATGTCGGAGACGATGCCGAAGGCCGGCAGCGCGACGATGTAGACCTCGGGGTGACCGAAGAACCAGAACAGGTGCTGGAACAGCAGCGGACTGCCATCCTGGTAGCCAGTCTGTTCGCCCAACGCCATCATCGTCGGCATGAAGAAGCTGGTGCCGACCAGCAGATCCATGAGCATCATCAACGCTGCGACCAGCAGGGCCGGGAAGGCCAGCATGGCCAGCACCGTGGCCATGAAAATACCCCAGATGGTCAGCGGCAGGCGCATCAGCGTCATGCCGCGCGTGCGTGCCTGCAGGACCGTGACGATGTAGTTCAGTCCGCCCATCGTGAAACCGATGATGAACAGCGCCAGTGATGCGAGCATCAGGATGATGCCGCCATCGATGCCCGGCGTGCCGGGACTGATGGCCTGCGGCGGGTAGAGTGTCCAGCCCGCGCCGGTCGGGCCGCCTGGCACGAAGAAGCTGGCAGCCAGCACAAGCACGGCCAGCAGATACACCCAGTAGCTGAGCATGTTCAGATACGGAAACACCATGTCCCTTGCGCCGCACATCAACGGGATCAGGTAATTGCCGAAGCCGCCGAGGAACAGCGCGGTGAGCAGGTAGATCACCATGATCATGCCGTGCATGCTCACGTGCTGCAGGTAGGTCTCCGGCGTCATGAACGAAAACGTGCCTGGGAATCCAAGCTGAAGACGGATCAGGATCGACAGCACCAGCGCCACAAAGCCGATGGCGGTGGCGGTGATGGCGTACTGGATGGCGATGACCTTGGCGTCCTGGCTCCAGATGTACTTGCCGATGAAAGTCTTCGGATGGGCGAGCTCCATCTCCGGCAGTTCTGCCGGCGGCGCGTACGAGGTGGCGTCATGCCCGGTGTGTGCCATCAGTCATCTCCCTGCGCGCCGAGCTGCGCGGTAGCCATTGTTCTTCCCGGAGCAGCCAGCGTGTTGATATAGGCCACGACGTCGCGGACATCACGCTCGCTGACCAGCATCTGCGCCATGTCCACCATCTGGTTGCCGTACATGTCCTCGTGGTGACGACCACGCACACCTTCGCGGAAGTTCGCCAGCTGGGTGACGTGATACCAGTCATCGACACCGGCCAGCGCCGGACCATTCACGGCGCGGATGCCCTGGCCATCGCGACCATGACAGTTGGCACAGGTGCGGTAGAGCCGCTCGCCGCGTCGCGCATCACCCGCAACGGTCGGCTCGATTCTCACTGGTGACAGTGTCTCGATGTAGGCGGCGACATTGCGGATCGCATCTTCGTCGGCAAGCAGTGTCGCAAACGGTCGCATCTGCTGGCCGTAGATGTCTTCAGAATGGGTGCCGCGTGCGCCGGATCGGAAATTTTTCAGCTGGCGAGCCACAGACCACGCGTCCATGCCGGCAATTGCCGGGGAATTGAGATCCCGATTGCCTTCGCCTCCGGAGCCGTGACAGGCGATACAGGTGGCGTAGAGCTGTTCACCGGCCACCGGATCGGGCGCTGCGCGCGCCTGCAACTCACCGAAAGTGGGTTGCCTGGCGAACCATTCATCGAACACCTCCTGCTGCACGATTTCGACGCGGCCGCGCATCGCAAAATGGCCGACCCCGCACAGCTGGGCACAGATCACGTCGTACTCGCCCTCACGCGTCGGCGTCAGCCACATGTAGGTGACCTGGCCTGCCAGCAAGTCCATCTTGGCGCGGAAATTGGCGACCTTGAAGTTGTGGATCACATCGGTCGAGCGCATCAGCACCTTGACGGGTCGATCGATGGGCAGCAGCACGACGGGGCTTTGCACCAGCACATCATCAAGGCTGTTCGGATCATCGGGATCCAGGCCGAACGGATTGTCTTCGGTGATAAGGCGCGGATCGACGGCGCCGAACTCACCGTCCTCGCCGGGAAAGCGGAAGCTCCAGTGCCATTGCTGGCCGATGACCTCGAACTCATGGGCATCATCAGGCACGGTGACAAAAGATCCCCATACAACCAGGCCGGGCGCAAGCAAAGCAGCGATGCCGACGGTGGTAATGCCGGTCAGCCAAAGTTCGAGAGACTTGTTCTCGGGTTCGTAACTCGACCGGCGGGCGGCGTTGTAGCGATAGCGGATGATGGCGTAGACGAGAAACAGGTTCACCACGACGAACACGAATCCGGTCACCCAGAAGGTGATGAGGATGGTGTTGTCGATCGCGCCCCAGTTCGAGGCCAGCGGCGTGAGGTTCCAGGGGCTCAGGAAATGAAAGAGCACCGTGCCAACCAACAGCAGCATCAAGACGAGCGCAATAGCCATCTAGGTCGCTCCGCCCCGTCCGTGCGGCACTCGCTGAATGGATACTCTACACCCGGAGTTCGTCAGTTCCCTGCTGCCGACTCCATCGAGCATCGACCACCGCGCGTTGCGCTACGCGGTGTCTTGCGGGTTGACGCTTATGTCCTGGACCGTACTGACCATCGCCGACCGCTCTCACCAGGCGGGTTTTCGGCAAATCTTTTTTTCAGTCGTCTTGGTGATGCGGTCCCTTGCTGTTGTATTCCATGGACAGGACTAGCTTCTCCCCAGCTGAGTAGTAGCAGAACACACCGGTCTTTTCAAGCATCACTTTCGCCGCCCATGCCTGCTGGACTATGCTGCAGGCTACAGTCGGCGCCACGACGATTCCGCAGAGACCCGCATGGCTTACGCTGCCAGCGCACGCAACTACTTCGAACTGTGCAAGCCGCGCGTGGTTTTGCTCATTGTGTTTACTGCCGTGATCGGCATGTTTCTTGCGACCACAAGTCTACCGCCCTCGTCTGCGCTGCTGTTCGGCACCGCGGGGATATGGCTGGCGGCTTCAGCGGCAGCCGTCATCAATCATGTACTCGATGCGCGCATCGATGCGCTCATGGATCGCACACGCAACCGCCCCCTGCCGCGCGGACAGATCAGCGAGCCCCGGGCCTATGCATTTGCGGCAGGCCTCGCAGTGACCTCGATGCTGATGCTGACGGTGCTGGTCAATCCACTGACGGCCGCGCTCACGTTTGCATCGCTGATCGGCTATGCGGTGATCTACACCGTGTTTCTCAAGCGCGCCACACCCCAGAACATCGTCATCGGTGGCGCCGCCGGTGCGGCCCCACCGGTGCTCGGCTGGGCAGCGGTGACGAACTCAGTGGAGCTGCCGGCGCTGCTGCTGTTCCTGATCATCTTCGTGTGGACACCACCACACTTCTGGGCGCTGGCGATTGCAAGAAAGGATGAATACGCAAAAGCCGGCATTCCCATGCTGCCGGTGACCCACGGCGTGGCCTACACCCGGCAGTCGATCCTGGTCTACACGGTGCTGCTGGTGCTCAGCACCTTGCTGCCGTGGGTCACCGGGATGAGTGGCACGCTCTACCTGGTCGGCGCCCTGCTGCTGGGCGGGGTGTTTCTGTACTACGCGTTCGCGCTGAGGTTCACAGAGCGGGCCGACCTGCCGATGAGAACCTTCAAGTACTCGATCACCTACCTGATGGCCCTGTTCAGTTTCCTTCTGGTGGATCACTACCTGCCGCCGTTCTGAGCGATCCGCAGGCTCCCGGGGCCGCCATAATTCGCCACCATTGCCACCCCTGCGTCGTGGCAGACTTGCGCTTGAAGTCCCGACATGGAATTTCCGCCGATGATTCGCCCGCACGTTCGTTGTCTGCTGCTTGCCGCCCTGTTTGCACTGGCCGCGGGGGGCTGCGGCCAGCCCCCCGATGATCAACGAACCCAGGGGGTCGGGCAGCCAACGGACCCGACCGCCGCTGGCGACGATGCCGCGCTGGCCTACGTCAGCTATGCCTCCGACGTCAGCGGCGATCAGCCGCTGCTGTGCCTGGCATTTTCTGCCGCGCTGGATCCGGCCGTCGACTACAGCGCCTACGTCGGCATCGATGCACAGGTGGCACTCGCCGTCTCGGGCCAGCGGCTGTGCATCGGTGGCCTGGGCTTCGGTGAGTCGCACGCGCTGACGCTCCGCGCCGGCCTGCCGGCTGCCGACGGCACGCGACTTGCCGCCGAGATTCGCGAGACGCTGAGCTTCGCCGATAGACCTGCCGTCGTGCGCTTCGCCGGCGGCGGCGTGATTCTGCCGCGCATCGAGGCCGATGGTGTGGGCATCGAGACGGTCAATGTGGACGCGCTGCGCGTCACCGTCAGTCGCGTCAACGACCGGGCGCTGGCGTTCCGCGCGATCAGTGCCGGCTACGATGCGGCCTCCGGCGAGTACGCGTGGATGCCGTGGAACGCCCAGCCAGAAGAGGTGGCCCGACAACTTTGGCGGGGCGAGATGGACACACCGGGTCCCGCCAACGCGGCGGTGACAACGGTGTTTCCGCTGCTGGAGGTCCTCGGTGAACTCGCCCCTGGCGCCTACGTGCTGCGTGCCGAGAACCTCGCAGAGGTGGCCCAGGCCGGCGAGCGCCCGATCGCACGCGCAGAGCGCTGGCTGATCGTCACAGACCTTGCGTTTACCGCCTACCGCGGCGGCGACGGTCTGGATGTGGTGCTGCGATCGCTGCAAAGCGCCGCCCCGGCGCGCAGTGTGCGCGTACAGCTGGTTGCACGCTCCAACGAGATTCTCGCAGAGGCGACCAGTGACCGCGAGGGTCGCGTGCGTTTCGCCGCAGCCCTGCTGCGCGGCGAGGGTCCCAGCGCGCCACGCATGCTGATGGCCTATGGCGCGAACGGTGATTTCGCCGTGCTGGATCTCGACCGCGCGCCGGTGGATCTCTCGGATCACCCGATCAGTGGCCGCGACCGTGGCGCCGTGGATGCCTACCTGTATCTCGACCGCGATATCTATCGGCCCGGCGAGCGCGTGTATGCCTCGGCGCTGATACGCACAGCGTCCGGCGATGCGCTGCGCGATCGTCCGTCCACGCTGGTGCTCACGGCGCCCAGCGGACTGGAGCACGAGCGGGTGCGCTTCGATGCGGCACCACGCGCAGGCTCGGTATTTCACGAGTTCACGCTGCCGCGCAGTGCCGCGCGCGGACAGTGGCGGCTGGTGCTGAACGTCGATGGCGTGGGCGAACTTGCCTCGCGGCGCATCGCCGTCGAGGACTTCGTGCCGCAGCGTGTCGAACTGCGCCTGAGCGCCGATACCGATACGCCCATGGCGGAGGGCGAGACCCGCAGTGTCGAGGCATTCGCCCGCTTCCTGTATGGCGCACCGGGCGCCGGGCTGGAAGTCGAAGGCAGCGTGCGGGTTCAGCCGGACCCCGCGCCCTTCGCAGCCCATCAAGGCGTGGCCTTCGGTGTCCACGACGAGGAATTCCGCGAAGGCCTGTTCGTGCTGCCGCGCACGCTCACCGACGGCACGGGCACGGCGGTGCTGGCACTCGCGCCCGAGGCGCGTGATGAACCCTCCACATTGCCGCAGCGCTTGCGCACCACCGTATCTGTGCTCGAACCGGGCGGGCGCGCCGTCGACAGCCAGATCGACATCCCGTACCGGCCGCGTGCGTTCTACGTCGGGCTGCAGGATGAATTTGCGGACGGCCGTGGCGAGATCAACGCGCCGGTGCGCTATCGGGTTATCGCGGTCGATGCGCTTGGCGTGGAGCAGACGGCTGAGCTCGACTGGCGCCTGCTGCGCAACGACTGGACCTATGACTGGTATCGCAGTGAGGGCGGCGAGTGGCGCTGGCGGCGTTCCCGGCGTGTCGTACCCATCGAGGAAGGTCGCGTCGCTGTTGCGGCGGACGGGTCCACGCACATCGAGACCCGCGCGCTCGACTGGGGCGACTACACGCTGATCGTCGCCGATGGCAGCGAGAGCCTTGCCAGCAGCGGGTTCTGGGTGGGCTGGGGCGCACGACCCGAGGATGGCATCGAGGCACCGGATCGCGTACGCGTCTCGGCACCGGCCAGCGCCCCACGCGTGGGTGAGCGTGCCGAACTGACCATTCTTGCGCCCTACGCGGGCGTCGCCGAGATCGTTGTAGCCACTGACCGGGTGCTCGAGACCCGCACGATCGACGTCCCCGAGGCCGGCGTACAGGTCAGCCTGCCCGTGACCCGCGACTGGGGTGTTGGCGCCTATGTGATGGTGTCAGTCTTCACGCCGCGCGATGCGCAGCGCCAGCCGCGTCCGCGCCGCGCTGTCGGCGTTGCGCATATCCCGGTGGATGTCGCCGCCGACGGGGGGCTGTTCTCGTTGGCGCTGGATGCGCCTGAGCGCATGCGCCCGGCCCAGCGGCTCGATATTCCCGTTCAGGCCACCGGCGTGCCGGCCCGCGAGCGCCCCTGGGTCACGCTGGCCGCCGTCGACGAGGGCATTCTGCAACTCACCGGCTTTGCCTCGCCGAATCCGGCCGACTGGTTCTTCGGCAAGGCCCGGCTGGGCGTGGATCTGCTCGACGATTACGGTCGCCTGCTCGATCCCAATCAGGGTCGCGCGGCCGCCGTGCGCAGCGGCGGCGACAGCGTGGGCGGCGAGGGCCTCACAGTCGTGCCGATCCGCACGGTTGCACTGTTCTCAGGCCCGGTACAACTCGATGCCCAGGGTCGCGGCACACTGAGCATCGAGGTGCCCGATTTCAACGGTGAGCTGCGGCTGATGGCCGTGGCGTGGTCCGACACGGCACTGGCTTCAGCCAGCCGGCCGTTGACGGTGCGCGATGCCGTGCCGGCCGAGCTCGTGCTGCCACGCTTTCTGGCCCCCGGCGACGCAGCCCAGGCCACGCTCACGCTGGACAATGTCGAGGGCGAGGAGGGCCGCTATCGCAGCACGGTGCGCGCCACCGGTGCTGTGGAACTCGCACCGGAGCCAATCGAGTTGACGCTGCGCGCAGGCCAGCGCGCGGAGCGCGCTGTCGGCATCACCGCGGGGGCGGAAGGGCTGGCCGACATTGAACTGTCGGTCGCAGGGCCTGCGGGCTTCACCGCAGCACGCAGCTGGCCGCTGGAAGTGCGTCCTGCCTGGCTGCCCGAGCGGCGCGTCACCCGCCAGCGACTCCAGCCCGGGGCGCGTCTGACCCCGCCATCCGATGCCCTCGCAGGCCTCGCACCGGACAGCGCCACGCTGCAGATCAGCTTTGCCGCGACACCGATCGACGTGGCGGCGATCTACCGGGCACTGGCCGACTATCCCTATGGCTGCTCGGAGCAGCTGATCAGCCGGGCCTTTCCGCTGCTGTATGCCGGACAGCTGTCCGCACTCAGCGAGATCACGCCGCCTGCGCAGGCCGCGAACACGGTACGCGAGGCCATCGAGACGCTGCTGTCGCGCCAGGGTGGAGACGGTGCCTTCGGCCTGTGGCGCGTCGGGGATGGCGGCGCTTCGCCCTGGCTGGGTGCCTACTTCACCGACTTC
>JAFIFN010000183.1 GCA_020832005.1 Gammaproteobacteria bacterium | reverse complement strand
GGGGGGGGGGGGGGGGGCGGGGGTTTGGCCAACCGGGGTCCCACACGGGGGGGGGGGCGGGGGGGCGGGGGGGGCCCCCCCCCGCCGTCGCCCACCACTCCAGTTGCGTGAAGGTGCGCGCCATGTAGTCATGCCAGGCGCTTGCGTCAACGCCCTCGAGGCAGACACCGTCCTCATCGAGCACATCCTGCGCCCTGGGTACGTGGATCATCGCCGACACGGGCAGGCAGCCCAGCTCCGCCAGAAAACTGCGCATACCCACGGCGGCGCGTACGCCACCCCACTGGCCGGCCGAGTACGTGACGATGGCGCTGGGCTTCCAGGATAACAGCGAACTGCCAAAATGATTCAGCAGGTGCGAAAGCGCCGGACTCATGGAGTGGTTGTACTCCGGGCTGACCATGACATAGCCGTCGGCTGACTCGATCTCTCCGGCGAGCGCATTCAGTGCCGCGGGCGCCCGGCCCTCTGGATAGGCGAACTGCGGCTTGAACACTGACGGCAGTTCGATCTCCAGCGGATCAACCAGTCGCGTGACGTGCTCTCCGGTTGCAAGATGCGCGATGCACGCCCGTGCGACGCGCAAACCCAGCCGGGCGGGGCGCGGGGGTGCGCTTTGTCGCGCAGAACCCAGGAAGCACAGGATCTTAAGTGGCATCGGTTGATGATAACCAGCTTTGGCGCCGTGATCCTGCATCTGAACGCAGGCTGTCGGCGAAATCGGTTGTCTCGGCCTGGTTGTTTGCAGCTAATAGACCGGAGTATGCGAGCATGTCGGCGATGTGCGGACCCGCTGGAAAATTGTTGTTGGCTGTGCTGAGCGCCTGTCTGCTGGCTGGCGCAAGCGCTGCGCGTGCAGATCTCGCCGGGTCTGTTCCGCGCGGGATTGATGTCTCCTATCTTGAAGCCATGCTGGCGCGCGCTCCGCAGCTCGGGCCGATTCACTCGATCGTGGTGTCCCGCGATGGTGTGGAACTCGCAGCCCGCAGTTTCGCAGGACCAGGCCTGGACAGGCCGGCGAACATCAAGTCGGTGTCCAAGACCATACAGGCCGCGCTGGTCGGCATCGCGATCGAGCGCGGTGTGCTGGACGACCCTGATCAGCCGATTGTCGACTTGCTCGGCGCGCGGGTGCCGGCGGCGGCCGGGTCGCAGATCTCCGAGGTGACGCTCGATCACCTGCTGTCCATGCGCGCCGGACTGGCCTCGACCTCCGGGGCCAACTACGGACGCTGGGTGGCCAGCGACGACTGGGTGGCATTCGTGCTGACCCGGCCGTTCGTCGATGCGCCGGGTGCGCGCATGCAGTACTCGACCGGCGTGTGGCATGTTCTGTCGGCGATCCTCACCCAGCGTTCGGGCCAAAGCCTGTTGTCGCTGACACGCAGCTGGCTGGGGCAACCGCTGGATATTGTCATTCCCGAGTGGCCGCGTGATCCCCAGGGGGTTTATTTCGGGGGCAATGACATGCTGATCTCGCCGCGCGACCTGCTGGCGTTCGGTGAGCTTTTTCTCAACGGTGGTGAAAGCTCGGGCAATGGCGTGGTGCCGCGCGAATGGATCGAGCGATCCTGGATTCCGCGCGCACGCTCACCGTGGTCGGGTCATGACTACGGCTATGGCTGGTTCGTCGCCGACATGGCCGGTGCACGTGTGTACTACGGGCGCGGCTACGGCGGACAGCTGCTGCATGTCATCCCCGAGCTTGGCATCGTCGTCGTCATCACGTCGCGTCCGACGCCGCCGTCAGCCGGTGGCGGTTACGTCCGGGCGCTGCACGACCTGGTGGCCGAGCATGTGATCAGGGGTGCGCGTGTCCATGATGAGGCGCTTACGGGCCTGTCGAATCAGCTGCCGTGATCACCCTGCCTCCAAGGTCAGGCTTACGAGGATGACCAGCACGGCATTGAGGACAATGAGGGCAAGCGCGTAGGCAAACGACCGGGCCAGCGGAATGCTCAGCACGCCCCAAAGAACTGCAAGAGTGGTCAGGAAGTAGAGCAGCGGCGCCACCAGTTCGACCCACAGGCCAGGCGCAAGAAAAAACGCACCAACCCGGAAGACGGTCACAACCAGTGTGGGTACGATGGCGGCGACCGCGATAACGAAGGCATCGAGTTCCAGGCGCTTGCGTTCGAAGAACCAGAGGAACAGGAAGAGCACCAGAAAATTGATTGCGACCGCCAGCATTGCTAGGCCTCTTTAGTTTCGTCCCGCGCGGTGCTGCGCGTGGTGATGCTGTCGAGGCCATGCCCGCCGGGGCCGGCTTCGCTGCGCCACAGCAGCCATGAAAACAGCATGCCCAGCGAGGCAAGCGCCGTATAAAACCACATGCCGGCCGCGTAGCCCCCCGGATTCTCCGGCCCTGCCAGGAACATGTCGTTGAGCCGGCCGACCACCAGCGGCACGATGGCCCAGCCCAGCTGCTGGCAGAAGGTCATCAGCGCGTAGGCCGAGCCCAGCCTGTGCCCGGATACGATATAGGCTACCGACGGCCACATCACCGCAGGAATCAGCGAAAACACACCACCCAGCAACAGGATGACCACCAGCAGCGTCAGCGGCACCGTGGCGCCACCGATGAACGGCACGACAACGGCCACGTCCGGGCCGGGTGGCATATAGGTGACCATCAGGAACAGCGGCAGCATGACCAGTGAGCCTGCGGCCATGAACAGCGAGCGACGCCCGACACGGTCGACCAGCAGGCCGAACAGCGGCGTGGCGAAAATCGCGGCCACCGGCAGCAGCGAACTGAGGATACCGGCGGCCTCGCGGTCCAGGCCATGGGCCTGCTGGAAGTAGTCGATCGCGAAGGTGCGAAACGGGAAGACCGTGGCATAGAACACCACGCACAGTGCGACGATGTACCAGTAGGATCGACTGAAGGCGTACATGCGCCGGAACTCGAGCTTCTCGGCGACGGCCGCCGCACCCAGGTCGATCCTGCCTTCTGCGCGGCGTTCCAGTACCCAGTAGAGTATCGCCGCGGTCACCGAGATGCCCGCCACGGCGGTGGCCAGCCACAGCGGATCCTGCCAGTTGGTATACAGCGGGCTGGCAAACGACGTCGACCAGTCCGCAGACGCAGAGCCGAGCCGCGAGATCGACAGGTTCATGCCGAAGGCAAAGCTCAGCTCCTTGCCCTTGAACCACTTCGCCAGCACCGTAGTTGCGGCGACGATCAGCGGCTCGGCCCCCAGGCCGAGCATGAACCGGCCGGCCAGGATGATTTCGTAGCGTGGGCTGATCGCGGTGAGCGCGGCCGCGAACAGGCACACGAAGGCGAAGAACACGATCGCCGTCTTGGTGCCGAAGCGGTCGATGATATAGCCGCCGGCCAGCAGCACCAGCAGGGCGGCGACGTTGTAGGCGGTGGACAGCAGTCCGACCTGCTGATAGCTGAAGCCCAGCTGATCGCGCATCAGGTCGATGACCGGCCCGAGCGAGTCGTAGATGTAGTAATTGCCGAACATCGCCAGGCTGATGAACAGCAGCACCAGCCAGCGTTGCGTGGGCGTAGGACGAGGAAGTACTGAGGCGTTCGGCGTGCCCATGGGTCCATCCGCGGTGTCGGCGTGCTGCAAGCCTATCAGCTTCGCAAGCTCTGCTGTGAAGACGCCGTGACGGTCTTTCGTCAGCCTAGTCGATGGAGTTCCCAGGCGAGACGCGCGGCGGTGCGTGCGGTACGGCCGTCGATGTCATGGCGGGGATTGAGCTCGGCGATATCGGCGAGGCGCCACTGGCAGCCGTGCGGGCGCGCAATGGCGTGTATTCTTCGCAGGCAGCCGATGACGAAGTCCGGCGGGATCCCAAGGGCAGCAGGCGCACTCACACCCGGCGCCACGGCAGCCGGCAGCGCATCCAGGCATACCGTCACATACAGCTGGTCGAGGCCTGCGATGAAGCGCTCGAGCATCACGCCGGCCGCCTCAGTTTGGCAGTCCACATCCAGCAGGTACTCGACGCCGAGCTGTCGCGCCGTGTCGAACAGCGCCCGGGTGTTGGCCGCTTCGCTGATGCCCAGGCACAGGTAGTCGAAGCGCCGCGCGCGTGCCGCGCACCACTCGGCGATCTGGCGGAACGGTGTGCCTGAACTGCCGCCGCTACCGGTGGGGCGCAGATCGAAGTGGGCGTCAAAGTTGATGATGCCCACGCGCGGGGCTGGTGCCTCACTGGCACTAGTCAGCCACTCGTTCAGCCCCAGCCAGGCGCCCCAGGCGATCTCGTGTCCGCCGCCCAGGCCGATGACGCGATGACCATCGCGCAGACAGGCGCTGACCTGTTGCGCATAGGCCAGCTGGGCGGCCTCGAGATCTGCGTCCGCGACGACGTCACCGGCATCGTAGAGGGGTGTGGACCCGTGCATCGCGAGGTTGCCCATCGCCCGGCGAAGTTCGACCGGCCCCTGGGACGCCCCGACGCGCCCGTGGTTGCGGCGCACACCGACATCGCAGGCAAAACCCAGCAGGCACACCCCCGGCGCCTGCGCATCGGGCCGGGTCACGCACTGGTGCCAGCGCAACGCCTCGGCCACGTCATCCGTGCCGCTGCGCCCCGACCACAGCGTCAGATCAGCCGCCTGCCACATCACGGCCTGCCTGCCAGATGCGTGTGGGGCGTACCAGGTTCATGCCATAGCTCAGTTCCGCCGGATCGGTCACGGACCACAGGCACAGGTCGGCGTCGAAGTCCGCGGCGATCTGGCCCTTGCTTGTCAGCCCGAGCGCGAACGCCGCATGGCGGGTGACGCCCAGCAAGGCTTCGGCGGGTGTCAGGCCGAACAGCACACAGGCCATGTTCATTGCGCTCAGGATCGATGCGATCGGCGAGGTGCCCGGGTTCAGATCGGTGGCCACGGCCATCGGTACCTCGGCCGCGCGCAGCGCCGTCACCGGCGGCAGGCGCGTTTCGCGCAGCGTATACCAGGCGCCGGGCAGCAGCACGGCCGTGCACCCGCTCTTCGCCAGGTCCGGCACGTCTTCTGCCGAAAGATACTCCAGGTGATCGACCGAGCGTGCGCCGTAGCGCGCGGCCAGCAGCGCACCGTGCATATCGGACAGCTGCTCGGCATGCGCCTTGATGGCAAGGCCGTGTGCCTGCGCCGCAATGAAGATCCGCTCGCACTGCGCCAGATTGAATGCGATGTCCTCGCAGTAGACGTCGACGGCATCGGCCAGGCCTTCGGCGCACGCCGCCGGAATCATCTCACTGCACACCAGGTCGACATAGTCATCGGCGCGGCCGGCATAGTCCTCGGGCAGCGCATGTGCGCCCAGCAGCGTCGTGCGCACGGTCACCGGGAACGCCTCGCCCAGGCGACGCGCCACGCGCAGCATCTTCATTTCGGTGGCCGTACTGAGACCATAGCCGGACTTGATCTCCACGCTGGTCACGCCTTCCTCGCGCAGCCTGGCCAGGCGCGCTGCGGCAGCGTCGAACAGGGTCTCCTCCGAGGCTTCACGCGTAGCGCGCACGGTGCTGAGAATGCCGCCGCCGCCCCGCGAGATGGACGCGTAGGATTCACCGCCCAGCCTGCGCTCGAATTCCTCGCTGCGGTTGCCGGCCCAGACCAGGTGGGTGTGACAGTCGATCAGCCCCGGTGTGAGCCAGCCGCCGGCGCCGTCCACGCGCTCGGCGGCCGCAAACGCATCCGCCGTGCTCGCGGGTCCGGCATGGACGATACGCCCGTCGGCAAGCGCGACCACGGCATCGCGGATCACGCCAGGCCCGTCGAGGCCCGGGCGGCACGATGCCAGATGAACATCATGGATCAGCGTGTCACAGGAGATTGCCACGGGGACTCCGCTGCGCTATGGTCCTTGTGAATATAGTTGTATATACAGCTGGCATCAAGCGCGCTGGATTCAAGACCCAGGCGACCCGCCAGCGGCGATGTCCGGGAGCACATCATGGATCCCACGATCGGCAGTCGCGTAGTCCGCGCACCCCGCGGCCCGCCCCATACTGCCAGGCGCGGGCTTACCCCAGCAAAGCTGCCCAGTCTCATGCACCACCGCGCCCCCGCGGTGGCC
>JAFIFN010000018.1 GCA_020832005.1 Gammaproteobacteria bacterium | reverse complement strand
TTCGAATTCCTCCATCCAGCGTTCCTCCGTCAGCGGCGGCAACGTGCCCGACACCAGCCCCCAGCGCCGGCTGCCACCCTCCTCGGCGGCCACCAGTGCCATCGCCGTCACCGGATTGCGCCGACCCCGTCTGCCGATCAGGATCTCCGACATCATGATCGGCAGACCGATGGCGAAGACGCACACCAGGTAGACCAGCACGAAGGCCCCGCCGCCGTTCTCGCCGACGATGTAGGGAAAGCGCCATATGTTGCCCAGACCTACCGCCGAGCCGGTGACAGCGAGAATGAAGGCCAGGCGCGAGGACCACTGGCCGTGCAGGGATTTCCTTGAACTGGCGGTGCCGGGCACGGGCGTCATGGGCGTCCCTCAAGAGGCTGCACACATGGCGCCGGATTCTGCAGCATGGCGCGTGCAGGCACAATCGCCGACCTCAGCCGCGGCCAGGCGCTATAATCCGCCGCCTCATGGCAGCCAAGAAAACATCCGGCCAATCCAGCAGCACCATTGCGCTCAACCGCAAGGCGCGCTTCGACTACTTCATCGAGGAGAACCTGGAGGCAGGCCTCGTGCTGCAGGGCTGGGAGGTCAAGGCGCTGCGCGCCGGCAAGGCCCAGATCGCCGAATCCTATGTGATCATCCGTGAGGGCGAGGCCTTCCTGCTGGGCGCATTGATCACGCCACTGCTCTCGGCCTCGACGCATGTGCATCCTGACCCCACGCGCACGCGCAAATTGCTGCTCAGCCGCCGCGAACTCGACCGGCTGATCGGTGCCGTCGAGCGGCGTGGCTACACGCTGGTGCCGCTGTCGCTGTACTGGAAACGCGGCCGCGCCAAGCTCGATATCGGTCTGGCCAAGGGCAAGAAGCAGCATGACAAGCGTGCGGTGGAGAAAGACCGCGACTGGCAGCGGGAAAAGGCGCGTGTGCTCAAATCCGGAGGCTGAGCACGCCGCGCCTGGCCACCCGCGGCGCCGTGAACAGTGTTCTGCAAGCTGAGTTCTAGAAGCTGATCCCTTCCTGGGAATCTGCCTCCAGGGCCGCGAAAAACGCTTCCCAGTCCACCGTGTCTCTGTCCGGATCGCCGATGACCTCCAGCGTCACCCGGTTGGCGGCCGGATTGCCCAGCGCCGCCACACAGACCCGCGCCACATCGGCACGCGGGATGTAGCCCTGTTCCATGGTGTCGCCCTGGCCGGCGCGGATACCCGCCTTGCCGCCCGGCTCATCGACCAGCCCGCCGGGGCGCACGATGGTGTAGTCCAGACCGCTGAAACGCAGCGCATTCTCGCCCAGTCCCTTCCACAGCAGGATGTTGTTGGCGAAGCGGTTGAGGGGGTGCGTCGGCTGGGTGATGCCCATCGAGGACACCAGCACGAAGTGCTCTACAGTGCCTGCGGCCTTGGCAGCTTCCACCATGTTCCTGACACCGTGATAGTCGACCGCCTCGGGGGAGTTTTCCGGATCCGCGCGACCACTGGAACCGACGGCGGAGACGATGTAGCGCACACCGGCAACAGCGGGCACCAGCGAGTCGGGATCGCGCACATCGCCCTCCACGACCTGCACGGTGTCGCCGAAAGCTTCACGCGCGCTTGCCTCCGAGCGACTGAGCACGCGCACGGTGTGGCCCTGCGCCAGCAGTTCGGTGACGACATGGCGACCCGTGCGGCCGGTGGCCCCGGCGACGAGCACCAGGTCGGCACCTTGCTCACCGGCATGGGCAACGCTGCCCGACACTAGAGAAACAGACGCAACTAACGCGCTTAAAATACTGATCAATCTCATTATATTATTCCCATCCTCGGTCGGCAGTTTCAGGAAGCCCAGCCCTCCGAAAGGCTAGCCTAGTCTGCCCGCGCGGAACAGCGCCGAATCCACCGATGACGCGTCCCTACCGCAGGGTGGCGGCTGCGGAACCACTGACATCACACTTGAGTCTTAGTTAGAGTCCTGTGAACGTGCAGCCCCCTGCGGACTGACGTACACTGGACAGGTAATTCAGGGGGCGACTTGGCTTCGACGTGGGTCGCGAAACTCTGGGTGCATGCCGAGGGGCAGAGTACCTCGTAAAACCAGCTGCAAAACTGTTAGTTGCCAACGACGACAACTACGCTCTCGCTGCCTAAATAACCTTTAGGTTAGCGTGCATCCGACCGGTGTTTGCCTGTGGGCTCGACTCGGGTGTAACCATACACGGGATCGCGCAAGCTCATGCTCAGGGAGATTGCGTTAAAACCCAAATCTGAGCTGGCGAAGGAGTCAGCCTGCCTTTCGGCGGACCCCTAGCGAGATATTAAGTAGTCAGGCTAAGCATGTAGATCTCAGGGCAGAGGGCTTGCGGACGCGGGTTCGATTCCCGCCGCCTCCACCAACACATCAAGGTCAGCCGCTCTGGGCTGGCCTTTTTTCTTGCGTGCTCGCGCGAGTTCGAACTTGCGGGGGACGAGGCAGTTTTGCGCAAGGAAGGGGACCGCCTGATTATTGAGCCGGTTCGAACGATCTGTTGATCGCCGCACACGCGCTGGCTGCCGACCTGACGGTGGTCACCGCCAGTACACGCGAATTCAAGCGGGTTCCGTCGCTACGCCGATTCCCGCGCTGGTGGATGGAGATCGGGTTGCGCGCCGCAAGCGGTCGTGTATGGCCGCCCATGCCGGCTCGTCCGGCGGCTGCGCTATCAGCAACATCTCACAACCGCTGGCATCAGCATCGTGCAGAACCGCGTAAAGCACGCGCGCATAATCTTCGGGCTGCGAGGGCATTGGCCAGAACTTCGCCACCGGCCAATCCGCGGGATGCTGCGCAAGCAGCCCGATACGCTGCTCTGGAAACGGCGCCTGGTGCAGCCCGGCCGGGATCAGGTAGCACGGCGTGCGCGGCGCGTAATGCACGTCAAGGGCGCCCGGTACGCGAGGCGCTGTCTCAGCAACGCCGCCAGCAAGTGGCAAATGGCGCACGATCATTTCGGTGGTGATGGCCCCAGGACGAAGAATGCGCGGCTGTTGACCACTGAGATCGACGATGGTCGACTCGATGCCCACCGGGCAGGGGCCGCCATCCACGACCGCCGCGATCTTTCCCGCCAAGTGCCGCTGCACATGCACCGCCGTGGTCGGGCTGATTTGTCCAAACGGATTCGCTGATGGCGCCGCCAGGCCCCGACCCAGCTGTCGCAAGACAGCCTGTGGTACAGGATGTGCCGGAACGCGCAGCGCCACCGTCGTTTGGCCGCCGGTGACCAGCGGCGATACGGTGCGCGCCGCAGGCAACACCAGCGTAAGCGGTCCTGGCCAAAAGGCGGCAGCCAGTTGCCAGGCCGCCTCCGGCACTGAGACGGCCCAGTCCGGAAGGTGCTCTGCGGAGGCGATATGCACGATCAGCGGGTGATCTGCCGGGCGCCCTTTGGCGCGAAAGATCGCGCCTAAGGCCTCCGGGTTAGTCGCATCGGCGGCCAGGCCATACACGGTCTCGAACGGCAGGGCCACCGGCTCACCCGCCAATAGCAGGTTCAGGGCAATCGACAAATCCTCGGCGCAGGTCGTGAGGTGCAACATCTTCAAGGCTCCGATCTTTACCGCGCCGCTTCGCCGCCGCATTGCGGCACAAAGACTACTCTGCGGGCGTCCTCGAGTACGGCGCGAACCTCCGGGTGCTGGATACGCCGTTCCGTGCTGATCAACCAGAATGCTTCGCGCACCTCGTCCACCTGCCCCACTTCGTTGACGCCATAGCGAGCGCAGATTTCATCAGAGATGATCGCGGGTGCAGGAAAGTAGCCATCACCGGCCTGGGCAAAAACCTTCATCAGGGCACTGTCATCAAACTCGCCGACGACCCGCGGGTACAGACGCGCCTCGCCCAGCCAGCGGTCGATCTCGCCGCGCACCGCTGCGTTGGGTCCGGGCAGCAGTAGTGGCGCAGCATTCAGACAGCTTGGGAACGCCGCGCGCCCGCAGGCCAGTTCGGGCGCGGCAAAGAACGCGACGGCGCTGTCACCGAGCTTGCGGCTGTGGCCACGCACGGCCAGTCCGGCCGGCATGGGCCGATCCGCCAGCACCATCTCCAGCCGGTGCAAGGCCAGTTCGCCGAGCAGGTAATCGATCGTGCCCTCGCGACAGACCAGTCGTATCGGCCGCTCTGCACGCTTCAGCGACGCCAGCAGGCGGTGTGTCAGCGACTTCGGGATTGCCTCGGTAACACCAATGCGAAATGCGGTCATGGCCTGTTCTGACAGCGCGTTCGCTCGCAGCGAGGAGACCATCTCGTGACCCAGCGCAAATATCTCGTCGGCGTAGGACAACGCGACGCGACCCGCCTCGGTGAGTTCGAGACCGCGCCCGGCAGGCTTGAACAGGGCCGTGCCCAGATCGTCCTCGAGCAGTTTGACCTGGGCGCTGACAGTTTGCGGTGTCAGATGCAGCTGGCCGGCCGCTGCCGCGACGCTGCCGGCATGGGCTACCGCCCAGAAGTAACGCAGGTGCTTGAGATTCATCTCGTCTATTCACAATTTTTTACGATGCTTTCGTAAATTATATTCGACTTTCCTTGATTTACCCAGGCCCTCAAACTGCCTCCGGCTACCGATGACGAGTAACACCATAGTGAGCCATTACACGACCTTCCGTGCGTCGGGCGCGCGTCGTGCGCGCCGTGAGCATGAGGCAGTGCGATAACCTGGCCAGGGGGATGAAGACGTGCCGACCGACTCCAGAAGCGCCTTCTTGATGGTGCACAGTGTTGCAGACCTGGCATGCGCCAACGAAGCGCTGATGGCTTGCCGGTCGATCCTGCCCCACCGCTCGCCCGCCAGTTCCATTGCAACCCTGCAAGGCATCTGGCTCGACGCAACAGGCGTGGCGAACCCGCCCCATGCGCTGGTCCTGCCGGATGCGGCCGGCGCGCCGCGAACCGTCCGTATCCTCGAGGCAACCGGGATCAACGGAATCTGGATACTGTGCCGGCTCGAGGCGACGCAAAGCCCCGTCTCCCGCGGCGATCTGGTGGCCGCGCTGCTGGCTTGCTTCGGTCATCAACACGCCGCCACGCTCGCCGCGCGCTTCATCCCGATCTTCGCAGAAGGCGCGCCGGAGCTCGCCATGCGCAGCGAACAGCAGGTGCTCGCAGCACGCTACCCCCGACTCGTACTGCCGCCAATCCACCAGGACGCGCGTGGCAGCCTTGTCCTGCCAGCGCAAGCCGTCATCTGGAACCGAGCCGAAGCCGGCGAAACTTACCTGGAACGTGGCGTACGCCATGTCCATTAACGTCGAACAGGGGATAGAGATTGTCCGTGTCCCACGCGCCCAGGCGAACGGCCAAGTCCGCCTGACCCTCACCCGCCCCGACGACTGGCACGTGCACCTGCGCGATGGTGACGCACTGGCCGCGGTCCTGCCCGACACCGCGCGGCGGTTTGCGCGCGCAATGATCATGCCCAACCTGGATCCGCCGGTGCGCACAGTGGACGACGCCCGCGCCTACCGCGCGCGTATTCTGGCCGCGCTGCCGGCGGGCATGTCTTTCGAGCCGTTGATGACGCTCTATCTCACCGACCACACCACGCCCGAGGAGATCCTGCGCGCCAGGGCGAGCGGTTTCATCCATGCGGTGGGTGAAGCCTTTTTCGTCGGCGCAACGACGAATTCGGCCTTCGGCGTCACCGATTTCGCGCGTTGCGATGCAGTGTTTGCGGCCATGGAGGAAGCCGCCTTGCCGCTGCTGCTGCACGGCGAGGTGACCGATGCCGACATCGATGTATTCGACCGCGAGGCGGTATTCATCGAGCGGCATCTCCAGCGCATCATCGAACGGTTCCCCCGCCTCAAGGTGGTGCTCGAGCACATCACCACCTGTGAGGCGGTCGCGTTCGTGCTTGCCGCCCCGGACAACGTGGCGGCGACCATCACCGCGCATCACCTGCTGCTCAACCGCAATGCCATGTTCGCGGGCGGCATACGTCCGCATGCCTACTGCCTGCCGGTGCTCAAGCGCGAACACCACCGACAGGCGCTCATCAGGGCCGCCACCAGCGGCAATCCCAAGTTCTTCCTCGGCACCGACAGCGCGCCACATCCACGGCACACCAAGGAGTCTGCCTGCGGCTGCGCCGGCATCTATACGGCGCACGCCGCGCTCGAGCTTTACGCCGAGGCGTTCGAGAAAACCGGCGCGCTGGACATGCTGGAGGCGTTCGCGAGCTTCCACGGACCGGACTTCTACGGCCTGCCTCGCAACCGGGACACCATCACGCTGGAGAGACGAAGCTGGGCGGTGCCGGAAGAGATGCATTTAGGGCAGGACATGGGCGTGCCGCTGCGCGCCGGCGAAACCGTGACGTGGAGGCTCGTTGGTTGAGCACGAAAACGTCAATCCGCCGGTTCACGCAGTTGCGACCCGGGGCGGCGATCGCTCAAACGGGGATGACAACTTTCACGGCCGATCCGCGATCACCTGGCGCCGCACCGGGGTCACAGTTACGGCATCCGCATCGCCGATTAACTGAAGCTCACTGTCCTGCACCAGGCACTGCAGCTGCATGCCACGCCTGAGCAGGGGTGCAAGTGCATCGGCGGTGCCGGCCGGAAACTCGATCACCGACAGATTTTCGCAGCGCGCCAATGTATCGGCATGCTTGTCCCACCACAGGCCAAAGCCGCGACCGCTGTAGCCGATCACGACGACTTCGCGGGCCCGCCCGCAGGCCTTGCGGATACGTGATTCCTCCGGCTGGCCAAGATCGATCCACTGCTCGATGTCGCCGCTTAACGCGCGCCGCCACAGGTCTGGCTCATCGTCGGTGCTTACGCCGCGACCGAACTCCAGGCGCTCATGGGCGAACAACGCGAAGGCCAGCACCCGTACCATCAGACGCGCGTCATTCTCCGACGGGTGCTGTGCCAGCGTGAGCGCGTGGGTGGCGTAGTAGTGCCTGTCCATGTCGCTGATCTGCAGCTCGGCCTTGTAGACGGTGGCTTTCAGCGCCATCGTCGAGACACCCGTTGCGACCTGGCCTGCAACCTGAAATACCAGCAAACCCTCATCATGACATCTGCGCTCCGCGTACCCGGCCCGGGGATCTTAACTCATAGCCAGTCTCGATCGATTATATAGATTTATTAGATTGGACCTATACGATGCAGTTCTCTTATAGTGTGGCAGCGGTCATCAACAAGGAGATATACATGAGCAACACCACGACGACATCGGGCGGCAAGTGCCCGGTCATGCACGGTGCGAACACCCGTGCCGAAACCTCGAACATGAACTGGTGGCCGAACGCACTGAACCTCGACATTCTCCACCAGCATGACACCAAGACCGACCCGCTGGGCGAGACATTCGACTACCGCGAAGAGCTGAAGAAGCTCGATGTCGATGCGCTTAAAAAGGATCTGCACGCGCTGATGACCGACAGCCAGGCCTGGTGGCCTGCCGACTGGGGGCATTACGGCGGCCTGATGATCCGTATGGCGTGGCACGCCGCAGGCACCTACCGAATCTCTGATGGACGGGGTGGTGCAGGCTCGGGCGAGCAGCGCTTCGCGCCGACCAACTCCTGGCCGGACAACGTCAACCTCGACAAGGCCCGGCGTTTGCTGTGGCCGATCAAGAAAAAGTACGGCAACAGAATCAGCTGGGCCGACCTCATCGTATTGGCCGGCAACGTAGCCTACGAGTCCATGGGGCTGAAGACCTATGGGTTTGCCTTTGGCCGCGAGGACATCTGGCATCCCGAGAAAGACGTCTACTGGGGCTCCGAGAAGGAGTGGCTGGATGAGACTCGCTACGCGGGCAAGGAAGATCGCGGCTCACTGGAAAATCCGCTGGCTGCGGTGCAGATGGGGCTGATCTACGTCAATCCCGAAGGTGTCGGCGGCAAGCCCGACCCGCTCAGGACCGCCCAGGATGTGCGCGAGACGTTCGCGCGCATGGCCATGAATGATGAAGAAACCGTCGCCCTCACCGCCGGCGGGCATACCGTCGGCAAATGCCATGGCAATGGTGATGCCAGCCTGCTTGGCGCCGAGCCAGAGGGCGCGGGTGTCGAAGAGCAGGGCCTGGGCTGGCGCAATCCGAACGGCAAGGGCGTTGGCCGGGACACAGTCACCAGCGGCATCGAGGGCGCCTGGACGACCCACCCGACGCGCTGGGATAATGGCTACTTCAAGATGCTCTTCAACCATGAGTGGGAACTCAGGAAGAGCCCCGCGGGCGCGTGGCAGTGGGAGCCGGTCGATATCAAGGAGGAGGATCGCCCCGTCGATGTCGAAGATCCGTCCATCCGCTACAACCCGATCATGACCGACGCCGACATGGCGATGATCAAGGATCCGGTCTACCGCAAGATCTCGGAGCGCTTCCGTGATGATCCTGATTACCTGTCGGAGACGTTTGCGCGCGCCTGGTTCAAGCTGACCCACCGCGACATGGGACCCAAGGCCCGCTATATCGGCCCCGAGGTGCCGGCCGAAGATCTGATCTGGCAGGATCCCGTGCCAGCGGGCCGCACCGACTATGATGTCGAAGCGGTCAAAGCCCGCATTGCCGCAAGTGGCCTGTCGATCAGTGACATGGTGACAACAGCCTGGGACAGCGCCCGGACCTTCCGCAACTCGGACAAGCGTGGCGGTGCGAATGGCGCGCGCATCCGGCTCGCGCCGCACAAGGACTGGGAAGGCAACGAGCCGAAACGTCTCGCGCGTGTTCTCCAGGTGCTGGAAGGCATCGCCAAGGAGACTGGTGCGAGCGTCGCAGACGTGATCGTGCTCGCCGGCAATGTCGGCGTCGAGCAGGCCGCAAAGGCGGCGGGCTTCGATATCAGCGTGCCATTTGCCCCGGGTCGCGGTGATGCCACGGCGGAGATGACCGATGCCGATTCCTTCGGCCCGCTGGAGCCGATTCACGACGGCTATCGCAACTGGCAGAAGAAGGCCTATGCGGTCGAAGCCGAGGAGATGCTGCTGGATCGTACCCAGCTGATGGGCCTGACGGCACCCGAGATGACAGTGCTGGTCGGCGGCATGCGGGTACTGGGCACCAATTACGGTGGCACGCGCCACGGGGTTTTCACCGACCGGGAGGGTGCCCTGACGAATGACTTCTTCGTCCATCTCACCGATATGAACTTCACGTGGAAACCCGCAGGCGATGGCCTCTACGAGGTGCGCGAGCGCGCCAGCAACTCGGTCAAGTGGACGGCCACCCGCGTGGATCTCGTGTTCGGTTCGAACTCGATTCTGCGTTCCTACGCCGAGTTCTACGCCCAGGACGACAACCGCGAGAAGTTTGTCCGCGATTTCGTCGCGGCATGGACCAAGGTCATGAATGCCGACCGATTCGATCTGGTCTGATCAGGCACGGCGCCCTCGGCGCCTGGTGAAGCACAGATTAAGCCAGGCGCGGGGCGCTTTCCCTGACATAGCATCGGACAAGCAAGCACTCAGAGGGGAAGTATGCGAAACGCACTTTTTGCGACTCTGTTGCTGGGGGTCGCTGGCCTTTCATCCCAAGTGCAGGCCGGCGACATCGAGGCCGGCCGGGCACTGTCCGTTCCCTGTGCCGCCTGTCATGGCGAAAACGGGATCAGCTCGAGCCCCGTGATTCCGAATCTCGCCGGGCAGAAGTCAGCCTATCTTGTGGCTCAGTTACAGGCGTTTCGTGGCGGCGCGCGCGAAAACGACTTGATGAATGCGATCGCCGCCCAACTGAGCGACCCGCAGATCGAGAGTCTTGCAGCGTTCTGGAGCAGTCTGTCCGGCGCCAGCACCCACGCTACATCGACGATCCCCGCGAACATGGAGCGTACGCGTCTGAAGTTCCCGGAAAACTTTCAGCGCGAGTTTATCCGCTACGACACCATCAGCTTCCCGGACCGCGGCCAGGTACGCAAGTACTATGCCAACAAGCCTGCGTTTGAAGCAGCACGCATGGGCCAGCCGATGCCGCAGGGATCGTACTTTCTCGTCGAAGTGTTCGGTGCGAAAATGGGCACCGACGACCAGCCGCTATTCGGCGAGGACGGTCAACTTGTTGAAGACAAGCTGTTGTTCTATACCGCCATGGAAACCCAGCCTGGGTGGGGCGATGACTTCCCTGAACTACTGCGCAATGCCGACTGGAACTACGCGGTGTTCCTCACCGATAAGACCGCGCGCACCGGTGTGAACCAGGCTGAATGTCTCGCCTGCCACAAGCCGCTTACGCAGGATAGCTACCTGTTTACCATCAAGGCATTGACAGCGGCTGCCAAGGCCGCCCGATAGCGCCGCACATCCAGCGAAACTGTCTGTTCTTGCGGCCGCGGTGGTTATCGGCGCCCGGGGCAATCAGCATCAGCCACTGACTTCGCGCCGCCGGCTCAGCTCGGCGGGTTTGCGAGGACTCAGTGGCCGCAGCGCCTTGGAAGGCGCGCACGGAGTAGAGCTTGGGCTGAACTCGATCGGATCGGCCTGTTCCGTCACCACAGTGAATCTGCTCAGGGCATGCGCCCAGGAAACCATCGTCATCGGCATAGTCAGGTTCGGTCGTTCAAAAGACCTATGTTCACTTCCACGCCGATTCCGCGATAACCCACGAAGCGGCAGGCCTGATTGAACATCGGCTCGCCACTCACTCGATAGTGGCGTTTCGCGCCGTCGGCATCAACACGGCTGAACGGAAAATCCAGGAAGGATCGCTGTGCGGTGACAGCTGCACGCAGTTGCTGCTGCTCCCGCTCTGACTCCTTGCAGGCTGTCACGGCATTACCCTTGGCATTTCCCACCAAACTGTCGACCTGCATTCCGAGCATTTCCAGAACCGGGCCGGACACCCTGGTGAAACTCCCGTGTTCGTCCTGCTCCCAGTACCAGTCGGACGCCAATTCGGTCAGGCTGCGGTAACACGCTTCGCTTTCGCGCAGCTCAGCGGTTCGTTCCTGCACTGTCAGCTCCAGATCGCTGCTGTAATTCTCAAGTTTTTTGTACAACAAACGCACTTCCAGCATATTGTGGATACGCGTTTTGACTTCGAGAAGGTCCAGAGGCTTACTGATGAAATCTTTGGCGCCCGCCTGCAATGCGCGCAACTTGTGGCCTGGCTGGGCGGTAAGCACAATCACTGGAAGGTAACTGTCCGCCTCATCTGCCTTGAGGCCTGCCATCAATTGAAATCCGTCCATGTCGGGCATCTGCAGGTCGAGCAGAATCAGATCATAACGATTTTTCCGATGCAGGGCGCAGACCTCTTTCGGACGCATCGTTGAGCTGACGCGGGTGTAGCCGGCATCAGCCAGCAATTGCTCAATCAGCAGCACGTTGGCTTCCTGATCGTCAACGATCAGAATCTGGGCGTCAAGAATCTCTGCAGCGTCAAGTATCATTAGTGTTCTCTACATTATTCGGACGCGGATTAGCGCCGGGCCGTTCCTGTTTCGCAAACTTCAGAGTCGTATCCAGGGTGTTCATAAATTCAGCGACGTTAATCGGTTTGGTGAGGTATCGAAAGAAGCCTGCCTCCAAGCCTCTCTTGATATCATGAGGTATTGCATTACCGCTGAGTGCGACCACCGGAATGTGCGCTGTTGCGGCATCTTCGCGCAGAATCTTGAGCGCCTGGATACCGCTCATGCCGGGCAGATTGATGTCCATTAGAATCATATCCGGCACAGTGGCGCGCGCCACCTCGACACCCCGGGCTCCGTCTGTCGCACTCAGCAAGCGGATATCCGGCCGGCGAGCGATCAAATCCTCGACCAGCATTAGATTGGCAGGATTGTCTTCGACATAAAGAACCGTGCGTAAGTGCTCACCATTCTGTTTAGACGCCGGAACGATGGTTGCCGATTTCGCCGTGTCGACCACGTGGGGACGTTCAGTAGTCAGGGACAGTTCGACCCAGAACACGCTGCCCTTTCCGACAGTACTTTCCACGCCAATTGTGCCGCCCATCAATTCGACCAGCCGCTTGGCCGTTACCAGGCCGATACCTGTCCCTTCCTGGCCAGACTGCTCTTGCCCGAGCCGATTGAACGGCTGGAACAGCTGAGCGAGCTTGTCCTCGGACAGACCTTCGCCGCTATCCTCGACACAAACTCGGATACGTCCCGGGGTTTTCAGGACACAGGCGACGACGACCGTTCCGCCTATACAGTTGTATTTGATCGCGTTGGTCAGAAGATTAATGAAGACTTGCTTAAGCCGTGTGCGGTCGACGCTGACAAAATGCGCAATATCGAATACGGGGAAACTGACGATGATGCGGCGCTGTGAAGCCTGCCCTTCGATCATGGTCTTGCATTCCTGCAGCACCTCCGCCAATGACACGGGTTCTGTGGAGAGCGATAACTTGCCGGACTCAATCAGTGCCAGATCCAGGACCTCGTTTATAAGTTCCAGCAGATACCAGCCTGCTTTCAGAATCTGCTCGATGCTTCTCTGCTGCGCCGATGTCGGCAGTGGCGAACCGGATTGCATGAGTTGGGCGAAACCGAGAATCGCGTTGAGTGGCGTACGCAGTTCATGACTCATGCTGGAGAGAAAGACCGATTTCGCCAGATTGGCTTTTTCAGCAATAGCCATTGCGCGGTGCAGTTCGACTTCGGCCTGCTTTCGCACGGTATTGTCCCCGCCGATCAGCAGGTAGCCGATGATATCGTCATAGTCGTCGCGCAATGCGGTGATCGTCACGACGGCCGGGAAACGGCTGCCGTCCTTACGGATGAAGGTCAGTTCATAGACGTCCTCGATTCCACGCGATGCTTTGAAAGCCAATGCATCAAAGCCCGGAATGATGGAGGTGGCGAGTTCCAGACTCAAAGCCCGGGCACGTGCGGCCACTTCCTCGGAATCATGGATATCACTGGGACTGATCTTATTGACGACTTCAGCGGCAGCGTAGCCCAGCATGCGTTCTGCGCCAGGATTGAATAGCTGGATGATGCCGGTCTCGTCAGTGGCGATGATGGAAAAATCAGCACTGGTGAGGATCGCATTCTGCAAGGCGCCCATTTTGAGCAACGCTTTCTGGCGCCGCGCCTCCGGGATCACATGCGCGTCGCTGGTGTGGCCGATAACACTTTGTATGGGCATAGTTAATTCCGAAAAGTGTGTGTGGCAAAATGAACAACTGCTACGCTTTTCTCAGCCAGGCGCGACATCGCGAGCCCACGCAGCTAAAACCCGTACGCGTCCCCAACCTCACACGAATACGCCATCCGCTCAGCGATAGTCTGTTCGGTGGGACACATAGGCAGCCCACCGAGCCAGGTCAGCTCGTGACCGTAGGACGCAGGCATGCCCTGCTGGTGCTGATACCCGTGCAACCTGGATCGTGCAGCCCTGCCTGCGCCTGTGATCCCGGCCACTGCCTACCCCGAACTGGGCGCCTGGGAGCCATGCGAGCGGTATTGACGCCACCGTCAGGTGAGATAGACGCCTAAGTCGACAGTCCCACCGCAGTGCCATGGACGCCGGTCAGATCCCGGCGTTGGAACGTCAGCGCCGGATCGACCTGTTCCGTCACCACGTTGAATCTGCTCAGGGCATGTGCCCCGAACACCATCGTAATCGGCACATCGACCGCGTCGCGTCCCCGCGCGATCACAACGCGCCCGATACGCGGCTGATTGTGCCGCGCATCGAAGGTATACCAGCGCTCACCGAGGTAGACCTCGAACCATGCACTGAAATCCATCGGTGACGGGTCTCGCGGCACACCGATGTCTCCGAGGTAGCCAGTCACGTAGCGGGCCGGAATGTTCATGCAACGGCACAGCGTGATCGCCAGATGCGCGAAATCTCGACAGACCCCCACACGCTCGTGGAAAGCCTCCAGTGCGGTCCGATTGGCTCGTGCGAGCGCGTAGTTGAACTGCAGATGTTGATGCACGAAGTCACAGACGGCCTGCACGCGAGTCCACCCCTGCGGGGTTGACTGAAACTGGTTCCAGGCAAAGGACATTAGCTCGCTGTCCACTTCGCAATATCGGCTCGGCAGTACGAACATCAGGGCTTCAACAGGCAGGTCCGCAACATCGAGCTGCTGCGCAAAAGGTGCATATTCATCTGGAGCACCATCATCGAAGATGATGGCCTCATTGAGAAACTGCAGTGTCTCGCATCCATCCGGCACACTGATTCTGCCGCAATGATTACCATAGGCATCGATGTATCGTTGCTTTGGTAACTCCGGGACGGTTCTAAAGCGCTCGCGCGTCTGCAGATCCTTCTGTCGCGAAGGATGCACCTGGAGCATGTACGTGACGGTTTTGGACGCCACCGCATCGAGCACGATATCGAATCCGATCCGGATCAACATAGCGCCTCCCGACCCTTAGACGGGCAGCATGAGCAGAATGATCTTTGGGCGTGGAAGCCCTGCGGATACGGAGCAGGATCGGCCGTGCCCGGCGGGATTGATCCCCGTGTGTATTCCCGACATTGTCGATCTCCCCTGGGCCATGGTTGACATCCAGCTTAGCCCGATCCTTCCCCGGCTTCGGTACGCAAACGCACGCAGGAATCGGCTCGGGGGCAAACCAGCTTCCAGGCCGTGTCGACAGCGCAATGCCGGCCCGGCGTGGATGGTGCAATCGTGCGTTAGAATCGGCCGCAGGAAGGACCCTTCTCCATCACGAGCAGCACAGACATGCGCGAACAACCAATACTGGAGTCCGAACGCCTGAGCCTTCGGCCGTTTACTGACGCCGACGGCCCCGCGGTGCAGGCCCTGGCTGGCGATGAGCGAATCGCCGACCTCACCTCGGCCATCCCCCACCCGTATCCGGACGGCGAAGCCGAACGCTGGATCGCGACCCATCGCGGTATGTGGGACGCCGGCACCGGGGTGGTCTATGCGATCATCCTGAGGAGTCACGCCGAGTTGATCGGCGCAATCAGTGTCACCGGCATCAGCGCAGGCGAAGGCGAACTCGGTTACTGGATCGGCGTGCCCAACTGGGGACGCGGCTATGCCAGTGAGGCTGTTCAGACGCTGCTACCCTTCCTCTTCGACAGCAGATTCCTCTCCAGCCTTTACGCAAAGGTACTGGTGCGTAATCCGGCATCGGCGAAGGTGCTGTCCCGGGCCGGATTCGTACATACGACGCGCGCGCAGGCCACATGCGGATACCGCCAGCAGCGCGAACCGGTAGACATGTTTACATGGCAGCCGCGTCCATGACCCTGAAACCGTGTTATTTTTTCTGCCGGCCTGCATGCACGCCAGACCCGTTGCAGGCATCGCCGAGCCCATCCGCCCATAGCGCGACACGGAGGCCGTCCATGCGTCGATACACGTCGGTCCTGAGCTTTCTGCCCGCGGCCTGCGTGGCCGCTCTCATCGGCTGCGGTCTGCCTGACTCGGATACCGACCCTGCGGCGCACCAGCAACCCGAGCACCAGCAACCCGTATCCACTGACTTACACATCTCCCTGCCAAACACGACGCTCGGCTTCGAACTTCTTCGTTGGGCGCACGACCAGGGCACCGACCCGAACCTGTTGCTCTCGCCTCTGAGTGTGTCCATCGCACTCGCGATGACCGCGAACGGTGCCCACGGCGATACGCTCGAGGCCATGCACACGACACTGGGACTCGCCGGCCACGATGCCGCCGACATCAATTCAGCTTACCGCAGGCTCATCGACCAGCTCAGGGCCCTGGACGCAGACGTCGAGTTCCGTCTGGCGAACTCCCTGTGGGCGCGCGACGGGGTCGCCTTCGAAGCCCCGTTTCTGCAAGCCAGTCGCAGGCACTTCGACGCTGAAGTCACGGCGCTGGACTTCACCGATCCGGCGGCACCGAACACGATCAACCAGTGGGTCGACGAGGTGACCGGCGGGCGTATCGAGACGATCGTCGAGCGGCTCGGTGCGCTGGATGTCCTGCTGCTGCTCAACGCAGTGTATTTCAGTGCACCGTGGTCGGACCCGTTCATGGAGGGTGCCACGCAGCCGATGGACTTCGAAACACTGGATGGCAGTGTCCGCCAGGTGCCCACGATGATGCGCGACGCGATGACCTATCTGCGGCGCGACGACGATATGACGGTGATCGAATTGCCCTACGCCGGCGGGGCGTTCGCGATGACGCTGCTGATGCCGCACGGGGGCGAGACGCTGGACGATCTGGTCGCGTCGCTCACGCCGGAGTCTTGGGCCGAGGCGGTTGGGCCCTTCACACGCGAACGCGTGCTGCTGCGACTGCCGAAGTTCCGATTTGCGTCAGACACCCGTCTTGGCGAAGTACTCAAGGCGCAGGGCATGAGCATCGCCTTCGATGCTTCGGCAGCAGATTTCCGCCGCATGTCGACATCCTTCGATGACCTGCACGTCTCCGACGTTCGCCACAAGGCGTTCATCGATGTTCATGAGCTGGGCACCGAGGCCGCCGCGGTCACGTCGGTAACAGTCTCGGTCACGGCGATGCCGCCGGAGATCCGCATCGACCGGCCGTTCGTGTTTGCGATCCGCGATCGCGAAACCGACACGCTGCTGTTCATTGGCCGCATCGGAGACCCGTCGGCACAGTGACTGCAGGCTTGCGCAACGTCATCTATACTCCAGCGCGTCACCCAACACCGCCTCCAGGGACGACTGACCCCTGTCACTACCAAGGGAGCACCAGCAATGAGCAATGACCGTATCAATCCTTCCCGCCGTGCCCTAATCGCAGGCGCAGGCGCTGCCGGCATGGCCGGCGTTTTGGCAACCGGCGGCGCGGGTACCGCCCGGGCCGACGACGCCACGGGACAGCGTATCTCCGTTGCGCGCAATGGCCGCTATGACACGGTGGAGCTGCGCCAGCCGGCCATCAACGTCACAGCCATCCAGTCACGGGTCAGGTCGGTGGACATCAGGAATCTGCGCCAGACAAACAGCGAAAACCTGGCGCATGTGCTCAAACTCATCGACCAGGCCCAGGGCTCGGCCGAGGAATGGGGTGGCGAGCGCCTCTGGGGCAGCAAGCAGGACTTTCTGTGCATGCATGAATTCCCCATACAGGGCTGGCAGCCCTGGAATCGCACCGAACTGCAGCGCATCGCCTACGAGCTGCCCGGACCCGAGTCCGAGGCGATCGGCGAGCGTGCCAGGCGTTTTGATTGCTACATCTCCTGGGGCGCCTATGTTCGCGACCCGGACTGGCCGGGCCACATCCTCAACCTGTCGATCCTGACCGGTCCGGACGGGCGTATCGTCGCCAAGCAGTGGAAGGGACGTAACGCGCTGGGCCTGTTTGGCAATTTCGCGTTGATCGGCACCACCGTCTACGATGTGCTCGACCAGTTCGTCGAAATGTACGGATGGGACGAAGTCCTGCCGGTGGCGCGCACAGATATTGGCAACATCGCACTTACCGCGGTGGGCCTTGAGCCGATGCTCTACCAGTGCCTGGGTCTCAAGGGGGCGGAAATCCTCGTCATGACCGTCACCGGCGGCTCCAACGCGCAGTCAGCCATCGATACGGCGCGTGCCAATCGAATTTACACGGTTGGCGTCGGCAACTCTGTCACGGCCGACAACATCGCCTTTCCGGAGGCGGCTGGCGTGCGCGGCGACGGTTCGGTGATCGTCGATCCCACCGGGCGTACACTGGCTCAGACCGCCAACCATCACGAGGATTTCGCCAGCACGCGCATTCCGATCGCAGACTTCCGCGCCACCCGGCGCTTCCCGGAGATTCCGGCCGCGATCCTGCTGCCGGTGCTGCAGCAGTATCAGCCGACGTTCAAGCCCAACGGCTTTGCCGAACGTCTGCCCGAGACCTATCGCGAGGCAGCAGAACTGGTACGCGAGCGAATGTCGCGCGACTGATTTGCGCGCTGTCACAAGCAGCCCTGACTGACACTGGCACCGGCAGGCACGCAATGAAGCGTGCCCTGCCGGGCAGCCGATGTCAGATCCGGGCAGACGCGCGTGGCGGGGATACTGCAAACGCTGCAGCCTTGCGGGCGCTGAGGCAGTCCTCCTCCAGCACCATTGCACACTCCGCCCGGGACAACACCAGCCGCGCATGGTGAAGTGCCAGCCTACGCATGCGTTCGTCGCCAAGCGCGGCCAATGCCTCAAGCGCTTTCAGGGTCCGCACCACGACCCCCACACACGCGGCGCAGTCCCGTCCGATTGCAGGAAACACGTCATCGAACATGTCCGCCAGCGACATTTCCGGCACCTCGACCCGATCATGCTTGCACGGTTTCGCCTCATCGTCAGTCAGCGGCCGGGCCCACAGTGCAAACAGCCGCACTACCCTGCCGATAACGTCAATCGCAGTCCCTGGGTCATTTACCGCAGGCGAAAGCGCCCGGCTGGCAATCTCGGCGAGTACGACCAGACCAAAGCGCGGATCGTTTTCGTAGACTCGCGCGTCATCGATTAGAAAGGCCTGTTGAACCCGTATGCCGTCAGACTCGGACATCCTCCCAGCATCTGCGAAGACGTGCGCCAGCACCACCCCTGGTGCAGCAAACGTGCCCGGCAACGCGCTCACAGCCACCTGCAGGCCATTGCCCTCGGCACAGGCCTGCAGCGCCTTGATATCGATGTCCTGAACATAGCCTATTGTGCTGCCGTATACCGCCTGTCCCGCTGTCGCATGCTCGGCAATCGGGCATGCGCCCAGCGTCGGCGCCACGCGCCTGCTTCGCATCGCCTCTGCCGTAGCCATCTCGACTTTCTTGATGATTGTGCCAACCCGTCCCAGCCGAGCAATGCTGTCTACCCAGCCGACAAACACGCCGATGACGACAGCAAACACGAACAAGGTGAAGACAAAGAGAATGAAACGGCCGGTATCGCCGTAATAGCTGTTGTGCAGCGCGACCAGGGACACGATGCTGAAGATGAATGCGCCCACGAACGTCGACAGGGCATTCTGCGACAGGTCATCGGCAACGACCAGCCTGAAGGTTCTTGGCGTTGCCGTATTGCTTGCTGATGCATAAGCCGACACCATCGACGCCACGGACAACGAGGCGATCAGCAGCATGCTCGCGGCCATGGCCTGGAGAAGTGTTTCGACTGAGTGGGCTGTGACTGTTGGCAGTTTCTCAGACCACGGAAGCTGATCAGCCGCCTTTGCCAGGAACGCAGCCCCAACCGACAGCAGACCCATGACCAGAGGCCTCAACCAGAGTCTCTCACCAAGTCGGTTCAGAAAATGTCGAATGCGATCGGGCATGCAGCTGACTCTCAATACTCATAACGAAGCGGGGCTTCCTGACGCCAGGAAGCCACGCTGTTATCTACGGATATGTGCGACGCTTACCGCGCAGCTTTTTTCCCGTCGCTGGCTTTCTCAGCCTTGTGCTGGCCGTCACGACCCGGCGCGTGGCGATCCTTCTCCGTCTTGTTGCCGCCGTCGTTCTTCGGATAAGCCTTTCCCTTGTCCTGATTTTCGCGCTCTCGTTCCGTATTCATCGCATACTCTCCTGGTGTTGTGAAATACCATTTGCTGCTTAAGTGGAACAGTTCCTCCCTGTCAGTTGCGTGGCTTGGTGGCATCCCGGTCGCGTGTACCCTTGGCCTCCTGACGCGTGCCGGTCGCGCCTGGGTTGCGTGATTCACTGGCGTCGCGGTCGTACTCCGGCGCATTCTCCAGCGCGGCCTTCGTCATGCTGGTGGTGAAGCGACTGTCACCATCGGCATCTCGTGTGTGCTGGATCGTGTCCCAGGGAATCGCGACCTCGCGCTCGCCCATGCCGAGCAACCCACCTACGCCCACGATCACGGCGACGATCCTGCCATCCTCACCTACGAGAAGATCCCTGACGGTGCCGATATTGTCGGCTCCCACCTGTGACTCGATATCGTTGCCCATAAGCCAATCCGTATGGAACGCATTGGCCGGCGCGCGCGTTAGCTCCTGCATGCCCTGGCGCTTCACGTCTTGGCTGCGTGCACCAGTGGCGTCGCGGTCGTACTCAGGGGCATTCTCCAGCGCGGCCTTTGTCATGTTGGTTGTGAAGCGACTGTCGCCATCGGCGTCGCGCGTGTGCTGGATCGCGTTCCACGGGATCGCGACGTCGCGCTCACCCATGCCCAGCAGACCGCCCACGCCCACAATCACGGCGACGATCTTGCCATCCTCATCCACAAGCAGATCCCGGACGGTGCCCACGGTGTCGTCACTTGCCTGCGCTTTGACATCCTTGCCCATCAGCCGGTCGGAATGGAACGCATTGACCGGCGCGCGCGTCAGTTGCGCTTTACCGGCCACTTGCTGCCCTTTGGCCGCCATCTTGTCTGCCTGACCAGTCGCACCAGCCTGCTTTTTGTCCTGGCGCTGTGTGGCTCGGTCGCGTGAACTGCTCGCGTCCCGGTCGCGTGCGCCAGTAGCATCGCGGTCATATTCCGGTAGATTCTCAAGCGCAGCCTTCGCCATGCTCGTAGTGAATTGACTGTCACCATCCGAGTCCCGCGTGTGCTGGATCGCATTCCACGGAATCGCGACGTCCCGTTCCCCGATGCCAAGCAGACCACCTACACCCACGATTACGGCGACAATCCTGCCATCCTCACCTACAAGCAGATCCCTGATGCTGCCAATCTTGTCATCACCCACCTGTGTCTTTACCTCCTTGCCGATCAGCCAGTCGGTATGGAAGGCATTGGCAGGCGCGCGCGTAAGTTCCGCCTTGCCGGCTGCTGAATGCCCTTTGCCCGCCATCTTGTCGGCCTGGCCAGTCGTACCGGCCTGCTGCTTGCCCTTGCGCTGCGTTGCATCAGCGCCGTGGCGCTCATCGGCGGGCTTGTGGGCTTCACGCTGCTCCTGGGCGCGCTCAGGCGTGTGCTCCTGCGCATACACTGAAGCTGCGCCCAGGGTCAGGGGCACAATCAGCGCACATGCGGCGAGTCTATTGAATGTTTTCATGTTCAGTCTCCGGTGAGGATTGTTGTGTGAATGTCTGTATGTACGTTGCAGGAATCAGCTTAGGAGAGAGGCAGATTCGCTTCGGTTCGGTGCCTAACTTAAGCCGCCCTCCGATCCGGCTCAGGTACACCCTCGGACTAGAAACAACACCAGCAGCAGCGGAATCGGGATGCCGATCAACCACAGGAATATCCAGCCGAGCTTGCCCTCCTGCCGACGCCTAGGGGCTGTTTGATCGGGCACCTTGATCCGGGTGTTGCCACCATTCTTCAATGACTTCATTGGATGCTCCTGTGCCTGACAAGGGTGGGCTGAACGACTTCTCAGGCTTTCACAAAGGTGCAAACAAGTCAGTTCGCCTTCGAACATATAACTGCTTTGACCGGCTCCTGTTTCGTCCAGAACCCGTCACCAGGCTGCCCCCCCGCTCCGGTGCCGGATGGATCGGGCACTCAGGAATCTCTATCTCGCGCTGGGGATATCGATTGCCGCGGCGATACCGTATCCTGAAGCCATTGCATCCCGTGCTTCGTCGCCGGCGTGCTAAGCATGATCTTCCGATGGTTGTTGACCAGCCCGCAGCACAGCTGCTCGGCCAACGTAAACCGGCATCGATTCCGTGGCTTGCTCGCTCGCCACATCAGCAGGGAGCCAATCATCAACACCAACGCGCTTCGCTCGGCTTCGAGCACACGCAACGCGCTTCGCGACGCTCGTGAAGCCGAGCTGCTACGCTCAGAGCTGTTCAGCATCGAACAACTGAAGCGCCATGCGCTCAAACTTGGCGCCCAACACGAAATAAATGTACGCCCCGGCCCCGATCGGCTGCTGCCGCGGCTGGCGGAAAACGAACGTATCCTTTTGGCCGCCTACGATATCGTTACTGCTGTCGAGATGCCGGAGCAGCGCATGGTGTCGGCCGAAGCCTGGCTGCTCGACAACTTCTATCTCATCGAGCAGCAGATCGGCCTGGTGCGACGTCATCTGCCACGCAGATATAGTCGACAGTTGCCGCAGTTGGCGCAGGGAGCTCTGGCTGGTTTCCCCCGCATCTACGATCTCGCACTCGAACTGATCTCCCACATGGATGGGCGCGTCGATCGCGAGAACGCGAGCGAGTTCATTGCCGCCTACCAGAGCGTCGAACCGCTTCAACTAGGCGAGCTGTGGGCATTTCCCATCATGCTGAAAATGGCGCTGCTGGATAACCTGCGACGCGTCGGCCTACGCATCGCCCACCGTCGCGAGGAGCGCGACGCGGCCATTACCTGGGCGAACCGCATGCTCGCCGCGGCCGAAAGTGACCCGAATCAGCTGACCCACCTGCTGGCCGAGTTCGCCGATGCCGATGTGCCTCTGACCGCACCCTTCGTCGAGGAATTCTATGAGCGCTTGCAGGCCCAGGGGGCCGTCATAGCATTCGTACAAACCTGGGTGGAGCAAAAACTGCTTGAACAAGGTGTTACCGCCGCAGGGTTATCTGAAGCAGCAGGTCGAACCGCTGCGACCAATCAGATTTCGATCGCCCACAGCATCGGCAGCCTGCGTTTCATCGGCGGCACGGACTGGGGACAGTTCGTTGAATCTCTTAGTCTCGTGGAGCAGACGCTGCGCGAGGACCCGCTGGATGATTACGCTGATCAGGACTTCGCCACGCGCGATCGCTACAGGCACGTTGTAGAAGAAACAGCTCGCCGCTGCACAGCCCCCGAGTGGGCTGTCGCGCGCGAGGCCATCACACTGGCGCAGGCGGCGCAACGTGAAAAAAGTGATCGCAGCGCACATGTGGGCTATTACCTGGTCGATCGAGGACGTCCACTGCTGGAACACGCCCTGGGTTGCCGGCTGACGTGGAAATCCTTCATACGACGTACCGGGGCCAAGCTGCGCCTGTTCGTCTATCTCTGTCCCATCGTCTTGCTCACGGCACTTGCCGTGGCTATCGTGGGTTCCACGATCGACGGATTTGATTTGAGCGACAAACGGCTGTGGCTCATGGCACTGCCGCTGCTCATCGCCACTTCCGCACTGGCCGTCGCACTGGTGAATCTTCTTGTCACATTGATGCTACCGCCCCGCATCCTGCCGCGGTTGGATTTCTCCAAAGGGATACCTGATCACCACCGCACCATGGTGATCAATCCTACCCTGCTGACCAGGCCCCAGGACGTCGATGAACTGCTGGAGGCGATGGAAATCCGCTATCTGGGTAACCGCGACCCTAACCTCTTCTTTGCGCTGCTGACAGATTTCACCGACGCGCCCGATCAAACGCTTGCAGGCGACGACGCGCTCCTCGCCTACACGCGCCAGGCTGTAGATGCACTTAACGAAAGCTACAGTGAAGACCGCCCCTGCATCTTCTACTGGTTTCACCGCCCGCGGATCTGGAATCCGGTCGAGGGCGTGTGGATGGGTTACGAGCGTAAACGCGGAAAACTCGAGGCATTCAATGCGCGGCTGCGCGGCGAGGCTAAATCAGCGTTCTCGGAGATCGTCGGCGATGAGTCGATCCTTGAGTCCATCCAGTACGTCATCACGCTGGATACCGACACCCAACTGCCTCGCGACGCAGCCCGTACCCTGATCGGCAATCTGGCGCATCCTCTCAATCGACCGGTCTTCGATGCCGTAAAGGGTCGAGTCGTCGAAGGCTATGCGATCTTGCAGCCACGCGCCTCGATCAGCCTGACCAGCGCGGGAAAGGCGCGCTTCACCCGGCTCTACGCAGGCGAGTCAGGCATGGATCCCTATACGCGCGAAGTGTCGGACGTGTATCAGGACCTGTTCGGTGAGGGCTCGTTCATCGGCAAGGGCATCTATGACGTCGATGCGTTTCGCCAGGCTGTCGACGGCCGATTCCCGGAAAATCTGATCCTCAGTCACGACCTCCTGGAAAGCGGCTATGCACGCTCGGCGCTGGTCACGGACATCGAACTCATTGAAGAGCATCCGGCCACGGTTACGCGGGAAGCCAGTCGCCGCCACCGCTGGATACGCGGCGACTGGCAGCTCGCCGCGTGGCTGCTGCCGCGCGTGCCGGGTCCATCCGACGGCGAGAAGGCCGGGCGCCAAGCCAACCCGCTGTCGGCGCTGTCGCGCTGGAAACTGCTCGATAACCTCAGGCGCAGCCTGGTGGCGCCCGCACTGCTGAGCGTACTGGTCATTGGCTGGTTGCTGGATCTGGGCCCGGTCATGCTATGGCCCCTGCTGGTCATCGCAGTGGTGTTCCTGCCCCCGGCACTATCCACAGTCATAGAGCTTGCCCGCAAACCCAGTAACCGCGACTGGCGAGTGCACATGAAGTCGACTGGCAATGCCGCCGGTCAGCCCCTGATCCTCGGCCTGCTGACGCTGGTTTTCCTGCCCTATGACACCCGGATAGCGCTTGGCGCGATCCTGCGCTCGGGTGTGCGCATGCTGTTGACACGACGCGGGCTTCTGCTGTGGCAATTGCCTGCCTACGCGCGCCGCAACACACGACACTCGCTCGGGGATTTCATCCGTGAAATGTGGATTGGCCCCGTGTTCTCCACGGCACTGCTGACGGCGCTTGTGATGTCCGGGACGCCATGGTTCGCCGCCATGCCCTTCTTGCTGCTGTGGCTCGTATCACCGCTGATCGGCTGGTGGATCAGCCGTCCGTCGGCGGCGCTTGCGCCCGCCCTGACCGGCGACCAGGAGGCATTCCTGCGAACCACGGCGCGTCGCACCTGGCGCTACTTTTCCGACTTCGTCGGCCCCGAGGACAACTGGCTGCCTCCCGACAACTTCCAGGCGTATCCGGCGCCGGCCATCGCCTCACGCACCTCGCCGACCAATATCGGCATGTCCTTGCTGGCTCACCTGGCCGCAGTGGATTTCGGCTACCTCACAGTCGGAGAGTGTCTGCAGCGCATCGACAAGACACTTGCCTCAATGGAGAGGCTTGAGCGCTATCGCGGCCACTTTTACAACTGGTATGACACCCGCACGCTCCAACCCCTGCGTCCCGAGTACGTATCCTCCGTCGACAGTGGCAATCTCGCCGGAAGCCTTGTCACGCTGCAGGCAGGGCTGATCGAACTCAAGACACATCCGGCGCTCTCGGCCAGCTCGCTGCGGGGATTGCAGGACACCCTGGCTGTGATGATCGAGCATTTACCCACAGCGCCCGACCAGGCGCTGGCGCGCAAAATCGACTTGCTGCAGGACAGCCTGCGCAGCTTGCTGCTGGACAAGCCGCCAGACACCGTCGCTCGCGCTGGCAGTGTACTGGAGAAGCTACAGTCTATCGGCGGCAACCTCGCCGACACGCTGCCAGTCGGAAACGACGTTGAGGACGAGTTGACCGCCTGGGCGCGGGCCTTTGATCAGCAGCTGCAGGCGCTGCGCGATGAACTTGCCTCGATGGTATCCGCGTCGCGGCCGGGCACGGCCGTTTCGAACCAGCAGACATCGGCTCCCACGTGGACACGCACGCAGGCACAAATCGGCCATATCGATGCGCTGATCTCGCGCTGCAGCGCCCTGGCGGCCATGGATTTCGACTTTCTCTACGACCGTGAGCGCAACCTGTTGGCTATCGGTTACGACGTGGGTGAGCGAAGACAGGACCCTTCATGCTACGACCTGCTGGCATCCGAAGCGCGAATAGCGAGTTTTCTGCTCATCGCGCAGGGGCAGCTTCCGCAAAAGCACTGGTTCGCACTCGGCCGACTGCTGACCAGCCACGGCGGGGATGTGTGCCTGATCTCGTGGAGTGGCTCGATGTTCGAGTACCTGATGCCACTGCTGATCATGCCAGACTACCCGGACACCCTGCTGGAGCAGACCGGCAAGGCCGCGGTGGCGCGCCAGATCGAGTACGGCCGGCAGCGTGCGGTGCCGTGGGGAATCTCCGAATCCTGCTACAACGGCACCGACATCAACCAGGTTTATCAATACCGGGCCTTCGGCGTGCCAGGACTGGGTTTCAAGCGCGGCCTGGGCGACGATCTGGTGATCGCACCCTACGCAAGCGCACTGGCGCTGATGGTGATGCCACGCGATGCATGCGCCAACCTGCAGACGCTCGCTGATCAGGGCTTTCTCGGCGCGTACGGTTTCTATGAGGCCATCGACTACACACCTTCACGCGTGCCTCGCGGAAAATCCCATGCTGTTGTTCAGGCGTTCATGGCACATCACCAGGGTATGAGCCTGTTGGCCCTGGCGCATGTCCTGCTTGAAAAGCCCATGCAACGCCGGTTCATGTCCGACCCGGTTGCGCGGGCGACAGAGCTGCTGCTTCAGGAACGCATACCGAAGAGGGGTCCGACGCTGCACCCGCATGCTGCGGAAGTCAGTGCTGCCGCGCGCCCGCCCAGTGCGCAGCTCGGGTCGATCATGCGCGTGTTTACTGATCTGAACACCCGCCTGCCGGAGGTTCACTTGCTTTCAAACGGTCGCTATCACGTCATGGCAACACATGCCGGCGGTAGCACCAGCCGCTGGGGAGATCTCGCCATCACGCGCTGGCGGGAAGACGCCACAACCGACAACTGGGGTACCTTCGTCTACCTGCGCGATCTCGACAGCGGCCGGTATTGGTCGGCTGCCCATCAGCCAACATTGCTACCCGCCGATCATTACGAGGCGATCTTCGTGCAGGCGCGCGCCGAATACCGGCGCCGCGATCACAGGATCGAGGCACACACAGAAATCACCGTGTCCCCGGAAGATGACGTGGAGATCAGGCGTGTCACCCTTACCAATAAATCGTCCCGAACCCGTCGCATGGAAGTGACAAGCTACGCCGAAGTTGTCCTGGCGCCGCTGAATGCCGACCTGGCGCACCGTGGTTTCAGTAACCTGTTCGTCCAGACCGAAATCCTGCCCGGGCATCAGGCCATCCTGTGCACGCGGCGTCCGCGCACGCCCGGCGAGCAGGTCCCCTGGATGTTTCATCTGCTCGCCGCACCCGGAGCCTCGACCGACGAGCCGTCTTTCGAAACCGATCGCGCCCGCTTTATCGGGCGCGGCCGCACGACGGCCAACCCACTGGCGCTCGATCACCACGCCAGCACAAACTCCCTGTCGAATACAGATGGCCCCGTGCTCGACCCCATCGTATCGGCCAGGCGCTGTGTCACCCTGGCGCCAGACGCGTCGGCCACCGTCCAGATCATTTCAGGTGTGGCGGACTCGCGCGCCGCCGTGCTGGCACTGCTGGAGAAGTATTGTGATCGACACTTCGTGGATCGCGCGTTTGAGCTGGCCTGGTTTCAAAGCCAGGAGGTGCTGCGCCACCTCAATGCCACACAGGCCGATGCACAACTCTTCGGTCGCATCGCCAACTCCGTTGTCTTCGGCAATGCCCTGCGACGGGTGTCGCCCGACATCATTGCGCGCAACCAGCTCGGACAAACCAGGCTTTGGCGCTTCGCCATCTCAGGCGACCTGCCGATTGTGTTGATGCACATCGGCGACATCAATCGTATCGACCTCCTGAAGCAAGTCCTGCAGGCGCACGCATACTGGCGCATGAAGGGCCTGGCTGCCGATCTGGTGATCGTGAACGAAGATTATTCTGGCTACCGGGCGATGCTTCAGGACCGGATCATGGGACTGATCACAACCGGCGCCGATGCGCAGTGGCTCGACAAACCGGGTGGCGTCTTTGTGCGACGTGCAGAAGAACTCTCCGAGGACGAGCGGGTATTGCTGCAAAGTGTCGCACGCATAGTGTTCAACGACAGCACCGAGACTCTTATCGAGCAGGTGGATCGGCGCATAGCGGCAGAACGGGTCGCAGAGCGTCTCGAACCGATTGCAGAAGCACCCGTAGAACGCGTCATGCCTCTGGCCGCGCGTGAGCGTATTTTCAACAACGGCCTGGGTGGCTTCACACCCGATGGACATGAGTATGTGGTGACGCTCGAGCCCGGCGAGAACACGCCTGCGCCCTGGAGCAACGTCATCGCAAGCCCCCACATCGGCACAGTGGTAAGCGAAAGCGGCAGCGCCTACACCTGGGTGGAAAACGCCCATGAGTTCCGGCTCACCCCCTGGCACAACGATCCGGTATCCGACGTCAGCGGCGAGGCGATATACATCCGCGACGAGGAAACCGGTGCTTTCTGGTCGCCAACGCCGCTGCCGGCACGCGGTCAATCAGGCTACGTATGCCGTCACGGCTTCGGTTACAGCGTGTTCGAACACTACGAAGCCGGTATCGACTCAGAGCTCCAGACCTATGTAGCCATGGACGCCCCGGTTAAATTCGTGGTGGTGAAGCTGAGAAACGCTTCGCAGCACACACGAAGCCTGTCGCTGACGGCCTACTGGGAACTGGTACTGGGTGAATGGCGCCATGCCAACCAGATGCATATTGTCACCGAAACAGATGCTCAAACCGGTGCGTTGTTTGCCCGCAATGCCTACGGCCGCGAGTGCGCCGGACGCGTGGTTTTTGCCCACGTCAATCAACGTGAACGCACTGTGAGCGGGAACCGCGCCGAGTTCATCGGTCGCAACGGCTCACTTGCAAGGCCCGCAGCGATGCGCCGCACCCGCCTGTCCGGACGCACCGGTGCGGGCTTCGACCCCGGCGCTGCGATCCAGGCCAGCGTCGAGCTGGCGCCGGGACAATCGCGCGAGATCGTATTCATACTGGGTGCAGCCCGCGACGCGGGCGAAGCACGAGGGTTCATTCAGCGCTTCGGCGGCAGCGCCGGCGCGCGGCAGGCACTGGAAGGCGTATGGGAATACTGGAATCGCACCCTGGGTGCGGTGAACGTAGAGACGCCTGATCCGGCGCTCAACGTGCTGGCTAACGGCTGGCTTGTCTACCAGACCCTGTCGTGCAGGTTGTGGGGGCGCTCCGGCTACTATCAGTCCGGTGGAGCGTATGGCTTCCGCGATCAGCTCCAGGACACCATGGCGCTGGTCCACGCCACGCCCTGGCTTGCACGCGAGCAATTGATTCTTCACGCCGGACGCCAGTTCCTCAAAGGTGACGTCCAGCATTGGTGGCACCCACCCAACGGCCAAGGCGTGCGCACCCGGTTTTCCGATGACTACCTGTGGCTGCCGTATGCCACCTGCCGCTACGTGCGGGCCACCGGTGATACCGGTGTGCTCGACGAGTCGATTCCGTTTCTGGAGGGGCGCGAGCTGTATGCAGGCGAGGAAGCCTATTACGACCAGCCGCAGCGCTCGAGCGAGGCAGCCAGCCTGTACGAGCACTGCGTGCGCGCCCTCAAGCACGGATTGCGATTCGGCGCCCATGGTTTGCCGCTGATGGGTTGCGGCGACTGGAACGACGGCATGAATCTCGTCGGTCATGAGGGCAAAGGCGAGAGCGTCTGGCTGGCATGGTTTCTGCTCGAAAACCTGGAGTTGTTCGCCGGCCTGGCACGTGACCGGGAAGACGCAGAGTTTGCTGCGCTTTGTACCACCGAGGTCGCACGCCTGCGCGACAACATCGAGGCCGAGGCCTGGGACGGTGGTTGGTACCGGCGCGCCTGGTTCGATGACGGTACCCCACTGGGGTCAGCCAGTAACGAGGAGTGCCAGATAGATTCAATCAGTCAGAGCTGGGCAGTGATCTCCGGTGGTGGCGACCCCGAGCGTGCGCGCCAGGCGATGGCGGCCGTCGATCAGCGCCTGGTGCGGCGCGAACAGCAGATCATCCAGCTGCTCGACCCACCGTTCGACACATCCAGCCTCGAGCCGGGCTATATCAAGGGTTACATCCCCGGCGTTCGCGAGAACGGCGGCCAGTACACGCATGCCGCGATCTGGACCACAATGGCGTTCGCCAACATGGGAGACGCGCCACGCGCGTGGGAACTCTTCGCCATGATGAATCCCGTCAACCACGGCAGCACCGCGGAGGCGATCGCGCGCTACCGGGTGGAACCCTACGTGATGTGTGCCGACATCTACGGCGTTTCACCGCATACCGGGCGCGGCGGCTGGACATGGTACACGGGGGCCGCCGGCTGGATGTACCGGCTGACAGTAGAAACCCTGCTTGGCCTGAACCTTGAAGTCGACCACTTGCGCATAACACCATGTATCCCGGCCGAATGGGACTCCTACAAGATTCACTACCGCTTTCGTGAGACCCTCTATCACATCACGATCAAGCGTGACGAGCATGCGGGGCAGGCCATGCGTGTGACGCTGGATGGCGCCGAGCGCGGCGACGCACGCATTGCGCTGATCAACGACCGTGGCGAACACACGGTCGAGGTGACCATCAACTGAATCTCGAAGACATGAAAAAAGGGGCTCGAACATCAGCCGAGCCCCCTGGCGGGCATGGCGCCTGTCGGAATCTAGGGTCGTCTTACGACGATCTGGTTTTCGACTGACTTGACGCCCTTGACCTCTCTGGCCAGCGATTCCGCCATCGATTTCTCGCTTGCGCTGGTTGCGAATCCTGACAGCATGACGGTGCCGTTGAGCGTTTCAACGCCGATCGACGTGGCCGCCACATCGCCACTCTGAGCGTGTTTTGCCTTCACTGCCGTCGTAATCGCCGTATCATCCACGTACTCTCCGACACTCTGCTGCCCACGTGTTACCGCGCAGCCAGAAACGGCGAGCATTGCGACTGCCGCTACCGCGACAAGTGTGTTTTGAACTGACATCTGGATTCTCCTTCAGGGACTCGTCAGTGCGAGTCTGTTAGTCAAACGAAAAATGGTTTTACGGTATTGCAGCTGAGTTGAACGCGGCGTCAGATTCGGCCCGTCATCAGCAGGATCAGCAGCACGACGAGCACCACACCAATGATGCCGCCTGGCGCATAGCCCCAGCTTCTGCTGTGAGGCCAGGTGGGCAACACGCCAACCAATATCAAAATCAGTACGATCAGCAGAATGGTTCCGAGTGTCATCGTGGCTCTCCCGTCAAGTTGGCCGCCTGGCCTGCACCTCAACCGGACGGTGGAGGTGTGGAAGTCCCACTGTGGACCTGTGCGTCAGATCCGTCTGTGCGCTTGCGTACCCTGCAAGCGCACCGGCTGTGTCACTCGCCAACGACCCGCTTGGCCTGGAACCTCGCCGGCATGATCGCCTCGGGTCCGGCCATCTGGTTGATCAGAGCAAGTTGCTCAATGGGTATGGCCGACGGATAGGCTGAGTTGAACGCAGCAACCGTCATTGCGCGCGGCACACGTACGATCGCAATGCGCTGCGGCTGCCGCGCCAGGGCCTTGGCATCGGTCAGTCGCGCGAAACTGGTGCCCACTGCCCGGAACGTGCGTTCGTAGCCGGCGAACTGTGCGACCGGCGAATAGGCCAGGATCCGGTAGGTACGTCCCTCAAGGGAAATGAAAGTCGCCACGCCACCCAGCTGGGTCTGCTCGGTCTGCGCCTGGAAGGCCCCGATAATCGCGGAAAGACCATTGACGCTCTGGGATCTGACGCGGCCTGCAGTCAGTCCCTCCTGCCGAAAGAACCTTTCGGCAGCCTCCTGCAGGGTGCCGGGCACCAGCATTAACTGAATCAGTGCATCTTCCCTGGGGCTGCCGGCCACGACGGCCTGGGCAAAGTTCTGCGTGCGCCAGTCTCGAGGGAAATCCAGGCGGAAGGCCAGCTCCGGGTGCAGAAATCGGTTGGCCTCGAAGTAGCCTTTTCTCGGGTCATCTCCGTAGGCGAGACCATCGATGCGCGCCAGGTACGTATCCTCGCCAATGCGTCGCGGCTCAACGACCGTCGGCAGCGTCGTAAGCTGCTTTTCGATACGCGCAATCCGCTCCTCAGGGTAGGGGTGCGTCGCAAACCAGCTCGGCACCGGACTCTGACCGGCCAGCTGAGCCGACTGCTGCAATGCCGCAAAAACATTGGTCATCTGGCGCACGTCGTAGCCCTGCTCAAGGGCATATCGATAACCCAGGTCATCAGCCTGGCGCTCCGCATCGCGACCGTAGCGCAGGAACAGCAGCTGCAGACCGCCGGCCGCCAGATCGCCGAATTGTGCGACAGTCGGGCTGATGATCGAACCGATGCCAAGACCCAGCTGGGCGAGCTGGGCACGACTCATCATCGCCACCGAGTGACGTGCCGTCACGTGGCCGATCTCGTGCCCGAGTATGCTGACCAGCTCCGCCTCGTTGCGCAGCAGCGCAAGCATCCCCCGGGTAATGTAGATGAATCCGCCGGGTGCGGCGAAGGCATTGGGCGTTGGATCATCAGCCACGCGAAACCGCCACGGCAGATCCGGCCTTTCAGACGCCTGGGCCAGCTGCATGCCCAGGCGCTGAACATAGGCCTGGAGGGCCTCATCATCGACAAGGCCCATTTGCTGTTCGGCGCCGGCGGCTACCTGGCGCCCGATCTCGATCTCCTGACCCTCGGAGACGAGCGCGAGCTGTCGGTCACCCGTTACCGGATTGGTTGCGCAGGCTGCCAGCAGCGTGGCAGTGGCGACGACTAAGAGTCCACGTAACAGTGCCATCGAACTTCTCCCGGGCATTCAGGTGGTTGTGTTCGCACGCATACACGTAGCGCCCAACTATGACAACGAGCGTGTTCCCGGTGGCGATCGACGTCTGTGCGATGACGCACCGATAGCGAAGAGCTCACCGGTGCGCTGTGTGCGACATAGAACCGACGGCCTCGGGTATCCGCGTGTAGATTCGCGACTTCCGTCCACTAGCTGAGGATCACATGTCATGAAAAACACTTCGTTCCAGAGAACTTTGCTTGGCGTCGGCGTGGCCATCGCCCTGGGCGTCGGCACCGCCGCCTGCAGCGACAGGGGCAGCGACCGCACCATGACTTCAGACTCCAGGACGCAAAGCGATAGTGCCCGTACTGCCGTTGCAGATACCGCACTCACAGCCAACGTCAAAACCCGTCTGTCGCGCGAAGACAGCGTCGCAGCGTCGGATATTCAGGTCACCACCAACAACGGTGTGGTCACGCTCGAAGGCACCGTGGCCAGCGACTATGCGAAATCTGCAGCCGAGGCTATCGCGAGATCGATAGAAGGCGTGGACCGTGTCGACAACCAGCTGGTGACGTCCATGGGCACGGCCCGAGTCAGCGAGGCGGGCCGCATCGGCTCGGATACCTGGATCACCACCAAGGTGAAATCCGCGCTACTGGCCGACAGTGTCGGCAGTGGACTGGCGATCTCGGTGAATACCAGGGACGGCATAGTCACGCTGGAAGGCGACCTGGACAACGAGGATACGCTTGAGCACGTCCGCGAGATCGCGGCAGACGTCGAGGGCGTACGCCGCGTCGATACAGCGCGGCTCGTTATTGCAACCCGGGACTGAACCCGGCTATCGAATAAGACAGCCATGAAGTGGAAGCGCGCACGCCGCAGTGACAACGTCGAGGATCGACGCGGGATCGGCGGTGTGCGCGCAGCCGGCGGGATCGGCCTGGGCGAGACAGCGGTGATCCGGCCGATTGCGACACATTTGCCGTCGCCGTCCTCTAAGGCCCAGACCGACGTCTGGCCGCTACGGCTGAAACTCACAAAGGAGATCAGAAACTGAAATTACCTGCCCCGAACAAGCCGATGAGTCCAACGACGATCAGGTAGACGGCTACGATGGTACTGAGCAGTCGCGGCATGACCAGGATAAGAATGCCGGCCAGCAACGAGACCAAGGGAGTCAGGACCAGACTCAAGTTCATGACGGTGTCTCCGATTTATGGTGAAGATATGCCACCGCAGTGTAGCCGAAATCACTGCCCGTGATGCGCGGCATTTGGCACCCCGCCTGCCCCCTGTGTCGGTACGCCAACGCACAGAAAAAATCACCGTGAAAAGCGATGCTGCAATCCGGTCCAGTGCATTGTCGCACCGGAGGTCCTCACCCAGGAGAGGCAAGATGTTCCATCCAGTTCAGGTTCAGGAAAGAGAGGGCTTTCGCGGCTCGCCCTTATTGATCGCAGTCGCTGCCGCAGCGGTACTGGTGCTGGGCGCCTGCGCCAGCACACCCCAGCCGCCCACCCAGGCGCTCCAGGCCGCCGAGTCTGCGATCGCCAACGCCGAGCAATCCCGCGTTGCCGACTACGCTTCGGCCGAGTTGACCCAGGCACGCCAGAAACTCGCTGCAGCCCGCGTGGCGACACGCAATGACCAGATGCAGCAGGCCGAGTATCTGGCCGTGGAGTCACGGGTTCACGCAGAACTCGCCTATGCCCAGGCCGAGGAGATCAAAGCCAAGGCCGTCAACGACGAGATGCAGAAAAGCATCGACACGTTGAGATCGGAAATGAACCGTGCCAGAGGAGTCCGAGAATGAACACTCACAGCAAAGGCCTCAGTAGAGGCATCCTAGTAGCTGCCGGCGTGTTCCTGATAACCGCCTGCGCAACGCCGCTGAAGGCACCTGATGGTGCCGATACGGCTCGCGCAAAACTCACCTCCCTGCAGTCCAATGCGCAGCTGGCCAACCGTGCGCCCGTCGAAATCCGCGCGGCTGAGGCAGCTGTTACCGCTGCGGAGCTGCCACGCAAGGACACGCAATACGCCCGACACCTCGTGCTGGTGGCCGATCGCAAGGTCGACACGGCCCGGGCTCGTGCGCAGAGTCGACTGTACGAAGATCAACGTCAGGCACTCAGTGAGCAAAGCGAACGCGTGCGCCTGGAGGCTCGTACCATGGAAGCTGACAGTGCTCGCGCCGACGCTCGCTCAGCACGCGCCGATGCCGACAGCGCCCGCGAGCAGGCGGAGATCGCGCGCTTGAGAGCCGACGCAGCAGCGCAGGACACTGCCGAGCTGCGCCGACAGATAGAGGAGCTCAACGCCAGAGAAACCGATCGCGGCCTGGTGGTCACGCTCGGTGACCTGCTGTTTGCCACCGGCCGATCTGATCTGACCGGCGGTGCTGGGCCCAACCTCGACAAGCTGGCGAATTTCCTCCGGGAATATCCGGATCGCACGGTCCTCATTGAGGGACATACCGACTCTGTGGGCAGCGAGTCGTCGAATTTCCTGCTCTCCGAGCGCCGGGCCGATTCCGTGAAGTCCTATCTCGTTCGCCAGGGCATCGAATCAGGTCGAATCTCGACTGCCGGTCTCGGTCAGGGTTCACCTGTGGCGGGCAACGACACGGCAACGGGTCGCCAGCAGAATCGTCGGGTGGAAGTAATCATCTCAAATGTCCGTGCCACGGCACGGTAGGACTGGCTGTGTAAGTCCATCAGGAATCCCCTTGCCATTTCATCATCCCCCTCCCCGATGAATGGCAGTTTCAGCCCCCGGCAGAAATGTACGGGGGCTTTTTTTGTTATTCGCTGAGTCAACAGCTCAAGCGTTTGTACATAAGTTGCCCAACGCACCGACCCGGGCTGAGGATGCAGCTATCGTCACAACCTCACAACTTCTCTCCATGAAGTCATGGCGATAGGTTCACAAACCACCATCACCGGGAGATTCACTGATGAACAAGAACCAGGTAGACGGCCGCGCGAACGAAGCGAAGGGCAAGGTCAAGGAAGTTGCTGGCAAGATCACCGGCGATAAGAGCACCGAATACAAGGGCAAGGCCGAAAAGCATGCCGGCAAGGCCGAAGCCAAGTACGGAGATGTCAAGCGAGACATCAAAAAGGATTCGAAATGAATCCGGCAACGACAGGATCGAACAGCCGTCCGGACACAGCCTTTGATGTCAAGGCCGGGCCGACCTTGCTCAGCGCCGCCACGATCACCGGCGATGACGTGTGCAATATGCAGGACGAATCCCTCGGTACGATCCAGGACATCATGCTCGACATCCAGACAGGAAAGATCCGCTACGCCGTACTTTCTTCAGGCGGCTTCCTGGGTATGGGTGATCGTCTATTCGCTGTTCCCTGGAATGCCTTCAAGCAGGACAAGCAGAACAAGCGCTTCATGCTTGACGTAGACGTGGAACGCCTGAAGAAGGCACCTGGCTTCGACAAGGATCACTGGCCGAATATGGCCGACGAAAAGTGGAATTCGACTGTCGAGTCCTATTACGCCACGCGAGGGGATGCTGCAGGCGCAGATACCCAACGCGTGAATACTCCGAGAGGCTGAACAATCCAACGCATCCCTGCGTCGATGCCACTCAATACGGTATCGACGCAGGCCATACCGAAGAATAGCCAGGAATATCACCATGAACGAAAAAACCCAGTTCCAGACGAACAATTCCAATCCGGTCACCGGTGGTGTAGGCACGCAAGCCATGGATCGCATGGCAAAAAGCGCACACAAAGGCATCGATGCCGCCTCGCAGGCCGCTCACCCGACAGTCGACCGCGCAGCCGCCGGCGCCCACCGGGCCGTTGACAACGCAGACCAGCTTGCCAGCCATGCTGCTGACGCCATCGACCGTGCCGGCGTCAAAGGTGAAGAGCTGCTCGCCACAAGCACCACCTATATGCGCGAGCATCCGCTGCTGACACTGGGCCTTGCCGTGACCGCCGGCTATGTACTCAGCCGGCTGCTGGCGTCCCGCTAGCTTGTGAGCTTGTACCCATGAGCTTCGAGGGGCACGACCCACGGATGACGGCGAGCGAACCGAGCTCGCCCTCATCCGGGCTGCTGGACCAGGATACGAGCCGCCTGTTCCACGAATTTCGGGAATTGGCGCACGACCATCTCGAGCTGGCCACACTGGAAGCACGCCTCTCCATCCATACGCTGCTGCGAATGGCCATTATTGCCATTGTCACAGCCCTGGTACTGGCAAGTGCCTGGCTGGCCCTGGTTGGCTCGGCGGCGCTCGCGCTCATCAGCCTTGGCGTAGCCCCCGTACTTGCCATGCTGATACTTGCTGCGGCCAATCTCGCGCTCGGACTTGCGGGCTGGCAGCGGATTCGGCACATCAGTCATTGGCTTGGATGGCCCGCCACCCAGCGCGCGATCAAGCCAAGCGCGTCTAACGACGCTCGACGAGGTGCCGCATGAGTGTTCGCGACAGTTCTGCAACGCGGCCAAGGGATCTGCGCGCAAACATCCGCACAGTCGAACTGAGGATTCGACACCGCCGGGACACGATCAGCGCTGCGGTGGGCAGCATGGCCCATAACGTCCGGGACCGACTGGTATCTCCGGGAACACTGATTGCCGCCGGCCTGTTCGGCGCCGCGATACACCAGAGTCACCGACTGCAGGGCATGCGGCTGCTGGCGATTCCGCAGGCGGCGATTGCCGGTTTGCGGCTGCTTCTGACTGCCAGCTCGAGGATCCGCGTAACACCCGATCAGGCATGAGGTTCGAGCACATGACTGCGTGCACACCCGGGCAGCACTCGTGAGCGCGACCTCTGAGAGCCGATTGTTCGGTACCGTAGAGCGCCGGCTTTTCCGGGCGACAGCGATCTTGTTCGCCATCGTCGCGATGGGGCTACTTATCGCCGGCGTGGCCTGGATTCTGGGCCAGGCCCTTTCTTACTTTTACAACCTGATCATGCCCCTGTGTGTGGCAGGCATTCTTGCGCTGGTGCTCTACCCGGTGGTCGACCACCTGGAGCGACGCGCAGGCCTGTCGCGTGTCGCTGCGACCAGCCTTATCGTGCTGCTGTTCATCGCCGTCATCGTGGGCGCCATATTCATGGTCGTACCGATCCTGGTCCGCCAGGTTGGGCAGTTCACCGAGATGGCACCTGGTGTGCTGTCTGGATGGCAGGACTATCTGAGCAACCGCTTCCCGGGCCTGACCCGCATGCTCGAGGACAGCGCCCAGGACGGCCAGCTCAAGGAGATCGTGCCCGACATGCAGAATACCGGCAGGACCGTAAGGTCCTATATCGGCTTGCTGGTGGGCTTGTGCTTTGTGCCCCTGATGCTTTTCTTTACCTTGCTGTCCGGCGCGAGGCTACGCGGGCAGGCCATGGAAGTCCTGTCCGTCTTCGGCACCAAGGCACAACAGAAGATCATGTACCTGGTTGATGTGTTCGTCGCCCAGGTGACCGGCTTTTTCCAGGGTCAGCTCGTCATTGCAGTAATCATGGGCACGATGTTCGCCATCGGCTTCACCCTGATCGGTCTCAAAGGCGGCATCCTCATCGGCCTGGTCCTGGGGCTTCTGAACATCGTGCCCTTTCTCGGCACGTTGATCGGCTTGCTCATCGTACTGCCTCTGGCCTACTTCCAGCCATCAGGAAGCTTCCAGCTGCTCGGCCTGAGTCTGGTCGTGTTCACGGTGGTACAGCTCGTGGAAAGCTGGCTTTTGACACCGAAGATCATGGCGAATCGCTCGGGCCTGCATCCCGCGCTGGTGGTGATTTCAGTATTCTTCTGGGGCACAGCACTTGGCGGTATCACGGGCATGATTCTCGCCGTGCCTCTGACCGCGTTTCTTGTCGCGGTGTGGCGTCAGGCCAAATCCGCCCTGACGCTGAGCATGACATCCGACAAGAATGCGGACCGGATTGTGATCCTGACCGGCAGCGATGATCCATCAAAAATCAAGTATCCCTCGACGCCCCCGGACACTGGCAGCAACACGGTACTTCCGACTTCCTCCACTTAGCAGGTAACATCATGATCATTGAATACTTTCGAAAGGTACTCACCGGCCCTTCAAAGCGGCTGTCCCCACCGGAAAAGGTGGCATACAAGGCTGCGGAGAACGACTTCACATCAGAGGGCGCACCGCCGGCGGAAATATCCGCTGCTGCGGCTCCGGCGGGGGTTTCGGCGCCCACGGCGAAAGCCGCTGTTCAGCGAGCTGACACGCCAGAGGATGGCGAGTTTTGACCGATCTGGCGATGAGCCCGCTGGACCGACTTTTGTATCCTCGACCACCAGGCCGCGCTCAGCGGCTGACGTTCCGAGCCTGCGAAGGAGTACGCCGGCTGCCGGCTCTCCTTGGCTTTGTACATTGCAGTGTCTGCTGATTGCAGCAACGTGGTCGCCTCATCACCATTCTCGGGGTAGACGCTGATACCAATACTTGCACTGATTCGTACGGCAGTGCCATCGATAGCATACGGCTCGCACAGCGCGGCCAGGATCTTCTCGGCAACGTGGCCCGCATCCTGCCGGCACTCGATCTCTGCCAGCAGAATCACGAACTCATCTCCGCCACGTCGGCACACCGTATCGATGGCTCGCACACAGCTTCTCAGCCGATCTGCGACAGCCTTGAGTAACGTATCACCCGCCGAATGGCCATGCGTGTCGTTGACGCCCTTGAAGCGGTCCAGGTCGATAAACAGCAGCGCGAGCCGGCCTCGATGGCGCAATGCCAGTGCGATCGCCTGAGACAGGCGTTCAGTCAACAACGCTGTATTGGCCAGGCCGGTAAGCGCGTCGTGCCGGGCCAGGTGAGCATTGCGTTCGGTAGTGACTTTGGATTGCGCTGCGTCGTGGAATACAATCACCGCACCGGTGACGTCGCCATTGCGGTTTCGGATCGGGGCAGCAGAATCCTCGATGGGTATTGTGTCGCCGTCACGACGCACCAGCAGACAGCCTAATTGCAGCTCTACGGTCCTGCCCTCCTCGATTGCCTGCCGGGTGGGGTTCCGAGCGGCCGTCAAGGTGGCGCCGTCAAGAATTCGAAACACTTCCGTCAGTGGGCGTCCCATGGCAGCGTCACTGGACCAACCGGTCAGGCGCTCCGCCTCGGGATTCAGAAAAGTGATATCGCCGGCAAGATCGCTGGCCAGCACCGCATCGCCGATGGAGGCGAGCATCACCTGTGCACGTTCCTTTTCCGCGAACAATGCCTCCTCGGCGTCGCGCAGAACGGCCTCTGCAGCCTTCCGATCGGTCACGTCCTCGATCATCAACAGGTAGGTGTTTTGTGCAAGCCCGCCTCGAACCGTGGCCGCATTCAGGCGTGCCCAGACGACGCTTCCGTCAACCCTTCCAATGCGGGCCTCTGACTGGAAAGCTCGCTGGTGAAGTATGGCCTCTGCCCATTGCGCCGTGATGCGAGCTCGATCCTCCGGGTGCACCAGATCGTCCCAGGGTTTGCCTATCGTCTGGTCGAGCGTCAGGCCGGTGATCTGCTGACAGGCGGCATTGCTGTAGAGGCAGTTACCGCTACCATCTGCAAGGAAGATCCCCAATGGCGATGCATCGCACAGCCGGCGGGCCAACGCCAGATCCAGATGATCCGACCTGCCGTCAACCCCGGCATCGGCTGCCGGCGATCCGCCCTCGTGGCCAAGCAGACTCACCAGCGGGCGATACGCATCCGTGGGTGCTTTGCCGTGCATCGAAACATTACCCGACGCGGCGGCCACTGATGAGCTGCACCAGCACCATGATGACCGCGATCACCAGAAGAACATGAACAAACCCGCCGACGGTGGTCCCGGAAACCAGCCCCAGGGCCCACAGAACGACGAGGATGACAGCGATGGTAAAGAGCATGATGTGCTCTCCTTTTTGATGATTGACCGCGCCTGGCAGGCGACGCCCCTGTACCGATTATCATGTGCCCGGCGACTGCCGATATCTGTGCGTTTCCGCACCCTGGCCCATGGACAGGTTCAGTTGCGCGCCTGCTCCGAGCGCACACAGCCGCCCGGCGGTGAGTCGGCGAGTGCCTCGAGCGTGCGACGCCAGGTGGCCTGCATCTGCATCGGCGGCGCGTCGACATCGCTGATCCACGGCTGCGCCAGTTCCGGACAGCCCTGTGCGATCAGCGTCTGCACCAGGTTGTTACGCGCCACCCAGAGCTCAGGCGACAGCGTCAGGGCACGTTCGTAGGCATTCGCCGCAGCCGCGAACGCCTGCTGCAGGTACCTCACGTTGCCCAGCGCGGTCCACGCTACGCCCGACTCCGGCCAGCGCGCAACCGCGGCCTCGTAGCCCTCGATCGCGGTATCCAGATTACCCGTCGATTCGAACGGCGCCACGGCCTGTAACCACCCCAGCACATCAGCGCCTGCCGGCGGCGCATTTGCCGGCACGACCACCATCGACCAGCGTCCGGCACGGTCCCAGCTGCCCAGGAATGACCGCGCGGTGCTGCGCTGGCGTCGCGTCGTGCCGGAGCGCAGCAGGAATTCCTCTCTTTCCGCATCGAAGCCAATCAGCACCGCGTAGTGCCAGATCGGCCAGCGATCAAGACCCAGATTCTGCAACACCAGTACGGGATACCCGGCGTGCAGCGCCTCGAGTATCGGCGCAAGCGAATGATTCATCACATACGGCACGCGGCCGTGGCTGCGCGTTGCGGCCAGCAGTTCGGCCTGCAGGCTGCCGCGGCGATCCGGCACGTAAACCTGGGAGACGAGCTGTTGCGGAGTGACTTCTACGCCATCGCTCACCAGTACAGTGGCAAGCGCGGCCGGACCGCACTGATATTGATCCTGTGCGAAAAACGGCACTTCCGTCAGTTCGACGGTACTGCCCTGCTCACGCAGTAATTGCAGTTCCGGCCCTGCGGCACAGCCGCCGAGAAACACAAGTGAAAAAACCAGGGCTCGGAGCATCATCTCGAAACACGCAGCACGCCGCCCCCCCCCCCCGCAGCCCGGTGACGACCGCCGCCCAATA
>JAFIFN010000182.1 GCA_020832005.1 Gammaproteobacteria bacterium | reverse complement strand
CGCCGGACGCCAGGCCATCACCTGGGGCACGAACTACTTCTGGCCCGCGCTCGATCTGTTTACGCCGTTCGCGCCGGACAGCGTGGACCGCGACTACAAGCAGGGCGTGGACACGCTGCGCCTGACCTGGCCGATCGGCGCGTTCTCCGAGATCGAGGCCGTCGGCGCCGTGCTCGGCAGCTCGGTGACTGACAACGCGGCTGCCGCGCTGCTGGCACGCGTTCACCTCGGCCGCATGGACGTCGGCCTGATGGGTGGGCGCTTCCACCGCGACACCGTCGCGGGCGGATTCGTCACTGCAGATGCAGGCGGCACCGGCCTTCGCGCGGAACTCACCCACACGCGCTCCGGCGACGACGCCGATGCGGCGCGCGGTCGCGGCCGTTTCTGGCGTGGCAGCGCCGGCCTGGACCGGCTGCTCCACCCACAGCTGCGAGCGATGCTCGAAGTCGCCTGGAACGGTTTCGGCACTGCAGACCCTGCCCGCTACTTGAGCGAGGTCGCGCCCTCCGCCCGCATAGCGCGCGGCGAAGTCACCGCGCTGGGCCGATGGCACGCCGGCGCTTCGCTGGCGTGGGAGGTCCATCCGCTGTGGACCATCGACAATACCGTGCTCGCGAACCTCGGCGACGACTCGGCAATGTGGGTACCCACCGCGCGCTGGTCCACCGGCGACGAGACCGAGCTGCTTTTCGGCGCGCGAGTGCCGCTCGGACCGGGCCCCGATCCGTCGGGCCGCGCCCGCAGCGAGTACGGGCTCGCGACGACCACGGTGTTTGTGAGATTTATGGCCTATTTCTGACCCTGGATGCATGCGAACAGGCATCGATCGAGACGCTCGACCAGCACGCAGGCGATCCGATCACGCTGCCACCACCACCTGCTCGAGCGGCCGTCTCGGTGTATGCGGCAACGTCTTCGCGTAACCGAAACGGATCAGCAGCAGAGGCTGCTCGCCGCGCTCGTAGCCCAGATGCGCCGCCAGCCGCGCTCGAAGCGGCTCCACCTCACATGCCATGTTGACGTGCGCATGGGCGATGCCGAGCGAAGTGGCGATCAGGGCCGTATGCTCGAAGCTGCGCCCCACGTCGATCCAGTGGCGTCTGTCATTTTCGCGCGCGACGAAGATCATGACCAACGCCGAACTGCGAAGCGCTTTTTCCTGCTTCGCCGCCTCGCCTTCGGGCCTCACCAGCCGGGTCATGATCAGGCGTCCAAGCCAACGCGGTATCGGCGGAAATCCGAGCGCCTGCGCGGTGAGGCCGTCCTTGCGCACCTCAGCTTCTCTTCTCGAGAACCGGATCCATGACACGAGTTCATCGACAAAGTCGCGGTCATTGAACTGTGTCCGGTTGCCCTGCTTCACAAGCTCGATGATCGGCTCCAGCGCCGGATCACCTCTGCGCAGCGCTCGCGTCTCGACAGTCGCATAAGAATTTGCAGCGACAAGTTCAGCGAACTCATCTTCAGGGATGAACCTGTCATCGTAGTCCCGGCGATTCGACTGGCGCAGGGACATCGCCTGCAACAGCGGTTCGGTCCCCTCACCGGCACCGCCCGGCTGCAACACTACCCGCAGTCGGTCGGGCAGGTACTCCACCTCTGCGGCAAGACCCCTTGCACCCGCGGCGATTACCAGATTCTCGAGCGCGCAACCGAGACTGATGTACAGCGCGTGATCGTCCGGATCCACGACGGGAAGTCGGCGCTCGAAATCGGCAAGAATCTCGATCGCATCGCCATCTGTAGCGAACTTCCACGGCTGCGTGTTGTGCCCGGAAGGTGCCAGCGTCGCAAGGCGAATCAGCGCCTGAAATTCTGCTTTCACGTGCCCCTCTCCCCAGGCCGCGAAGTGCCGTGCTGACGGCGAAACAACGCTCCCTTAAGGTGGCCGCCCGCTGGAGACTGCGAACAACAGCACCCGCCCGAATGATGCTATCGGAGCTCGGTGCCCACCCCCATCAGGAGATACCGAAAATCCACCGACGGGGGACCATACGCTGGCGCACCCGGCGCTGTCGTGATTCGCCGCCCGCCGCGCCCCATGCCGCTCTTCCCTGGTCTGATTCGAAATCTGTGAACTCGGACCACAAAGCGTTCAGCGTCAATGCCTTAGGGTGGAGGGCCGAACGTGCTCGCATGTCTGAATCCGAGCCGGCGACGAAAACGGGATTCGACGGCATTGGACCCTTGTGGACACAACGGTAAACCAGACAGGAAATCCGCCGAAAAAGAGCAAGCATAAGGTCATTCGCTGAGGCGACAACCCACAGCATAGAGGCAAGCTATCCGCGGGCCGTTCCAGGAAAACAGATGCGCCTTGTACCCATAACGCTGTTGGCCGCAGCAGCGCTCTCCCTGTCCGGCTGCGCGAGCACGCGTGGCGACAATCAGCTGTGGGCCCGATCAAGCGCGTTCTTCACCCAGACCGGCGAGATGATTGCTGCGCAGACGCGACGCGTGGCGCAGTTCGCTGGCGGGCTGGTAGGCAGCAAGGATGATGCTTTGCTGCAGGAAGAGATCGACGAACTTTTTGCCCAACCCTATATCGACCCCTTGACACGCTACCTTGACGAACATTCCGCAGATGAGCGGCGGGCCCGAGAGTTGGCATTGGTGGCACAGGAGCGTGAAATACGCTGTGCGGCCATCGCCCAGATCTACGCGGGCCGCGAGGCGTCGCAGGCGAATCTGCAGCGTATGCGGCGCGCCTATATGATGTCCTGTCCCGAAGATGTGCAGGATTTCGCGGCACGGGTGAAACAGTCCGCCACCGCACAGCTCGCCGCTTCCAGCAAGGCCCCGCAACCCTCCTCCGAGCCAGAGCCGGAGGCAGAATCTGAGCCCGTTACAGATCTCGACGCGGCATTGGAGGATGCACTGGCACGCCGGCAGAACAGCAACTGCTACCTGTTGTTCACCATCAAGAACTACACACAGGCCCATGAAGCCTGTCGCCCGATCGCACAAAGCGGTGACGCCAGGGCGCAACACCATATGGCCAGCCTGGAAAGAACACGAGGCAAATTCGCTCCCGCGTTCAGCTGGGCGGAGCGCTCTGCCAGCCAGCAGCACCCCCCCGGCCTGCTGATACTTGGCCAGTTATATCAGGCGGGGCAAGGCACTCAGCGGGACCGAACCAAGGGACTGGAACTGATACAAAGGGCCGCCGACCTCGGGCTCACCGAAGCCAGCTACCACACCGGCCTGGCCTACCAGAACGGTGTGGGCGTTACGCCCGCTCCCGAACTGGCTGATCGCTACCTGCAACAGGCAGCCAACAATGGACACCTGCCCTCTTACCTGGCGCTGTCTTCCCTGCACGAGCAACGCAACCCTGAAGCAGCTCGTTACTGGCTGTCGGAGGCGGCACGCAAAGGTTCACCCGAGGCACAGCTGGCGCTGGCCGACAGCTATGCGACGACGGCCAATGCCGCCGCTGACCACGAAGAAGCTTATGTCTGGTACAGCCTGGCACTGCTGAACGGCAATGCGCAGGCCAAGGCCGGCGTCAAGCACCAGGAGAAGCTGCTTTCCGCTGACCAACTTGCCAGCGCGCGCAGCCGAATCCAGGATGGAATCAATGGGAGATGGAACTGAAAGCGCCCCCGCACTTCTGGATGAAGTTACCCATCATGCTGGTCATCAGCCTGCTGGTCGGCGTTTTTCTCGTTGGGATCGTGCTGATGTCGACTCTGAACCTGGGCTTCGCCCAGTCCAGAATGGCAGAACTGCGGCAGCAGCAGATTACCGACACGTTCTATTCGAATCTGAACAGAATCAATGCCCATCACCAGTTGATGGAACACAATACGCGCAACCTGGCCCATACGGGGGAGATGCTCTATCGTGCTCGCCAGCAGAATCGTGACAGCCGCGCGCGTGCACTGGAATACAGTCTCGCGTCCACGCTGCGAAACATGCCGGAAGCCCACGGCGCAGAAATCTGGTATGGCACGGCCGATTCCACCCAACAAAGCGTGTCCGTGTATGGGTACCGCAGCAATGGCGACATCCACGTCCGGCCAATTGCCAATCTGTACCACATTCAAGACTGGTATCGTCGCATCCTGCCGGAAGCCGCCGCGGAAGTGCCGAACTCCGGCATGCCGGATTTTTTCTGGACACCGGCGTACTACAAGGAACTGATCGAGAACGTCGTCATCAGCCTGACTACGGTCATGCGCGATGAACAGAGCAACGTCATCGGCCTGGCATCCACCGACTGGCGTGCCGACGAAATCATCGGCCTGGTGAGCAGAGTCGAAGTGACGCCCGGCACCTTCGCATTCCTGCTCGACAGCGAGAACCGCAACCTGTCGAACCTTGCGGCCGCCCAGGATACTCTGGATGCCCAGGATAAAATCGACGCGGTAATCGACAGCCGCTTGCCCGACCGCCTGACCGGGCCGCTACCGCAATACGCGAGGATCTCCGGCCGCCTGCTGGTTGAACCAATGCAGACGATGCCGCTGGATGTCAACGGCGAAGAGCACGCCCTGTTTTTCAGCCGCACTCAGGCGGGCATGATCTTTGGCGTGGGCGTGCCACAGGCGGAGATCGACGCCGTGCTCGTCCCCATGCGGGAAAGCAACCTGAAAATTGTCGGCCTGGTCAGCACGATCACCTTGGCCCTGTCCGCGCTTATCCTGCTGTTCGTAGCCAAACTTCTGAACCGGCTGCATTTCCTGCATACCGATACGCTGACGCAGCTACCCAATCGCGAAAAACTGCTGATGGACCTGGGCCGGGCCAATTCAGGCACGCTGCTGCTCGTCAATATCGATGCTTTCAAGGAAATCAACGATTTCTACGGCCACCAATGCGGTGATCATGTGATCAGCCAATTGGCTGTGGCCCTGCAACGCTTTCTCAAGGATCAGCCAGGCTTTTCCGCACGCCAGGTGTATCGGTTGCCCGCCGATGAAATGGCTATATGGATACGCGAGAGCCTGGACAGGCAAAAAGTCGATGAGCTGACCAGCGCGCTGCTGGCCTCGATCAGCGCGCTGACGGTCTCCTGGCTGGACCACCGCATCCCCTTGAATGTAACCATTGGCGTATCAACCAGCCTGCAAGCCGACGGCGCGCACAGCACTGAGGGACAACTGTTGACCGCCGCCAATATCGCGCTGAAATTCGCCCGCCAGCACAAGCTGGGCTACCAGCTATATGACCCTGAACAGAAAACGCGCGAAAGCTATGAGCACAATCTGATCTGGGCAAATCGACTCAAGAAAGCCCTGAAGGCAGGCCGGATCGTACCCTACTTCCAGCCGATACTGGATCTGAAAACAGGCCGCATCGACAAGTTCGAATGCCTCGCCAGAATGATCGACGAACAGGGGCAAGCTGTGAGTCCGATAGAATTTCTCGCAGTAGCTAAAAAGATTCGCCTGTATCGCTACATCACCCGCACCATGGTCCAGCAATGCTTCAGCCGCTTTGCAGACAACCAATACGAGTTCTCCCTGAACCTGTCCTGCGAGGACCTGGTGGATCCCGAACTGATGAGCTTTATCATCAACAGCCTTGAACACAGCAAAATGGCCCACCGGGTGATCTTTGAGATTCTTGAATCGGAGGGAATAGAAAACTACGCGCAAGTCCGCCAGTTCATCGACACGGTGAAGCAGCTCGGTTGCCGTATCGCCATCGACGACTTCGGCACGGGTTATTCCAACTTCGAGCACTTGCTGAGATTGGACGTGGATATCATCAAGATCGACGGCAGCCTGGTCGAGAATCTAGACAGTGATCCGGTAGCCTTGAATGTCACCCGCGGCATCCACCTGTTCGCCGCAAACCTGGGCATGCAGACCGTCGCCGAATTCGTACACAGCGCTGAGATCCTCGAAAAGGTACGGTCGCTGAACATTGATTTTGCCCAGGGATACCATGTGGGAGAACCCTCGGCCACAGCCATTGCCGAGCATGGCAACAGCCGAGTGGCGGCACAGCTCTTGAAATTCAAGCGCAAGAGCGCCGGTCCGACCAAACCCCAGCTTGTCGCCACATGATTTCGGCTGTGCCGGCCGACGAAGAGCGATCAGTCCCGAAGCGCAGGCCCCACGCCAGAGCGCGCCGGCACGCTAAACCAGACGCCTACTCCCCCAGCCGCGGGATCAGGTCAGCCAGGTTGCACGGCTTGTTGCGACTGTCGAGTTGCTGGGAGATCA
>JAFIFN010000017.1 GCA_020832005.1 Gammaproteobacteria bacterium | reverse complement strand
CGAAACACGATGTCGCGATAGCTCTGCGCGAATACCTGCAGGGGCAGGCGCGAGACCATGTTGGTCAGGCCCGTGCGCCGGCGCGCCGCGCGCAGGCTGCCGATATTGATCAGGCCGTGCGCGACCATGCTCTCGCCGCCGGGATTGGCCTCGGAGAGCACATGGCCGTAGTAGTCGATGACCTTGCTCATGCCCGAGGTCGAGGCGGCCGGAAACGGGATCTGGTCCAGCGAGGCCGAGTTGGTCGACACCACGTAGGCCATGTTCTCCACGGCGCGCGCGCGCTTGGCGATTTCCTTGGGCGTGAGCTGGGGGCTGCCCACCTCGCTGGTGGGATGCAGCAGCACTTCGGCACCGCGCATCAGCAGGCAGCGGGCGACTTCCGGGTAGAGGATCTCCTCGGAGGCAATCGCGGCGAGGCGGCCGATCTCGGTGTCGGCCACCGGGAACACGCCTTCCATGCCGTAGATGTCGAGGTATTTCTCCCACAGGTCGCAGGGCGAAGGCGCATACAGCGAGATCAGCCGGCGATAGCGCAGCACCGTGTGACCCATCGGGTCGATGACGAAGCAGCACTGGAAATAAAGATCCGGGAAATTCCGGTCGGTCTCGTAGACGTTGCCGCACAGGAACACGTTGGCCGACTGCGCGATCTCTGCCAGCGCATCGTATTCGGCGCCCTGCGGATCGAGGCAGGCCTTGGCGATCCAGGTCGGCACATCCTCGCCCATCGGGAAGCCGGAAAGGAAATACTCCGGCAGCACCACGAGCTTCACGTCGGTGCCGTTGTACTGGCGCACGAAGCCCTTGCTGCTCCTGAGCTTTGCGCCGATGCGCTTGATGCTGGCCATCATCATGCGCCGCGCCTCGGCCGGGTCGCTGATGGCGTTGACGCAGTCGGTGCTGACCTGGAGGGCCAGCGCGCTGTAGGGTTCCGGCGTCGGCGCGGTGTCGCTCATGGTAGATTCCCGTGTTTGCCTGGCCGCGATGATACCCGAGGCGCGCGTGAACATGCGGCGCCCAGCCTGCGGGTGTGCGCCCGGACCCTTGCGAAGGAGCGCTCTTGGCTGTCGCCCTGATTGCCCAGCTGGGTGCCATCGTAGCACCCATCTTCATCGCCGCCGGCCTGGGCTACGGCTGGGCGCGCAGCGGTAGTCGCTATGACGGCGAGTTCGTGCGCCGGCTGGTCCTGTACATCGGCGCCCCCTGCCTGATCATCTCGACCATCGGCCGCGCCGAGGTCGACACCGCCGCACTGGCGGTCATCGGTCTGGCCTGCTGGCTGGTGCTCATCATCACGATCAGCGTCTTCGGCTTGCTGCTGCGCGCCATGCGGCTGGATACCCGTGACTTCCTGCCGCCGATGGTGTTCGGCAACGCCGGCAACATGGGGCTGCCGCTGGCCCTGTTTGCTTTCGGCCACGAGGGGCTGGCGCTGGCGCTGGGATTTTTCGTCGCCAACACGCTGGCGCACTTCACCTTCGGCCTCTATCTCACTGCCGGGCGCGTGATGCTCGGAGAGATGCTGCGCACGCCGATCCTGTATGCCGCGCTGATCGCAACCACGGTGCAGCTGTTCGACCTGTCCCTGCCCGGATGGCTGGACAATACGCTGGACCTGCTCGGCGGCATCACGATCCCCCTGATGCTGATCACGCTGGGCGTGTCGCTGGCCAGCATCAAGGTGGGCACGCTGGGCCGTACCACCGTGCTTGCGATCCTGCGCCTCAGCGGCGGTGCGGCCGCCGGCTGGCTGGTGGCTGCGCTGCTGGGGCTCGAGGATGTCGCCCGCGCGGTGGTGATCCTGCAGGCGGCGATGCCGGCAGCGGTGTTCAACTACCTGCTGGCCCAGCAGTACGGACGCTCGGCCGAGGATGTCGCCGGCCTGATCGTGATTTCCACGGTGCTGTCCTTCGCCAGCCTGCCGCTGTTGCTGTGGTGGTTGCTGTGAGGCTTGCGCTCACCGCATCATTGGGACTGATTCACGCACTTGTGACCAGGAGCAACACCATGTCTGCCAGCCGTCCGATCCATGTCCTGTTCGCCGCCTGCCTGCTGCTCGCGCTCGCCGGCTGCGGTGGGCCCGCACCCGAGACCACGGCCGACGCCGAGGTCGACGCGGCGGTCTCTGCCGCCGATCGCGAGGCCGCCGAGCGCATGGCCCACGAGCATGCCCATGATGTGCCGGTGGCAACACCGGCCATCGAGGCGCCGCCGCGCATGCCGGTGGTGGCGCGTGCGGTCGAATATGCACGACAGAACGACACGGCGGTGACCGGTTACCTGGCCATGCCCGAGGGTGAGTCGGCGGAGCCGTTGCCGGGCATCATCGTCATCCACGAGTGGTGGGGCGTGAACGACAACATCCGCGCGATGACCGAGCGCCTCGCCGGCGAAGGCTATGTCGCCCTGGCCGTGGATCTCTACGGGGGCCAGACGGCGCAGGACCCGGAGCGTGCGAATGCACTGATGACGGCCTTGATGGAGGCGCCCGCGAAGGGCCGGGACAATGTCCGCCAGGCCCACGACTACCTGGTGTCGTACCTGCAGGCCCCGGCCGTGGCCTCACTGGGCTGGTGCCTGGGCGGGCGCTGGGCGCTGGAAACCGCGCGCGAATTGCCCGACGTGCTGGATGCCGCAGTCATCTATTACGGCAACATGCCCACGGATGAAGCGGCGCTGGCACCGCTGGACATGCCCATCCTCGGAATCTTCGCCGAAGACGACCAGGCCGTGCCGCTGGAGGGCGTGCATGCATTCCGCGACCAGCTGGCCGCACTGGGCAAGAACGCGCACATCGAGATCTATCCGGGCGTGGACCACGCGTTCGCCAACCCGTCCGGCGGCAACTATGAGCCGGTGGCCGCCGAGGATGCCTGGCAACGCACGCTGGCGTTCCTCCAGGCACACCTGAAGGATGAGGGCGACATCAATTAGAGGTCCCTTCGCCCAGCACGATGGTGCAGTACTTCTTCAAGCAGTTCGACGGCTGCAATGTCCTTGGTACGTCCCATTCGCTTTTTTTCGGCAATCAGCGCTTCAAGATCCAGTACTCTCAGCGATCCCATGCTCATCCCGATTTCCGAAGACACGACCAGCAGATCCTCGTAGCGCTGCTGCTCGCCGATGAATCCGAGAACGTCCAGCGGCCCGGCGCGCGTCATCAACAGCAGGTGCCCACCCGCAAGAATGTCACCGATGGTGGGCCGAATGGAGTTCTGATGCTCGCGAAACCGGGCCTCCAGTTGTGACAAGGCCCGGAGTAGCCGTTCGGCATTGGCATCGTCGAGCCTGACGAGGGTATCAAGATCGAAAGTGGTGGTCGGAGCTCCGTGGATGACGGCGGCCACCCCGCCGACGACGATATACTCAACCTCGTGTTGGTTGAGGACTTCGAGGATCTCGCGAAAGCTGGGTGTCATGGCCTGCCCTCAAGCTTTGGAGGAACGCCACGCGCGATTCCAACTCGGCCAGTCGCTGATCGGGCGTGAGATCGGCAAACCAGCGGATCAGCGATGGGTCATGCCCGGATTCCGGTGGGGTTGCGAAATGCTCACCTTTCATGGGGTGATTATACGATTAATCGAAATCTCCGGTTCGTACCTGTCAATCTGTCCACGCGGCCGTTCGGCCAATCCGTCCGACTGGGCGGAGACGACGCTGAACAGGCTGCTACAGCAGCACCGAGGACATCCTGCGCCGATAGCGCCCGGTGAGCTCGGACCCCGACCCCAGCACATTGAAGGCCGCCACCAGGCTGCGGCGCGCCAGGCCGTCATCGAAACTGCGATCGCGGCTGAGCATTTCCAGCAGTGCTTCGAGCGCGGCTTCGTGCTCGCCGGCATTGAACAGTCGCGCGGCCAGCTGATGGCGGCTGCGGTGATCATCCGGGTTTTCAGCAAGCTTTGCCTGCAGGGCGGCGGCGTCGGGTGCATCCGCCGCGGCCTGGGCGAACATCGCATAGCCGCGCACGCGCTCGGCGCGATCCTTGGTCTGTACATCCACGGGCAGGCTGCTGAGCAGCGTCATGGCACGCTGCGTGTCACCGGTCACTGCCAGCGCCTCGGCCAGCTCCAGCGACACTTCGGCGTCATCGGGCGTGTTCTGGTGCCGTGCCTCGAGTTCGGCGAGCTTCTGCGCGGGATCGATCTCGGCTTCCACCACCTCGCCGGCTGCCGGCAGATGCTTGGCGAGCATCTCGCGGATCACCCCCTCGGGCTGGGCGCCGACGAACTCATCGACGATGCGTCCCTGGTGGATGAGTTTGACGGTGGGCAGGCTGCGGATGCCCAGCTGCTGGGCGATCTGCGGTTCCTCATCGACGTTGACCTTGACGACGTCGAGGCTGCCCGCGAAATCAGCAGCCAGCCGGTCGAGGATGGGTGAGAGTGTCTTGCAAGGACCACACCAGTCGGCCCAGAAGTCCACCAGCACCGGCACCTCCATGGAACGCTGGACGACGTCCTGGGCGAAGCTCTGGGCGGTGACGGCGCGTGCGGCAGCTGGTGTGGGAACGGCGGACATGGTCGACTCCAGTGACTGGGACTTTGACGGGAGTCCCTAAGGTGACGACGCCGGGCGCGGATTTCAAGGTGCCGCGCGTGGCCGCTTACTCGTAGAACTCGATGTCCTGGATGTCGAAGCTCTCCATGTCCAGCGCTGCGAGTTCGCGGCGCACGCGACGCTCCTCGAGCAGATCTTCCAGGCGGCGGCGTGCCGCAAGCGGATCGGCCGACGCCGGCGCATCATTCATCTCGCGCGGCAGCTCTTCGTGTATGCCCGCCGTGGCGAGGGTTTCGTAATCGATGTTGATGGACATGGCAGTCTCCTCAAGGGTGCCAAGGAAGTGGGGTCAGAGCCGGAAGTCCTTCTCCGCATTCAAGTTCGGGCTTCACACCCTGTAACGAGCAGCAAACTCTGACCCCAAAGGCTGCCCGTCATGTGGGGGTGGCGCGCCAGGGGGGGGGGGGGGGGGGCGCCCCCCCCCCGTTGGACTTTGTTTAAAGAGGTAGGTTAAACCCCGGCCGGGCGGAACCCCCCGGGGGCCCGCCAGGGGGGGAGGGGGGAAGGCGCGCCACCCCGTTGGAACTGTCTTACCTGCGTTCGTTCAACCCCGGTCCGTGCGGAAGCCGAGGGAGGCCAGGCGGATCTCACGCCGGGCCGCCCGTTCTGTCGCGGTGCCGCCGGCAAGTGCGGTGGCGCGTTGCACATCGGCCTGTATGGCCCCGGCAATCGCGTCGCCGATCGGGTCGATGCGCGGTGCCGTGACCACCATCTCGTCGATAGGCGTGAGGCGCGGCGCGGTCACGACGATCTCGTCGATCACCCGCTTGCCTGCGCTGGCCTCTGCGGCAAGGGCTGCCACTCCGGGCATGGAAAGGGCGCCGAGCACTGCCAGGGCCACCAGCCGTGGCGTGCGACCTGCGCCGTTCGATACTTTCTTGTTGTTCATGTCGCTCACCTTTACGATAGTCCGTGTCTGCTTGATGTCTGGGGCGATCCGTCACCCCGCTTTTCTTGCACTAAGCTAATGCACAAGGCGTGCCAACTTTGTGCAACAGAAAATCAAGCAGTTGGCAGTGGTACCGCATACGGTTTTCCGTTAAAATACGGTTTTCCGTTATACATTCCTACGGAATCCCGTAATGCCTGACAAGAATCCGTATCTTTGGATGTTCCGGCGCATCCCGGCGATGACGCTGTACTTCGATGCCGAAGGTCGCATCCAGGACGCCAGCGACATGTGGCTGGCGCGCATGGGTTACGGCCGCAACGAGATCACCGGACGGCGCGCCGAGGACTTCGCCACGGCCGAAGGTGCCCGGCGGATCATCGAGGAATACGCGCCGCTGCTGCGTCGCGCCAGCCGTCTCGACGCCGTGCCCATCGAACTGCAGACCCGCCAGGGCGAGGCCGTGGACTGCGTGACCAGCGCCGTGGTCGAGTACGGCAGCGGCCCGGACGCCACCTATCTGCATACCGTCGCCGTCTACACCGAGCTTGCCGCCCAGGCCCAGATCGAGCGCCACTACCGGGATCTCTACCGCGCCACCCCCGCGATGCTCTACACGGTGGATCCCGACGGCCGGGTCGTGCTGTGCAGCGATCGCTGGCTGAGCAAGATGGGCTATCGACGCGAGGAGGTGCTCGGGCGATTCATCTCCGAGTTCATGAGTCCGGCAAGCCAGGAGCGGCTGTCCGGTGGCAGGCTGCGCGACATCATCAGCACCGGCGAACTCGACAACGAGCCGCGCGAGATGATGACCCGCGACGGCCAGCTCATCGAGGTGCTGATCTCGGCGACCGCCGAGCGCGATGCCCAGGGCAAGGTCCGGCGCATGCTGGTGGCCATGAAGGATGTCACCGAGCGCAACCGCGCCGAGCGCTCGCTGCGCGAGGCCTTCGAGGAAAACGCGCGCCTTCGCGAGCAGCTCGAGCACGAGCGCGACTATCTCCGCGAGGAGGTCAACGTATCGATGAACTTCGGCCAGATCGTCGGCGAATCACCGGTGCTCAGGAAAATGCTGGCGCGCATCGAGGCGGTGGCCGAGACCTCCGCCAACGTCATCCTGCTCGGTGAATCCGGCGTCGGCAAGGAACTCGTGGCCCGTGCCATCCATGCCGGCAGTCCGCGCGCCGGCAAACCGCTGGTGAAGGTCAATTGCGCGGCGGTGCCGCGCGAGCTGTTCGAAAGCGAATTCTTCGGTCACGTGAAGGGCGCGTTCACCGGCGCGGTCAAGGATCGCATCGGCCGCTTCCAGCTCGCCGATGGCGGCACGATCTTCCTCGACGAGGTCGGCGAGATTCCGCCCGAACTGCAGAGCAAGCTGCTGCGCGTGCTGCAGGAAAAGGAGTTCGAGCCGGTCGGCAGCGACCGTACCCGGTCGATCGACGTGCGCGTGATTGCCGCGACCAATCGTGATCTCGAGGAGATGGTCGAGGCCGGCACGTTTCGCGACGATCTGTATTACCGGCTCACGGTGTTCCCCGTCGAGGTGCCGCCGTTGCGCGAACGCGGTGACGATGTCGTGCAGCTGGCCGCGCATTTCCTCGAACTGGCCTGCAAGGATTTCGGCTATCCGGCATTGACGCTGGATCGCAGCCAGGCCCAGGCGCTGCGCAGCTACGACTGGCCCGGCAACGTCCGCGAGCTGCAAAGCGTCATCGAACGGGCGGTGATTCTCGGCAAGGGCAAGACGCTGCGTCTGGACCTGTCGCTGCCCGAAGCCTCGCCGGCGCAGTCGCAGGCCACATCATCCAGGCCCGAGCCCGCGCGCGAGTCTGCCGCCGACCAGGCCCCTGAAGCAGGTTTCATGACCGAAGCCGATCTGCGCAGTTTCGAGCGCGACAACCTTGTGGCCGCGCTGGAGGCCGCCGACTGGCGGGTCTCGGGCCCCGGCGGTGCAGCCGAGCTGCTGGGCCTGCGGCCGACCACGCTGGCCGATCGCATCCGCCGTATGGGTATCGACCGCCCCCGAGGGGCGGCGCGCCGCACGGCCTGAGGCGCTCCCGCCGGCCGTCAGCTGGTCGCTTTTCGCCGGCCCGGGCCGTGCGCTCCGCTGCCCGGCCTGCAGCGTTGGCGCGCATTGGATACCCTTGGTGCAGTTGCCCTCTCATCTACAAGGACACAGATCGCCATGAGCGAGACCAATCGCCAGCTGTTGCTCAAGACCCGCCCGCGGGCGGAAGTCCAGGACAGCGACTTCGAGCTTCGCGAAGGCCCTGTGCCCTCACCGGCTGAAGGCCAGGTGTTGCTGCGCACATTGTATTTTTCCTTCGATCCGACCCAGCGCGGCTGGCTCAACGATGTGCCCAGTTATCTGCCGCCGGTGAAGATCGGCGAGCCGATGCGCGCCGGCGCCGTCGCCCAGGTCATCGAGTCCCGCCATCCGAAGTTCAAGGCAGGTGACATCGTCTCCGGCACGCTGAGCTGGCAGGACTACATCGTCACCGACGGCGGCGGCATGACCGGCCTGAACAAGGTGCCACCCGGCATTCCGCTGACCTGGCCGCTGGGCGTGCTGGGCATCACGGGGCTGACCGCGTACTTCGGCATGCTGGAGCTGGGCAAGCCGCAGGCCGACGAGGTGGTCGTGGTCTCGGGTGCCGCAGGGGCGACCGGCTCGGTGGCCGGCCAGCTGGCGAAAATGCGTGGCGCACGTGTCATCGGCACTGCCGGCGGCCCTGAGAAGTGCCGCTGGCTGACGGAGGTGGCGGGCTTCGACGAGGCCATCGACTACAAGAACGAGGACACCCATGCGCGCCTGCAGGCCCTGTGCAAGGATCGCATCAAGCTGTTTTTCGACAACGTCGGCGGCCCGATTCTCGATCACTGTCTGCTTAACATGGCGCGCTTCGGGCGCATCGTGCTGTGCGGCGGCATCTCGTCGGGCTACGGCCTGGATCTGCCGCCCGGTCCGAAGCATTACATGCAGCTGGTGGTGCGCTCCTGCCGCATGGAGGGTTTCATCGTGCTCAACTACATGGACCGCTTTCCCGAGGCCGCCCAGGCGCTGGCGGGCTGGATCCGTGAAGGTCGCATCAAGTTTGAAGAAGACATCCAGGAAGGCCTGGAGAACTGTCCGGCGACGATGCGTCGGCTGTTCAAGGGCCAGAATCTCGGCAAGCAGCTGCTGAAGGTGGCCGAGCCGCCGATCGCGCGCTGAGGCCGGGGAGGGCGTCATGGCAGAGTCGCACATGCAGGCAATCGTAATCGCCGCCTTCGGTGGCCCCGAGGTGCTCGAACTGCGCGACCTGCCGCAACCTGAACCCGGCCCCGGCGAGTTGCGTATCCGTGTGGCTGCCTGCGGGGTGAATCCCGTGGACTGGAAGCTGCGCGCAGGATGGTTGTCGGCTGCGATGTCGCACACGCTGCCCCTGGTGCCGGGCTGTGACCTGGCTGGCAGCGTCGAGGCCACCGGCGAGGGTGTCGATCCGGCCTGGCTGGGCCGCGAGGTCGTCGCCTTCCTCGACCTCGCCCACCCTGGGGCCTATGCCCAACAGGCCGTGGCCCCGCTGGCCCGGGTGGTCGAGCGGCCGGCGCGGCTGGAAGCCGCCGAGGCGGCAGCGCTGCCGACCCCCGGACTGACGGCCATGCAGCTGGTGCGCTCGCATGGCCGCCTGGCGAGCGGCCATCGGCTGCTGGTGACCGGGGCGGCAGGTGCGGTGGGCAGCCTTGCGCTGCAGATCGCCGCAGAGGTGCCGGATGCCGCGCTGTTCGCGCTGGTGCGTGAATCTGCCCGCCAGCGTCTGCCGAAGCTGCCCGGCCTGACGGTCATCAGCGATATGCAGGCAGCCGCGTTGGCAGATATGGACCTGGTGATCGACTGCGTCGGCGGCGAGGTGCTGGCGCGCGCGCCAGACTGGGTCGCCCGGGGGGGCGCGCTGATCAGCGTCGTGATGCCGCCGGATGAGGCGCGTTGCCAGGAAAGGGCGGTGCGCGCCGGGTTCGTGATGGTTGAGCACGACAGTGCCCAGCTGGCCGAACTCGTACAGGCCTGCGCCCACGAGCGCTGGCGGCTGCCCGTGAAGCGGTGCCTGCCGCTGGCCGAGGCTGCGGCTGCCCACCGTGCCGGTGAATCCGGCGAAGCGCAGGGCAAGATGGTGCTGCTGGCCTGATTCGCCCCCCGGGTACCCGCCGGCGTGTCAACCTGATCGCCGCCCGTGCGTTGTTCACTGCAGACGATCACAGGAGTCAAGGATCATGCAAATGAAAACCATGTTGGCCGCACTGGCGGTGATGTTGCTGGTCAGCCCGGCGCTGCTGGCCCAGGGCGCAGGGGATGCCGAGGGCCTGCGGGCGCAGTGGGAAGCGATGTCCGCAGAGGAGCGTGCCCAGGCGCGCGAAGAACTGCGCGAGTCCTGGCAGGGGCTTTCGGATGAGGAGCGGGCGCAGGCGCGCCAGGAGATGCGTGAGTCCTGGCAGGGGTTGTCCGATGAGGAGCGAGCGCAGCGACGTGCCCAGGCACGTGAACGCTGGGCGCAGATGTCCGACGAAGACCGGGCGGCCGCGCGCCAGACCATGGCACAACGCCGCGCCGAGCGCCGCGACCAGTGGGAATCACTGAGCCCTGAAGAGCGCGAGGCCTGGCGGGAGCGCATGCGCGAGCGACGCGCAGGCATGTCGCCGGAGCAGCGTGAGGCCATCAGGGAACACCGTCCGCAGAGCCGTGGACTGAGCCCGGAAGCGCGCGAAGAGCTGCGCGAGGCCATGCGAGAGCGTCGCGAAGGGCTCTCCGAGGAGGAGCGTGATGCCCTGCGCCAGCGCCGCGAGGTCGAGTCCCCGACCGTACCGGGCACCCGCCGGCACGGCGCCGATGGCCGGCCCGAGCGTCCAGGGCGTCCCTGAACCACGCGCCTGCGCAGCCATCCGGGTGGGAAAAACATCCGGATGGCTGCGCGCTTGCGCCTGATTCCTGAAAGCTGCTATATGTACCCCCTCGCAGAGTCCTGAATACTCAAGCACTGCGGTCCATCTGTCCGGGCAGATTTTCGTGATCATCCGGACTGGAAAGGCCCGCCGCGGCGTCTTAAGCCAAGGGACCACAGTCGAGTCGCCGCCCAGGCGATGGATTCAGTACGGGACCAGGGGTTGGGAATGTCACATCTTGCGGAGCGTTTCCATTTGGCCGTCGTCGATCTCGTCGCCGATGGATCAGTCAAGACACGTCTGGCCCGCGCCTGGTGCCGCCACCTCCACGACCTTGAAGACGAAGTCCTGCCCGATGAGCTGCGGGCGCCGTTCTCAGACCTGCGCGAAAGTCTCTGTCAGCATCGCCCGATCGGCGGCGAGACGCCGGTGGAAGCCACCGTGCGCAAGTTGTCGGTGTGCGAGGCCGAGCACCATGCCGCAAGCATTGTCACGCTGCTGTTGCGGCTGTTGCGCGAGCACCCCGCCGGGGAGAAATTCAAGGTGGTCACCGGCGGACAGGCCGCAGGCGCCACCGTCCACGAACCGGCCCCGGCGTTTCTGGCCGAGCGCAGCCGCTAGGGGTCGCCGGCGCCCGGGTGCCTCATGCGCCCTGCGCCGCAGGTTCGCGCGCCAGGTGATCGATCACCTTTAGAATGAATTCCGGCGCCTGCGCGCCTGAAAAGGCATGGCGGCCGTCGATGACGAACGTGGGCACGCTGGTGACGCCGGCATCGCGGCCCTGCCGCAGGTGCTCATCCACGGTGAGTTCGAACTGCCGGTTGTGCAGGGTGTCGCGGATCATGCCGTCATCGAGGCCACAGGCATTCGCAATGGTCGCCAGCGTGGCCACATCACCGATGTTCTGACCGCGCACGAAATAGGCCTCGAACAGGGCCTCGGCCACCGCATCGGCCTGCCCGCTTTCGCCGGCCGCGTGCATCAGTTCATGCGCCCGGCGGGTATTGGGCTGGATGCTGATGGCCGTGAAGTCGAATTCGATATCCAGTGCCAGGCCGGTCTCGACCAGGCGCCCGACCATGTCGGCCAGTCGTGAGGCATCGCCGAACTTCTCGCGCCAGTGGGTTTCGCGGTCGATGCCGCGATCGGGAATCTGCGGGTTGAGCTCGAAGGGGTGCCAGCGGATCTCGAAGTCCAGCCCGGGACGCTGGGCCAGCGCCTGGTCGAGGTGGCGCTTGCCCACGTAGCACCAGGGACAGACGATGTCCGAGACAATATCGATGCGCATGTCGGCCTCCGGGCTGTGTTTAATGATGCCTTGGCGCAATCACTTCGTTGCGCCCGCTTGCTACTATAACGTTTTGCACGACTGCCACTCCAAGGGAGCTCCATGAAACTCTACAGCCTCGATGCCTCGCCGTTTGCAGCGCGCTGCCGCATGCTGATTTATGCCAAGAACCTGCCCATCGAGATCACCGAACCGCCCGGCGGGCTGAAATCGGAGTCCTACGAGGCGATCAACCCGCTGCGCAAGGTCCCCGCGCTGGACACCGGCGAGGGCGTGGTCCCGGAGTCCGACACCATCATCGAATACCTGGAAGATCATTTCCCGGAGCCGCCGATGCGCCCGGACACCGCGCTGCAGCGGTCCAAGGCCCGTCTGCTCGCGCGCATCGCCGACCTCTACATCATGGAACCGATGTTTCCGCTGTTCATGCAGATGCGTGCGGCTACGCCCGACCGCGAGGCCATGACCCGCCAGCTCGACAAGATCGACTGGGGCCTGCGCACGCTGGACTGGTACCTGGATGGCAAGCACGGCTTTGCTGTGGGCGATCGCCTGAGCACCGCCGACTGTGCGCTGGTGCCCACGCTGGTGTACGTGACCACGATCCTGCCGCGAGCCGGCAAGGAAAAGCCGTTGAACTTCCGCGACAAGCTTGGCGCATACTGGGAGGCGATTCAGAAGGACACCCATGCGGCGCGCGTCATCGGAGAAATCCGCGAAGGCATCGCCCGGATGAATTCACGCTCAGGCTGAAACTGAAACGAACAGGAGGGGGAGCACGCGCATGCGCCTGGTGATGATGTCACTGCTGCTGCTGGCCGGCGCGCCTGCGCTTGCGGCGACGGAAGCGCCCGGCGGCATGCCGGGGACGGTGGATCGCGTGGCGCGCGCACTGGGCGTGCCCGCCGCGGATATCAGCCTGTGGGTGCAGGAGATCGGGGCGGCACAACCGCTGGTGGCCCACCTGCCGGATGTGCAGCGCAATCCCGCCTCGACGCTGAAGCTGGTCACCAGTTTCGCCGCACTCCAGGGGCTCAATCCCGCCTACACCTGGCGCACCGAGCTGCATCCGCTGGGTCCGATCGAGGATGGCGTGCTGCGCGGGGACCTGCTGATTCGCGGCGGCGGCGATCCCTACCTGGTGGCCGAGGAGTTCTGGAAGCTGGTCAGTGGGCTGCGCGACACCGGCCTGCGGCGCATCGAAGGTGATCTGGTCTTCGATGTGTCGTATTTCGATCTGCCGCCAGAGGATCCGGGCCGTTTCGACAATCAGCCCGACCGCATCTACAACCTGGTGCCGCATCCGCTGCTGGTGAACTTCAATGCCATGCGCTTTGATTTCCAGCCCGGCGGCGACGGCCGCAGCGTGCGCGTAAATACCGCACCCGAACTGCCGAAGCTGGAGCTGAACAACCGGCTGCGCCTGCGTGAAGGTGCGTGCGGTGGCTACCAGCGCGGCGTGGCACTGCGCGTGCAGGAAGCCACGCGCCACCATGTCCTGCTGGAAGGTCAGTTTCCAAGTGGCTGCCAGCGCTTCCAGATGACCCGGCGCGTGCTCGAGCCCGAAAGCTACGCCTGGAGCCTGTTCGACGTGTACTGGCGCCAGCTCGGCGGCGAGCTGCAGGGTGGCTGGCGGCTGGGCACGTTGCCCGAAAACGGCCGCAGGCCCCGGCCGAAGCATGTGCATCACTCCCGCCCGCTGGGCGAGGTCATCCGCCTGGTCAACAAGTACAGCAACAACGTCATGACCCGCCATCTCGAGCTCACGCTCGGCGCCGAGCGCTTCGGCGCGCCGGCCACGCCGGCGAAGGGCGAACGGGCCATCCGTGAAGTGCTGGAGTTCCACGGCATCGACACCCGCGGCATCGTGCTCGACAACTCCGCAGGCCTGTCGCGCGATGTGCGCATCTCGGCGCGCCAGCTCGGCACGCTGCTCGCGATCGCCTGGCAGGCACCGTATATGCCGGAGTTCGCCTCGTCGATGGCGCTCGTAGGTCTGGACGGCACGCTGCGCCGGCGTTTCCAGGGCCAGCCGATGCAGGGCCGCATGCACCTGAAGACCGGCACGCTGGATCATGTCTCGGCGATCGCCGGCTACGTGCAAAGCGCCGATAACCGTCGCTATGCGGTGGTGCTGATGGTCAATACCGTGAATGCGCACCGCGGCCTGGGCGAGGAACTGCAGGATGCGCTGCTGAACTGGACGTATCGGCAGTAATGCTGAGCTGATTCTTCCCTTTTTTGCGCCTTGATGAGATGAGGGCCTGTCGTCGCTGGCATGCAGGCCGCCGATATCGTCTCGAATCGAGGATGCATTCATGCGCAAGTTGTTGCTTGGGTGGCTGTTCAGCGCCCTGACCGTCTCGCCCGCCGCGCTGGCGGTCACCATCTTCTACGACCTCGAGCAGGATACGGACGGCACCTGGCGCTATATCTACACCGTCATCAACGACAGTGGCACCGAGTTCGACGGGTTCACCATCTACTTCGACCCCGACGAGACCGCAGGGGTGGATATCGCCGATACGCCGCAGGACTGGGATGGTCTGGTGCTGTTGCTCGATCCGGAGCTGCCTGCGGCCGCGGCCGTGGACTGGCTGAACTTCGGCGCGCCCCTGGTGCTTGGTGACAGTGTCGGCGGATTCGTCGCCAGCTTCACCTGGCTGGGTGATGTTCTGCCGAGCGACCGGTTCTTCGACATGCAGCAGTTCTTCGAGCTCTACACCCTGTCTTTCGGACCGGGTTGCGATGCGTTCCTGGGTTGTTTCGACATCGTCTACGAGGGCGTGACCGTGCCCGAACCCGGGACACTGGCGTTGCTCAGTGCGCTGCTGCTCGCGCTGGCGCTGCAGCGGCGACGCTCGCAGTCAACGCCAAGGCGAACCGCGCTGTCCTGATCCCGCGTTTCGCGTTCCCGTACCTGCTGCCCGGAGTCATCCCGCATGAGCATCCGCCGTGTCTTCGTATCGATCTTCGTCCTGGTGCTGGCGCTGGCAACCGCCGCTGCGGCCAGCGCTCATGGCGATGCCGCTGCCAGCGGCCTTTCCGTCGTCGAGCGCACGCTGGTCTCCGAGGTGCGGGTCGGGCGGACACACGTCGATTACACCTACACCATCAGCGTCCAGAATACGGGCCCAGACCGCACGGGTGTGGTCGCAACGGTCAAGAGCCTTTCGAGCGCCACCATTATCGTCGACGGTGAAGTCGTGCTCGGCGCGGTCCCGGGCGGCGCGACGCTGCTCAGCAACGACACTTTCACCCTGCGCCAGAACCGATTGGTGCTGTTCGATCCCGCCAATCTGGTGTGGCATTTCAGCTTCGACGAATCCGATGATCCCGATCCACCGCAGAACACGCCGCCTGTGGCCGACGCCGGACCCGACCAGACGGTCTCGCCGGGCACCGAGGTTATTCTCGACGGTAGCGCCTCCAGCGACACCGACGGCGATGCGCTGACTTTTGGCTGGCTGCTCGAGGCGCCGCCGGGCAGTGCCGCGATGCTCGATGACGCCACCGCCGTGCGACCGCGCTTCGTCGCCGACATCCCGGGCCTGTACGTGGCCACACTGATCGTCAATGACGGCACCGACGACAGCGCACCGGACAGCGTGCGCATCTCGACGATCAACAGCCCGCCGATCGCCGACGCCGGCGCGGACCAGACCGTGCCGCTGGGCAGTACCGTGATGCTCAGCGGTGCGGCGTCCAGCGATCCCGACGGCGATCCGCTGGCCTTCGCGTGGCAACTGCTCTCGCGTCCCGACGACAGCAGCGCCGCGCTGGTCAGCACCAATACCGTGGACACCTCGTTCGTCGCCGACGCCGCCGGCAGCTACGTCATCGAGCTCGTCGTCAACGACGGCTTCGAGGACAGTGCGCCGTCGTCCGTCACCGTCAGCACCGAGAACAGCCGCCCGGTCGCCGACGCCGGCCCCGACCAGGGGGTCGCCGCCGGCGCGCTGGTCACACTTGACGGCAGCGCCTCGAGCGATGCCGATGGCGATCCGCTGAGCTTCGCGTGGTCGTTCACGAGCCGGCCGGCCGGCAGTGGTGCGGTGCTCGAGGGCGCCGACAGCGCCACGCCCGTCTTCGTCGCCGACTTGCCCGGGCTATTCGTGGTTCAGCTGATCGTCAACGACGGCGCACTCGACAGTGCCCCGGACACGGTCGCGATCGAGGCCGGCGTTGCTGGCGACAACCCGCCGCAGATCATCTCCTCACCGGTCACCACCGCGGTGCTCGGCGCGGCCTACGCCTATCCCGCCGAAGCCGTTGATCCGGATGTCGGCGACGTACTGACGTGGAGTCTGCCCATCGCGCCTTCCGGCATGAGCATCGATGCCGCGAGCGGGCTGGTGTCATGGACGCCGCAGGCGCAGCAGGCCGAGACCGTGCTGGTACAGGTCACCGACTCGACCGGTCTCAGCGACACGCAGACCTATACCGTCGAGGTGCTCGCGAGCGCTGATGACCAGCCGCCGTCGCTGGCGCCGATCGGCAACCGCGTGCTTGTGCTCGGCGAGACGCTGACGCTGGTCGCCGCGGGCAGCGATCCGCAAGGCCAGCCGCTGCGCTATTCGGTTGCAGGACCTGCGGGCATGGCCATCAATTCGACCACCGGCGAACTCGCGTGGCGGCCTGCCGCAGACCAACTCGGCGGCGCCTCGGCAAGCGTGTCCGTCACCAACGCCAGTGGCCTGTCAGCCAGCACGGGTTTTGCCGTTACGGTGCTCGACGAGGCGGCGAACACGCCGCCGACGCTTGAGCCTGTGGCCGACCAGGTCGTGCTTGTCGGTAACCCGCTGGCAGTGCAGCTCGTCGCCACCGACCCGGATGTTGGCGACGTGCTGAACTACAGCGTGGTCAGCGGCCCGGCCGGTTTGACCGTGGACCCCAATACCGGTCTGCTCGGCTGGACGCCGGGCCCCGACCAGGTCGGCACGACTGATGTGACGGTGCAGGTCACCGACCTGGACGGTGCGACCGACACCGCACAATTCAACATCGCCGTCGGCCTTATGCCGGTGGCACCGATCGCCGTCGATGACGTCTATGGCGTCAGGCGCGGCACCAATCTGCAGCCAAGCCTGCTTGAGGTGCAGGCTCCCGGTGTGCTCGACAACGACGCGTCGCCGAGCGGGCTCGCGATGAGCGCCGAGCTGCTCACCGGCCCATCGCGCGGCACGCTCAGCGCGTTCAATCCTGACGGTTCCTTCAGCTACACCCCGGACGTCGCCCCGCCGCGCGAGATCGAGTTCGAGGAGATCTGCACCTCGATGGAGGCATTGGGTGGCCCACCGCTCCGATTCCTCCAACAATACCCGATCGTCGTCGACCTCGATGGTGACGGCGTGCCCGAAATCGTGTGGCTCGGAGTCACCCAAAGCATCAGCCAGATGTATGCGATGAGCGTGCGGGACGGTCGCTGCGAACTGTTGTGGCAGACTGGCGCGCACGGCTTCTTTACCCAGAACCCGGACTACGGCGTCCTGAACTGGAGCACACCCCTTGCGGCCGGAGACATCACCGGAGACGGGCGTCCCGAGATTGTCGCGGTAGTAAAAACCTATCCCTGCAGTCCGCAGCCGTGTTCGAGCTCTCCAAGGCCGGAGTACTCGCATATCGCTGTGTTCAATGCCGACGGCGAGTTCCTGTGGATCAGTGAACCATTGTCGGTGGTCGACGAGTTCAACCAGACGGTATTCCTGCGCAATACCGTGCCGCACATCGCCGACCTGACCGGTGACGGTCGCGGTGAGATCCTGTTTGGCGTGATCGCCACGGGCAGTGCCGGCGGGCCGGGCAGCACCAGCGCTTCCATGGTCGTGGCTTTCCGCCATGTCGAGGCACCCGACGGCACGCTGCGCGGCGAGGTGCTGTTCGAGACCCGAGGCACACCCTCGGTGGCCGGCTCGGGACAACATACGGCGGTGCACGTCGTCGACCTGGACCTCGATGGTGTGCCGGAAATCCTGTTCCAGAACGACGTGTTCTCCAACACCGGCGAATTGCTGTACTCGCTGCCGGTGCCAGGCCACTTCCTGGCAACATTCAACCCCACCGCGCCCGCGCCGCGGGCGATCTCCGTGATCGTCAACCTGGATAACGACCCGTTTCCCGAAATCGTCGTCAAGGCGAATAACGGCCTGTACGCGTTCAAGCACGACGGTACCGAGATCTGGCGCCGGCCGGTTACCAATGGCGTGAATGCGCCGCTCACGGCGGCCGACCTGACCGGCGATGGCTGGCCGGAAATCGTCTTCCAGGACTGGCAGGATTTCCACGCCTACGATCGCTTCGGCGAGCGGATCTGGACCTCGCCGGCGCGGTTCGTGACGACCGACAGGCTGGGCTCGACCGCTTTCGATTTCAACGGCAACGGGCGCAGCGAGGTGGTGATCGCCCGGACCGACACTCCCGGCAACACGGCCAACAGTCTGGTCGTCGTTCTCGATGGGGAAACCGGCCAGGTGCTGGCCGAGATGCCGTCGTCGGAAAGACACGGCTTTACCCAGTACATGATCCCCGTGGTGGCCGATGTGACCGGTGACGGCCGAGCGAATATCGTGGTCTACATGGATTCACTGGGCGACCGCAGCGTCAAGGTGCTCGGTGGCACGGCGGCGAATCCCTGGGGTCCAGCGCGGCCGGTCTGGAACCAGTACACCTACCACGCCACCAACATCAACACCGACGGCACGATGCCTGCGCCGGTGCGCCCGCACTGGTTGCTGCCGGGGCTGAACGCCTACCACGTCAACGTGCCGCTGCCCGGCGAGGACGATTCGGCGCGAGACAGCTTCACCTATCGCGCAGTGGCCGGCGGGCTGGCCTCGGAATCGGCGACGGTGAGCATCGACATCACCGGGAACATCAATCCACCGCGCATCATCTCCATGCCGACCACGGCGGCCTCGCCCGGCTTTCCGTACCGCTACGGGGTGCTGGCGATCGATGCCGATCTCGGCGATGAGCTGACCTATGCACTGGCCAGCGCACCGGCGGGCATGACGCTGGATCCGCAGTTCGGTCTGATCGACTGGCTGCCGGACAGCGGTCAGCTCGGCAGTCACACCGTCACAGTGACGGTGACCGACAGCACCGGGCTTTCCGACGCCCAGACCTACACTGTCGAAGTGGGTCCACCGGTCAGCGTGCCCGATCTCTCCTGGCTGCTCGAGTCACAGGCCGCCGACGTGCTGGTCGCCACCGGCCTGGCGGTCGGCACGGTGTCGCGGCGCTACGATCTTGCCGTCGCCGAGGGTCAGCTGATTTCTCAGGCGCTGCCGGCAGGCAGCGCGGTGGCGCTCGGGGCGCGGGTGGGCTTCACGGTCTCGCTCGGCCCTCAGCCACTACAGGCACCAAATCTGGTCGGTCTGAGCCGCTCGGTGGCCATCACCACGCTTGCGGAGATAAGCCTGCTCGTGGGCAACGTCACGCGCCAGAACAGTGACAGCGTGCCGCGCAACCAGGTGATCGCCCAGTCGGTGGCGGCCGGCAGCGCGATCCTTGCCGGTGGCGTGCTCGACCTGGTTGTCTCGTCCGGCCCGGCGTTGCTGATCGAACTCGAGCGCGACCTGGTCGGTGCGGGCGACGACCTGTTGTTCGCCTCGACGCTGTTCGACGCCGAAGGCAACCCGGTACTGGGTGTCGGCGCGAACGTGGACGTGCTGCCAACACCAAGCTCCGCGGGCCCGGCGCCCGCGGTGGTCACTACCGGCCGGCTCGCCACCTCGGCCGAGACGCGCGGGGAATGGCTGCTGCAGGTGCAGCGCGGCGCGGAGACCCGCGAGGCGCGCTTCTTTGTGATGGGCCAGGCGGGTGCCGGCGGCGCACTCGAGCCGTTTGCCGACTTTTCGGCGCAGCTCAACGCGCTCGGTCAGACCTACACGGCAATGATCGACGCGCTGGAGAACGGCAACATGGCCGTGGTCCCGGTGCTTGCCGGCAACCTGCAGGTGCTGCGCGACAGCATCGACCTGCAGGCGTTGCAGCTGGCCTCAATCACGGCGCCCGAGCAGGGGTTCCTGCCCGCCTGGAACATCCCGGCGCTGGGTGTCGGGCCTCTCTCCGGCGATGATGAGCGCTGGCAGGCACGTCTTGGCGAGCTGATCAGTGCGCTGGATTCGCTAGAGTCTTTCAGCCAGACACTGCTCGCCGGTCGCGCACGCAACGACGATCTGCGCGGTCAGGTGCTGGTCGCCAACGCCGCCTCGCGAGCCGCAGCGCTGGCTGCGCTCGAGCCCCGAGCGCGCGGCCTCCTGTTTGGCCAGGACCGGCTGTGGCAGCTGACCTCCGAGCGTTATCCGGCGGCGGTCGTCGCCGGCCTCGACAGGCTCCTCGACGCGCTGCGCGGGGCCGGGCTCATGGCCGCGGTGCCGGAGGCGCCGCCGACGTTCTATGCGCGGGTGAATGATTCGGCGCGCTGGCAGTCGCCGGTGGCCTTCTACGGCGACGTCCGCCCGGTGTTCTTCACGCTCGTGGGGCAGCTGGCCGTGCAGGTCAACAAGCGCGAGCTGGCCAAGCAGATCTACCTGCCCGTGGTGCAGAAGCTGCTGGTCAACTTCGCCCCGCTGCTCGCCTCCGGGCTGCTGGACATGGTGTGGCAGGTCGAGAGTGTCGAGGGCATCATCACAGGCGCGTCGCTTAGCTTTCACAATTTCTACGTCGGCAACAGCATCATCGAATCCCGCTTCGCCGGCGGAGTGCCGGCACAGACCAGCATCGTGCTGATCGGCCCCGACCTGTTCCAGCAGACCGTCGATTTCGTCGACAACCTCAATGATCAGACAGTGCAGTCGGTCGGTGATGCGATGGGGAACTTCCGGCAGCTGATCGACAACTCCAACCCGCCGGCTGGGCAGTCGCTGAACGGCTGTGTGTTCACGTCGCTACCCTGCCGCCAGCTGGTGCTGCCGGACGGCTTCCCGTCGGTGTACACCGATACCGGCAATCCCTTCCCGGCGCCGGTGCTGATCATCACCTACAACGCCGCAACCGGTCGCATGGCCTCGACCGTGGGCCTGTTCTTCTCGGCAGAGTCACGGTGAGCGCAGTGTGCCGAAAAATCGTCCAGCAGACTCAGCGGGCGGGTGCAACGCCTTGACCCTGTGACAGTGCGGTTTCGAGGACCTGGTCATGCCAGGTCGTGAACAGGCCCTCGAGACCGCCATACCCGCCGTCGGCTGCTGCTCTGGCCGTGGCTTCGAGTTCTGCCAGTGCAGAAGACTCGTCACCGTCGTGCAGGGCGAGTCGCGCCGCAAGCGCCCGGCCGAGGAGCACCTGTGGACTGCTCTGCGGCAACGTCGCGCGCGAGATCTCCAGACCGGTCACGATCTGCGTACGCGCCGACTCCAGCGCATCCATGTCCAGCAGCTGTCGCCCGAGCTGCAGCCGCGAATAGCCGGTGAAGCCGTGATCCGGCCCCAGCGCGTTGATGCGGATCTCCAGTGCCTCGCTGAACAGTGCCAGTGCCTCGTCAGCACGGTCCTCGTCGCGCAGCAGTACGGCCAGGTTGTTCAGGTGGATCGCCAGGTTCGGATCACTGTCCGCGCCAGGCTGTGCACGCCCGATGGCAATGCTCTCGCGATACCAGTGTTCGGCCTGGGCGGCATCACCCAGGTCATGATAGGCCGCGGCGATGTTGTTGGCGGTGGAGGCATGCTGTGCGGGCCCCATGTCGAGCACCGGCTGCATGGCCAGCACCTCGCGAAACAGCGCCGCGGCCTGGGCATAGTCACCCAGATCAATCAGGACCACGCCGTAATCGTTCATGATCGTGGCCCGGAAATCCGCCGACAGGCCTGGGTGCAGTTCGGCGATGACGATCTCATAGCCCTCGCGCGCGGCCGTCATGTCGCCGCGCCGGAAGGCAGTCCACGCCAGGTCGGCACGCGTCTGCAGCGAGCGCTGGTCGCGGTGGCCGTAGAGCTGGAGATTCAGCGCGTGCGCGCGCGACAGGTTGGACTCGGCCGCATCGAGGTCCAGCAGGCCGAGCTGGGTGTAGCCCACGGTGCGTCGGATTGCGGCCTCAAGGTCGGGCGCCTGCGCGAATCGATCGACAATCATGCCGTCGGCCTTGCGCAGCACATCACGAATGCTGGCATCCGCGCCGGCGGTGTAGGGATCGGCCTCGGTGAGGATGGTCTGCAGGAAATCGTTGACCTGCAGCGTGCGGTCGCGTTCGTGCCGCGCCTGCTCGGCCTGCCAGGCGAAGCTGATGACGCCGGCGATCAGCGAGATCAGTACGGCGGTTGCAGCACTGGCTGGAAGCCAATGCCGGCGCAGCAACCGGCCGGTGCGATAGCCGAAGCTGTCACTGCGCGCGGCAACGGGGCGCCGGTCGAGGTAGCGGGCGAGATCCTCGGCAAACTGCGCCGCGGATGTGTAGCGACGTTCCGGTTCCTGGCGCAGCGCCATCAGCAGGATGTTGTCGAGATCGCCGGTCAGTGTGCTGAGCAGTCGGTTGGGTGTCGTGCCACGCTCGGCGGCAATGCCCGCCAGCTTTCCGCTCGTGCGGGCCTGGCGCGCACGCACGCTTGGACGTGGCACGGACAGCGTTTCGGTCGCACGGATCAGGGCGCGCTGGCTGCTGGTGTCGAGCAGGTAGGGCAGTTCGCCGCTGAGCAGTTCATAAGCCATCACGCCCAGCGAATACACATCACTGGCGGTGGTGATGCGGCCCTCGAGGATCTGCTCCGGGCTGGCGTAGTTCGGCGTCAGGGCGCGTTGACCGAACAGGGTCGTGGCGCCGGTGTCCGGGCTGTCGGCATCGGCGGGCAGGGTCAGCTTGGCGATCCCGAAGTCCAGCAGCTTGGGCAGGCCGTCTGCTGTGATCAGCACATTGTTGGGCTTCAGGTCGCGATGGATGACCAGGCTCTGGTGGGCCGCCTGGACGGCCATCGATACCTTGATGAGCAGGCGTACGCGCGAGGGAATATCCAGCTGGCGCTCATCGCAGTAGCGGTCAATGGGCGTGCCTTCCACATACTCCATCACAAGGTACGGCACACCCTGGTCGGTGGTGCCGGCGTCGATCAGGCCGGCGATGTAGGGGTGGTTGAGTCCGGCGAGAATGCGCCGTTCGGATTCGAAGCGTGCCAGCAGCTCGCGGGCCGCAAGGTTTGCGCGCACCAGTTTGATGGCGACGCGCTGGGCATAGCCGGCCTCGCGGCGTTCCGCGAGATAGACGGTGCCCATGCCGCCCGAGCCAAGCACACTGATGAGCGTGTAGCGGCCGATGGTCGAGCCGACGCGTGCGTTGGCAGCCAGCGCGCTGGCGTCGCGGTCGAGAAAGCCTTCAGCCTGTGTGACGGCGCCAAGGATGGAGTCGACGGCATGCCGCAGCGCCGGATCTCCTGCGCAGGCCTCGGCCAGGAACGCCTCACGTTGCGTGCCTGCCTGGGCGAGGGCAGCATCGCAGAGTTGCAGCGCACGGCGCTGGCGTTCGGTGTCGGTCATCAGTCAGCTCGCCGGCCGCGCATCCGCTTGCATCGCGCGGTACAGCCAGCCTCGCGCAACTTCCCATTGGCGCTTGACCGTCGCAGGGGACGTGCCAAGCACCTCCGCGGTCTCTTCGATGGTCAATCCGGCGAAATAGCGCAGCTCCACAAGCCGGGCACGCTGCGGATCGATCGCAGCCAGCCGTTCCAGGGATTCGTGCAGCTGCAGCACATCAGTGTCGCGAATGGCGCTGTCGTCGGCGATGCCAGTGAGCGTGATCTGTATGCCTCCGTCGCGCTTGCCCGACAGGCGCCTGCGCGCTTCATCGGTGAGAATCTGGCGCATCACGGTGGCTGACATTGCAAAGAAGTGCGCGCGGTCCTGCCAGCGGATACGCGTCATGTCGATGAGCCGGAGATAGGCTTCGTGCACCAGGGCGTGAGGTTCGACGTCGGACTCGGCACGTTCGCGCGCGACATGCCGGGCGGCAATACGCGTGAGCTCCGCGTAGATGCGCTCGAAGAGCGCATCGTGCAGGCCCGCATCGCCACCACTCCACTGCTGCAGCATCAGCGTGAGATCGCCCTGCTCCATCCCGACTCCCTGCAACCTGAACCACGGCGTGTCACATCCTGCCACCGGATACGCCGGCGCGTCTCTAGCCCCCGAACCTTATCAAAACGCCTATGACGGGTCTGCGACAGTGGTCGCGATTCGCACCGGCCTCGGTTGGCAGGTCCGGCTGGGATAGACTCTCGTGAGCCACAGGGTAGGGGTGGAGGGCATGATGGCGATGATGCGGTGGAATGTGCGCAGGCGACGCGCTGCGGCGATCATGCGCGGGCGTCCCGGTCCAGCCGTGAGTATCGGAATCTTGTGTCTGGTTGTGGCGAAGATGACCGCCTGCGCCGGACATTCGGCCGATGGGACGGGATCACGCAGCGATGCGGTGCGGCTGGTGTCGGCGACCTCCGCCGCGGTCGTGCTGATCGAGGGCGACGCAGACGCGGTCGGGTCTGGCTTCGTAGTTGCCGGCAGTGGCCTGATCCTGACCACCGGGCACGGCATCGCAGGGCGGCGCAGTCTGACTGTGACTCTCACCGGGCAATCGCCCATGGCCGCACAGCTGCTGCATCTCGATCTTGAACTCGATGTTGCGCTGCTGCGCGCGCCCGGCGTGTCTGGCCTCGACGGCCTGCGATTGTCTGCCAGGCCCCCCGAGCCGGGGGCGGCCGTCATCGCGCTTGGCAATCCGTTCGGTCTGGGGGTCACCGCGACATCCGGGATCGTCAGCGCCGTGCCAGGCACGCTTGGCCGGCAGGCGCGTTTGGCCGGACTGCTGCAGACCGATGCCGCCATCAATCCGGGGAACTCCGGCGGGCCGCTGATCGATATCAGCGGTCAGGTGATCGGCATGGTCACCGCGGCACTGGCGCTGGGGCAGGGAGTCGGTTTCGCGGTGCCGGCCGACGTTCTGCGCGATGTGTTGTGTCGCGAGGCACCTGAATCGATGGACCCGTCGTGCAGGTGATCAAGCGTCGTGCAGCAGTGCGCTCAAGCGTTCCGGCGGCCGTGCCACGACGGCATGCTCACCGATCACCACGATGGGACGCTCGATCAGGATCGGATCGGCGATCATGGCATCGAGCCACCGCGCGTCGTCGTCATCTGCAAGCTGCGCGTACTTTTCCTTGAACACCGCCTCGCCGCGTCGCACCAGTTCACCCGGGCGGATGCCAAGCATGGTCACCAGTCTGGCGAGCTCGTCGCGGCTGGGCGGGTGCTTCAGGTACTCGATGATCTCGTGCTCGACGCCGGCCTCGGCGAGCAGCGCGCAGGCCGCGCGGCTCTTGGAGCAGCGGGGATTGTGGTAGATGCGAACGGGTGCGGACATGTCGGGGGTCTCCAGGCGTGGCGGGCACTTGCAGCAAAAGACGGGTAGAACCGTACTTTCGCCGGCACGGACTCAATCGGGACGAATGATAGTGTGCCCGGATCCCTCTCGCCCGGGGTGGTGCGGGGACTTGTTCTCCCTCGTCTTGCTGGAATACCATCGAGCTAGCTAGATATATGAGCGAGCTAGTCATGAAGTCTGTGGCGCTTTACGAAGCCAAGAACCGCCTCTCCGAACTGGTCGCGATGGTCGAGCGAGGAGAGGAGGTGTCGATCACCCGTCGCGGCGTGCCGGTCGCGCGGCTGGTGGCCTGTCATGGCGGGGACGAAGCAATCGATCCGCGCCAGCGTGCCAGCGCTGCGCTGTCGCGCCTGCGGGCGCTGCGCGAAGAGATTCGTCTTGACGGAGACCTGAAAATGCTGGCCCGTGAAGGCCTGGACGGATGAGTTTCGTGCTCGACAATTCGGTGCTGACAGGCTGGTTCGTCTCCAACCAGGCCGATGCTTACGGTGATGCGATCGCCGCGCGGCTTGCGGACACCCCGGCCTGGGCGCCGGCTCTGCTGGAACTGGAATTCACCAACGTGCTGCGCACCGCCTGTCGGCGCGGCGCCATGACGGCGGCGCTTGCGCGCGAGGTCATCGACCTGATCGCCACCTTGCCGATCCATATCGACAGGGAAGTGGTGTCGCCGGCATCGCACTTCTCCCTGGCGATGCGCTACGACCTCAGCAGTTCCGACGCCGCTTACCTCGAACTGGCGCTGCGTCGGGAACTGCCTGTCGCGACGCGGGATGGCGCGCTGGCCGAGGCTGCCTGGGCGGCCGGGGTCGGGGTGGTAAACACCGGGGTCTGACAGTTCGCGCGTTGCCTCAGGTTCGCGATGGGCTTTCCAGTTCGGGCGTTTTCTCAGGTTCGCGAAGGGCCTCGCGCTCTTCGTGGTGTCGCTGCGCCATCTGCTCGCTCAGCCGGTCGAACTGCTGCTCCTGTTGTGCCACGTGCCTTGCGATCTCGTCATCGCCGACACCCATTTCCTTGAGGTCTTTCACCATGTCGGCCTGGAGTTGTTCCTTGTTCTGTTCGAAGCTGATGATCTCCTTGAGGTGTTGCTGCTGCAGCTCATCCCGGGGGTCCGGAGGCTCCTGCGCCCGGGTGGCTTCCTGAGACTGTGCCTCGCGTTCGGGCGGTGTCGCCACGGCCTCGTCACGCTGCTGCGTGCCGACGACGAGATCCTCGAACGTCTTGGCAACATCGTTGACGCTGTCGGCGCCGTCGGCCAGGGTGCGGGCCGCTGCGTCCATCGCGATCGGGTTCATCTTCGCGGTGTGATACGCCGCGTCTGTTGCCAGCCGCGCCTTTTCGGCGAATTCGCTTACCGGCGCACCAGCGAGGGGTGACCCGGGGATGTTGCCAGCCGCGGTCAGCGCGATTTCGGCCGCATTGATCACCTTGTGCGCGCCGTCTCGCGTCTTCTCCTCAAATCCAGGCTGCTCAGCGACCCTGGTGTCATTGTTATCCAGATGGACGTTCCACTGCTCGCCAATCCTGTCGGCCACATAGGCCCGGTGGTCGTCGACTGCCTTGTCAGCCGCGTTGACTCTGGTTTCAGCAGACGACACCTGTGCCTTGAATTCGTCGACCGCCTGGGCGTGCTGCTCGGAGGGCTCGTTCGCGAGCGTCTGCTGAGCGTTTTCCAGTTCAGTCCTGGCTTCATTCAGCGCGTTGCGGGCGTTCTCTGCCTCCGCCAGCAACCTCTGTCGCTGGACGAGATTGGCCTGATACAGGGGGCGAATTTCCTTGTCCACGGTAGATGTCTCCTTTGAGGCTGCCCATTCGGCCACTCAGGTCGGCGTCCTGCCAGGCGAAGTGCTTGCGAAGCCGCAGCGGCTTGCAGCCCGAGGCCATGACGATGACGTCGTCGCGGTACTCGGGGCCGGCGAGTACCGAGGGCTCGACCACGGCCTGACGGCTGCGATCCATCACCCCTTCCTGCATGCCGATGTCCTCCGAGATCTTCTGCGCCGTCTCGTCATGCAGGCTCGGGTTCATGTACATGCGTACCGCACAGGAGCCAATCATGCCGTCGGCGTTCTCATATGCCGTGCGCAGCTGGCCCAGGCTCTGTGTGAACATCCACAGCTTGATGCCGTATTGACGGCCAATCTCGAGGGCTTCTTCGACCGGCGGCATCTGCCGCAAGCGCGGCAGTTCATCAAGCATGAACAGGATCGGCGACTGATCGCGCGGCGGAAGCTCGGTGGTGAGTTGACGGATATGCTGGGCAATGAACACCCGCAGCACCGAGATGTAGCTTTCCACCTCGTTGGGCGACAGACAGATGTAGATCGTCGGATTGTCGCCCTTGCGCAGGTCCAGCGGTGTCCAGTCGGAGCGGCGGGTCGCCCGTTCGATGCGATCGCCGTCCCAGGCCGAAAGACTCGAAAGGCCCGTCTGCAGCACACCGTCACGCGTTTTCGGCTCCATGCCAGCCAGCGAATGGCCGGCACGCGTCATCGAGCGGATATCGACGCGCGCCTGTAACTCCATGACGAACTCGTTCCACCCTACGCCGTGAAACACGTCGATGACGTTGCCCAGCGGACGCTGTTCGACATCTTTTTTCAGGCAGACCCGCGCGATGGCGGCGGTTAGCACGTCGCGCGCCCGGTTCTCCCAGAACGGGTCCTTGCCGCCCGAGGGCACCATCATCATGTCGGCGAGAAAGCGCGAGTCCTCCCACAGGTAGTCCGGATGCGAGCGCACCGTCGTCAGCGGGTTGTAGCTGTGGCTGTTGTCGGGATTCAGCGGCGAGAACTTGTAGACGGGGCCGACGTTCTCGGAACGCCACTTGCTGGTGCCCTCGTAGATCTCACCCTTGACGTCGAGGACGACGGCCGGGCCCGGCCAGCTCAGCAGTGTCGGGAACACGTGGCACTGCGTCTTGCCGGAGCCGGGCGGCGCGACGGTAATCATCGAGCCCTCGCCGGCGTAGCGCACCATGCTGCCGGACTCGGGGAAGTCGCCGAGCAGGGCGCCGGGGACCGGTTCGAGCGTGAAAGGGGTGTCGTCGATTTCGTCTTCTTCGAGCCAGGTCTCGCCACCGTGAATGCGCTTGTGCACCTTGCGGACCGACTTCGGCAACTGCTCCTGCGGCGTCTGGTCGAGCATGTCGAGCATCATGTTGACTGCCTCACCAACCGTGGCCTCGGTCCTGCTGCAGTACAGCCGAACCGCGTCGGTGCCACCCCTGATGCTGCTGAGAAGCTCCTTGGTAAGGAACACATCGTATTCGTAAACGACGCCCTTGCCGTCGCCGAAAATGAAGGCGATGCGGAAATACCGCCAGGCCCGCTCGTCGATCAGGCTCTCGTTGTAGAGATGGTAGGCGGCGCGCAGCAGCTCGCGTTCACGCGGCTCCATGTCGGCGAGGCTGCGGCGCACCTCGAACTGGATGTGGCAGGAAACCATTCCGGTTGTCGGTTTGCCGTCGAAGCCCTGCTTCTCCTCGGTCTCGGTGAAGTCCAGCCGCTCGCCGACGGCGAGTACCGCTTTCTGCTGGTCGAACAGGGTATCGATCGCCTTGCTGCGGGTTTCCGGGTCCTTGCCCAGGGAGCTCCAGTGTTCATCTGCCTCGGCGCGCTGTGCCTTGGCCATCAGCAGTTGTGGTCCGTTGGTCAGCATCCAGTTCGCGCCGAACGCGAAGGCGCCGAAGATCGCCCACTGGAACATCGCATTGAGCAGCGAGTCTTCGCCAAATACGGCGAACAGTGTGACGATTCCGAGGATGAAGGCCCAGATGGCGAGAATCGCGAACAGCAGCTTGCGCAGCAATCTGATCACCATGTTCGCCAGTCCGCGAACAATCGGCGCGTTCATGATCCCACTCAATTCATTTGCCATCGTCGTTCCCCTTGCTCTGTTGCCGGTCTATTGCCGGTGTTCAGCCGTCGGCTGCCCGTTGCCCGGCGTCCCGCTGCTGCGTCGCAGTACCAGGCCCATCGGTCCGTGGAGTCGGTCTTCATGTCGCGTCAGCACCAGCGTGCCCTGCGGACCTGTCACCAGCACCCGGTCGTCATCGAGCCGGTATTCGGCGACCACGGTCGTGCCGAGCACCGAGACGTGGACCTGGCCCTGGCCGAGAAACTCGTAGCGGGTCATGCCCAGCTCGTCTTCGTAGGTGCCGACCAGCGTGTCGCGTCCGCAGCCGGTCAGCGCCAGCGCAGCGGCCAGGGCCAGCAGCACGGTTCCCCGGACTGCCTTCGCACTCAGCCTCGCTTCGCCGGATCTGGATCGGGCCTGGGAGTCGACACCTGTCATAGCGTTTATCAATGCCCCATCGGCCGCGCCGATTCATCGACAGCTAGGGCGATTTATCGTCAGTTAAGGCGGGATAGGCGGTTGCCGGGGCTGCACCCCGTCGGCACAGCGGTGTGGCAAGGGGTGTGGTATATATAACGGCCCACGATCCGCAGGATCGGGCGTCAAAGGGGACGGCCAGGCGATGGCAACCCGCAACCGCAACCATCGCAACAGCCGCAGGCGTGGCGTGCGCGCCTCGCGGGCCCGCCTGTACCACGCGCTCACCGAGGCCGGTTTTCGCAGCCAGGCCGCGCTGGCCGAGAAAATCGCCGATCTCGAAGGCCTCGATCAGGCCCCCAAGGACCTCGTCAGCCGAGTATTCCGCGAGCAGCCCGTGGAGCTGCACACGCTTGAGCGCGTCGCTCGGGCACTGGGCGTCGAGGCGTGGACACTGTACCTCAGCAGCGATGAGCCGGAGTCCGCGCAGGGCTCTGATCCCGACACAGACAGCGATGGCGATGCGGCTGACTCGGTCCCGGTGCCGCGCACTGTGCCGCGCTCACGCTGGGCCGCAGCGTTGCTCATCGGTCTGCTGCTCGGCGTAGCGGGCCTGTGGTGGTTTGACGTCGGCGAACGGCCATGGGGTGGCAATAATGCCGAGGGCGTGGACACTGCGGCGCAGGAGCGACGGCTGCGCCCGTCCTGGGTCAGCGAACCCACGCTGGTGCTCAAACCATTCGACGGCGATGCCGATGGCGCGCTGACCGACGCGCTGCGCGCGCAGCTCTCCGCGCACTTCCGGCTCGCGTCACCCAGCGTCGAGCTGCTGGCCTACGAGCTGGATACAGACCAGGTCGCGGCGCGGCTGGGCAGCGATGCGGTAGTCGGTGGCGAGATCCATCGTGTCGGGCGCCTCGCCGGTGTGCGTGTCTTTCTGCATGGCACCCGCGTCACACAGCAGGTGTGGGCGCAGAGCGTGGAGAGCGCGCGCCTTGACGAGCAGCTGGAGGATATCGCTGCGCGCTCGGCGCAGGCCGTCGCCCGCGCGCTGGGCATGCCGCTGGGTGACAGCGATGAGCTCGCGCACTTCCCGCTCGCACCCGTGCAGGACTACTACATGGAAGGCCGCCTGCACCTCGATGGCCCGGCCAGCGAACTCAACATCCGTCGCGCACAGGGTCGATTCGAGGCGGCACTGCGCATCGATGCGAACTACGCGGATGCGCATGCCGGCCTGTGCGAGGCCTTGCTCGAGGAATACTGGATGGAGGACGCGCAGCGGGCACTCAATGACGCCTCGCTGGCCTGCGGTCGTGCCATCCAGCTGGCCCCGCGCGCGCCGGCCACGCGAATCGCCTATGCCCATCTGCTGCGCGTGACCGGCCGCGCAGACGAGGCCATCGCCGAACTTGAGGCCGTGCTCGAGGACGATCCCGACGATGCGACGGCACTGGTCGGGCTGGTGGCAAGCCGGCTTGCGCTGTATCGCGGCAACGGCGACGCCGCGCACCTGGAACAGGCGCTGGCCGCCGCCAGTCATGCCACGGCGGTGGATCCGGGGTTCTGGAAACCGCCGTTCTGGATGGCCAGTCTCGCGTACTTCGCCGGCGACCTGCCCGGCGCGATCGCCGCGGCGGAAGAAGCGCGCAGCCGCGACGAAAACGAATACGTGCTGGCCAATCTGGGCACGTTCTATTTCTGTGCCGATGAACTCGAGCTTGCGCGCGGCGCCTACGAGCGCGCCCGCGTCATCGCACCCCATTCCTATGTCGGTGACGAATTCCTCGGCATGCTCTACCACCTGCTCGGTGACTACCAGACCGCCGCCGAACTGCGTGAACGCGCCATCGAACGACTCAGCTCGGTCGGCGAACCGGAGATCCACGAGATGTGGGGCAATCTCGCCGATGCCTACCTGCGCAGCGGCCAGCGCGAGGCGGCCGTGCGGGCGTACCTGCGCGCCATCGAGATCACCGAGCGCGACGTGTTGCAGGGCCTGGACTCACCCGCCGACCGCGCCTCGCGCGCCTACTACTACAGTCAGCTCGCCAAGGTGGCGCCCGAACGCCTGCCGGCCGACGCGGCCGCGCGCATAGAGGAAGACCTGTACGCGGCACTTGAGCATGCGCTGGAACCCGGGGCGGCCGTGCGCGTGGCCAAGGCGTGGCTGCGCTACGAACGCCCGGAACTGGCGCTGCGCGCGTTCGAGCAGGCCGTCGAGCGTTGCGGCGGCTTTGCCAGCACGCCGGAGCTTGCCGCGCTGCGCCCGATGCTCGCGGCTGAGTGAGCTTGCTTGGCGATCGCCCGACTCACTCCTCCGGCACGTAGATCATCCGCCCGTCGGGCAGGCGATAGGCGGTGCCTGCGCGCACGCCCTCGCCCTCGCCGATCTCGCCGGTGGTCTCGTAGCGCGTGAGCTCCTGGCCGTCCTTGATGAGGATGCGCATGTCGTCTTCGCCGGGGTTGGTTACCACCACCACGCGCTCGCTGGAAAACGGGTTGAGCGGGTTGGCGGCGACGATGACCAGCAGCACCGCGATGATCACCAGGAATACGTCGACGACGTTGACGACCGAGAGGATGGGATCTTCGTCTTCCTCGAAGTCCAGGAAGCGGTGGCTCATGCCCGCTGCCCCTGGCGCTCGAGTTCGTGCAGCGAGCCGAGCAGCCAGCGGCGGCGCACCGTCAGCACGAAGAACGTGATCGAGGCGCTGATCAGCGCGATGATCACAGCCGCGAAGGCCACCACCAGGTTCTCACCCACGCCAACGAGGTCGCCATCCCCCAGCGCCAGCAGTGCCGGGGCCAGCGGGATCATCGTCGCCACCAGACCAAGCATCGGCGCGGTGCGTGTGCTGATGCGCAGCGGCTCGAGCAGTTTCAGGATCTTCAGCTGCAGCGCCTCGGAGTCGACCTGCTCGCCGTCGGGCACGGCACGGTGCAGCGGACAGATTGCGCGGCGGCGCGCCGGATCACGACGCTGCCAGGCCTCCACGGCAAACGCGCCAAGCGCGATGAAGGCGTAGCAGAACAGGCCGGTGATGAGCAGCAGCACGGGGGTCAGGAACACCCGTGAGATTTCATACAGGGTCAACTCGAGAGGATTCATGCAGCGCTCCGTGCAGCCATGGGTTTGAGTGATCGGCGCCCGCGGCGTGCCTGGCCGAGCGCGCCGGCGGTGATGAGCACGGCCAGGCCCAGCAGCACCAGCCACGGCCGCGGATCCAGCGGCAGTCCGCCCGGCGCGGCTTCGACCCGCGCGAGCAGCGGGCCGGTGATGGTCTGGGCCAGCGCGCCGGCCGGCGCGGCCAGGCCGAAGCCGGCGGCCAGGCCATCGATGTATTCGCCCAGTCGCCCGGGGGCACCGTCCTCGGCCAGTGCGGCGTGACGCTCGACCAGGTCGCGCAGCACCTCTTCGCCGGCGTCCCAGTAATCGCGTCTTGCCGCCTCGAGCATGCGCTCGATGATACGTTGCAGCGCCGCGGGATTGACCTCGGCGAACCACTCCTCGAGCCCGAGCTCGAGACTGTCGCGCACATAGATGTCGTGGAAGGCGGCCCACTGGTCATCACGCACCATCGCCGGATCGGTGACCTGCCAGCCGAAGAAGTTGTTGACGATGTTCAGCAGCTCCAGCGAGCCGGCATAGCCTTCCCCCAGCATGCCCTCGATCCAGCCGGGATGCTGGTAGCGGCTGCGCAGCTCGCCGGCAAGAAACTGCGCCGCACCGACGTTGCGCGCGCCGGTGGGGTTGCGCAGGTTGCTGACGTAGAGTTCGGGCGTGCGCCCGGTGAGGCTGCGCACCGCCATGGCCATGCCGCCGAGGTACTCGAAGGGGTGATCCGTCGAGAGCAGGCCGTGGAGATTCGAGGAACGCCCGAGCAGTGCGCCCTCGACGCGCGAGAGGTGTTCGGCGTAGAGATTGACCTGCGGTAACCGCACGCCCTGCCGGCCGCCGCTGCCGTAGCCGAACTGCATGCGTGCCAGATAGGCCTCGGCGAGTTCGTCGTCGGCCTCCCAGCCCTCGGTATCGAACAGCCCGTCGGGCACGCCCGTGCCATAGGCGCCGGGCTCGCCGGAGAACACGCGGATCGCAGCAAGTCGCAGTGCTTCGTCGGCACCGATACCGTTGCCGTTCGCGCTCAGTCGCGCGGCCAGTGCGCGCGTGTTGGTTGCCACCGTGTTGCCGGGTTCGTCCAGTTCGGCGAGGCGCTCCAGCGCCACGGCCAGCTGCTCGATGAACTGCGCGAACTGGTCGCGGTACACGCCCGTGATCGAGGTGACCACGTCCACGCGCGGTCGCCCGAGTTCATCGGCGGGCACGATCTCCAGCCGGTTGAGTCGCCCGCCCTGGTCCCAGCGCGGTTCCAGCCCCAGCAGGTGCAGCACCTGCGCCTCCATAACACCCTGGTGGCGCATCGCCTCGGAGGACCACAGCGACACGCCGAGGCTGGCGGGCCAGTCGCCGTGGCGCTCGCGGTGGCTGGCGATGAGTTCCTCGGCGAGTTCGCGGCCGACTGCCCACGCCCGCGCCCTGGGCAGTCGCGCCCGGGGGCACCCCAAGAGGTTGCGACCCCTGGGGAGGCTATCGGGGGTGGGGATCGGGCGCCGGGGCGCGGGGGGTGGGTGGGGTTGAGTGCCGCGGCGTGTGCGGGGGCGCCGGCCCCGGCGGGCGCAGGGGGCTGCCGCGCCGGGTCGAAGCCATAGAGGTTGCGACCCGTGGGCAGGATATCGGGGTTGCGGATCGGGTCACCGCCGAAGCTGGTCGGGATGTAGCGGCCCTCGAGTGCTGCGAGCAGATGAGCCATCTCGTCGTTGCCGGTCATGGCGCGGTCCCAGGCCAGCGCCTGGCGGGCAAGTTCACGCAGCGTCTCGTTGTTCAATGCAGCCGGGTCCTCACCGTCGAGCACGAAACGCGCGACGAACTGCCAGGGTGGCGTGCTGGCCACCTTGCGGTAGTCGTCGACGAACAGTTCTTCAGGTTCCTCCACTTCCAGCGCATCGATCAGCGGCTCGCCGAGCATCTGCATCAGCATCGCCACGCGGCGCTCGGGCGTGGGGTGGCTGCCGAACACGTGCAGCCCCAGCGGCTGGGCATCGCTGGCCAGCTCATGCAGGTAGAGGTGCAGGTCGTGCTCGAAGGCGATGAAGTCTGCGGCCATCGCCTCGGGCGTCCAGCCGAGATCGCGGTAGATCGTGCCTTCGCCAACGCGCTCGATGATGCTGCGCTCGGCGCTGGCGCGCACCGGCCCTTCGTCGAGCATTTCCCATTCGTGGATCAGGTCATGCAGCTCGAGCAGCTCGCCATGCAGACCGGCCGGTGCGAACGGTGGTGTCTGGTGGCTGATGGTCACAGCGCGGCCGCGGCGGCGCGCCTGCAGGGCCTCACCGATGTTGTCGGTGATGTACGGGTAGATCACCGGCAGCTCGCCCAGCGGCAGCCACGCATCATCATCGACCGACAGGCCGCGCGCCTTGCCAGGCAGGAATTCCTGGTTGCCGTGGGTGCCGAAATGCACCAGCGCATCAGCGCCGAAGTGTTCGCGCACCAGCACGTAGGTGGCGAGGTAGCCGTGCGAGGGCGGCAGGGCGCCGTCGTGATAGCTGGCGAGGCTGCCATCGCCGGGACTGCGCGCCGGCTGCGGCAGCACCAGCAGCTCGCCGAGCTGCCAGGCCGGCACCAGGAACCCGGGGGCGTCGTCATCGATGAACATCGGATCCTGTTCGGGTGGGCCCCAGCGCGATTCCAGGCGGGCGCGCACGGCCTCGGGCAGTACGTCGTACCAGGCGCGGTAGTCGGTCAGCGGCAGGCGCTGCCAGGTGTCGGTGTCGCCGGCCCACTGCTGCACTGTTGCACGGCCCTGCCAGGGATCGAGCAGGGTGGGCAGCACCTGCTCGAAGGTGTGCGCGTCGGTCGCAGGCACGCGGTAACCGGCCTCGGCGAGCGCTGCGGTGACGTTTTCCAGCGACCGGGGCACGTTCAGATTGGAGGCCGACACGCCGCGCTCGCCGGGCGGGTAGCTCCAGTACATCAGCGCGAGCCGGCGCTGATCCGGTGCGATGTGGCGCAGGCGGGCAAGCCCGACTGCACGGCCCACCAGCAGGTCGATCTGCGCGTCGATGGGCACGACCTCGCCGTCCTCCTGCGCGGCGACCACCACCGGGTCGAACGCGCCCATCTGCTCCGGGATGGCCAGGAATGCCGGCACCGAACGCATCGGAATGCCGCCATCGTCGGCGCGCCAGTCAGCCACGCCGCCGTCACGGTAGACGAAGGCCTGCAACAGCGGGATGTCCAGCGCGGCGAGTTCGCGCGGACGTGCCTCGAGCCCGCGCAGGTGCGTCATGTTGATCACCGCATCCACGGCGCTGTGGCCGTCCACGGTCAGCAGCGCGTCCATGCCCTCGCGCTCGCCGGCGCCAAACCAGAACACCCAGGGCGAGGCGCCGCGCGCCTCGATGTGCGCGATCATCGCATCAACCAGGTCCAGCTGATCGGCACTGAACAGGCCCTGGGACATCAGCACCGCGATGCGTCCACCCGCCACGCCGCGCAACTGTTCGCGCGGGGCCAGCCATGCCAGATAGTCGGCCGGCGTGTCGGCCACCAGGCGGGGCAGGTCCGGGTGGTAGATGCCGCTGTCGGGGAAGCGTATCGGCGCAGGCACGGAACCCGCGGCGATGCCGGCGACCTCCACGGCCCAGTAGCGGAAGAAGCCTTCGAAGTTGGCGCGCGTGCCAAAGCTGTAGTACTCGGCAAGACGGGCGGCGTGCGCCGGATCAAGCCCGCGGCCGCTGCCCTGTCCACCGATGACCGTCAGCTCGGGGCCTCGCCAGCCCGACAGCGCCGCCGAAAACGCCTGGCGTACAGCACCCAGGTCGTTGCCACGCGGGGTGTCCAGCAGCACCAGCGAACTGTCCGCCACCGCTGCCGCGACGTCTGCCTCGTCGTCGCGGCCCGCGCGATACCAGCGCAGCGCAAGACCCTCGCGTGCAGCGGCCTCGGCCACCAGCCGCAGCTTGCCGTCGAGCACGAAGTCGGTGGTGAGGACCACCACGTCGGCAGGCGCCGATGCCGTCGCGGCGACAGCCTCGCCAGAGGCGCTCGCCAGCGCCTGCGGGACAATCATCACGGCCACAAGGACTGCGGCCAGCAGGCGCCGGATCGATGAAAGCGGCATCGTCATCGCTCAGAAGTTCAGGTTGGTGCCAAGGTACACGAAGCGTCCCCGCTCCTCGAAATCAAACAGCTCGGAACGCTCGGCCAGCCGTTCGTTGAAGAGGTTCTCCACACCGGCGCGGATTGTAACCTGCTCGTTCAACGCGAACGCCGCCCCTGCATGCCACAGAGAGTAGTGCGGTTTCTGCAAGGCCTGGCCCTGGACGTTACGCAGCTGGCTGCCGATGCGCTGTGCGCGGGTGTGCGCCGACCAGGCGCCGCGCTGCCAGCCCAGACGCGCCGTCACGGTATGGCGCGGCCGCTCGGCCAGGCGTGCGTCGAGCTCGCGGTCGCGGGCGTCGAGGTAGGTGTAGTTGCCGCCCACGTCGAAGCCATACGGCAGCGCCACGCTCGCCCCGGTCTCCAGACCGCGGATGCGCGCCTCGGCCACGTTCACGTAGGTGCGACGCTCCTGGCGGAAGATGCCGCAGTTGGCAAAGCAGGCGGTCTGCACCAGGTCGCGCAGGGTGTTCTGGAATACCGTGGCTTCAAATGACATGGCGCCGAGGTTGCCCAGCGCGCCGATCTCCAGGCTGCGGCTGGTCTCGGGCTGCAGGTCGGGATTGCCGGTGATCTCGAAACGCCCGCCACCGCCAAAGGTCGAGAACTGGGTGGAGAGCTGTTTCAGCGTCGGTGCCTTGAAGCCCTCGCCGTAGCCGCCGCGCAGCGTCACGGCATCGGAGGCGTGCCAGATGAGGTAGGCGCGTGGGCTGAGTTCGCTGCCGAAGCGCTGGTGATCATCCAGGCGCGCGCCCAGTGTCAGCGACAGCTGGTCGGGCGCAAGCTCGATCATGTCCTGGATGAATAGCGAGCGCGTCTCCACGCGTTCGGTGCCGGTCTGCACGAAGCCGCCATCATCGAGTTCCTCGCGCCGGTACTCACCGCCGAGCGTGAAGAAGTGGCGCGGGCCGAGGTCGAAGCGCACGCGCGTCTCGGCGATGTCGTCGGTGAGCTGCGTAGGCGGTGTCGGGATCTGGCCCTGGCTGCGACGGTTTTCGCGATCGAGTCGCGAGCGATAGGCACCGGCCTCCACCGCGAAGCGCTCGAAGTCACCCAGGTAGTGCACGTCGAGCTGCTGGCGCGTGATGTCGTCGCTGAACGTGTATTCCATGGCGCTTTGCGGTGGCCCCGGCGTGCGCGTGTTGCGCTCGCGGGTGTCCTCGGCGCGCTGCAGTGAGAAATCGAACCGGTGCTGATCGGCGGGCGTCCAGCTCAGCGTGGCGCCGCCACTGGTGGCGCGACGGCCTTCGATCGCCGAGATCGCCGGATCGGCGCGATCCGGGGTTTCCTTGCGGTCGTCACGATTGACGAACACGCGCAGTCCAAGCACATCGGGCATCACCGGGCCTGCGGCATACAGGCCCACCTGGGTGTCGCGACCGCCCGGTCCGGACGTCTCGCCCCAGGAGGCCGAGGCGGAACTCGTCCAGCGATCGGTGACCGGCCGGGTGATGACGTTGATCACCCCGCCCAGGGCCTCGGAGCCGTAGAGCGAGGACATCGGCCCGCGCACCACCTCGATGCGCTCGATCGCCTCGGTGGGAATCCAGCCAAGCTCGAAGTCGGAGTGTGCAATGACGTCGGCGGAGGCGTTGACGCGCCGACCATCGACCAGGAACAGCGAGTGGGTATTGTCCATGCCACGGATGTTGATGCGCTTGCGGGTGAATGCAGCACTTGTCAGCGTGATGCCGGGCAGTTCGCGCACGGCATCGAGCACGTCGCGCACCGGCCGCTCGACGAGCCGGTCGCGGGTGATCACGCTCATCGTCGCCGGCGCATCGCGCAGACGCTGCTCGCTGGCGGTGGCCGTGACGACGATCTCCTCGATCGCGCGGGTCTCGGCGGCAAGGGCAGGGGACAGGGTGATGGCGACGGCGAGCCCGGCCAGGGTGGCGCGCGGCATGGGACGGGTGGCAGGCATGGGGAGGTCTCCGGGTGGAAAGAAACGTAATAGTATTACATTGCATCCACCAATGACGACCCGAGAGCTTTTCGATAGAAAAGCAGCGTATTGAGGGTTTGACACCTCGCCATATCATCGATATGGTTTTCCATATGAAGACCACCCTGAATATCGACGACTCCGTCATGCAGCGGCTGCGCGAGGAGGCGGCCCGCCAGGGCCGGACGATGTCCGAGCTGGTCGAGGCGGGTCTGCGCCGGGTGCTCGATGAGCCGGCAGCCTCGCCGGCGGAGCCGCTGCCGGAACTGCCCAGCTGGCACAGCGGGGGCGCCCGCGTGGATGTGGCGAACCGCGACGCGCTGCACGATCTGCTCGATCAGGACTGACCGCGGTGTTCGTCGTCGACACCAACGTGTTGCTGTACGCCGCCGATACCAGCAGTGAGTTTCATGCGCCGTGCGGCCAGCTGCTGGAGCACGCCCGCCGCCAGCCCTCGCCGTGGTTTCTCACCTGGGGTATCTGTTACGAGTTCCTGCGTGTGAGCACCCATCCGCGGGTGTACGCCACGCCCTGGAGCGCACCGGCTGCCTACCGGTTCATTGCGACGCTGCTGAATTCGCCCGGTGCCAGCCTGCTGACGCCCACGCCGCGCCACACCGGCGTGCTGCAGCAGTGCATCGAGGAGATGCCCGAGCTGCGCGGCAATCTCGCCCATGACCTGCACACGGCGGTGCTGATGCGCGAGCATGGTATTGGTCGCATCGTGACCCGCGATGCGGATTTCCACCGCTTCGGCTTTCTGCAGGTGATTGATCCGCTACGCAGCTGATCGGTCCACGTTTGCAACCGCATCAATCTTGGTGTGGAGCGCGCCAAGGTGCTGGCCCGGGCGCTTCGCTGCCACCCGGCGGTGCTGGTGTTCCCCGGGTGGGAGGTGGCTGGAGAATCGGCGGCCTAGATGGCGGCCGCGATATCCGTGGTCTTGAAGTCCTCGCCCTTGAACAGCAGCGGACGGTTCAGATCCGCGGCCAGCGCGTACGAAAAGCAGTCACCGAGGTTGAGTTGCGCCGGATGCGTCCGCCCCTTTCCAAAGCGGGTGTAGGCGTCACGCGCCAGTCGCGCCTGGGTGGCCGTGAGGGGCTCCACTTCGATACCTGCCGTGGCCAGCAACGCATCGATCTCCTCAAGCGCTTCGGGACCGAGTTTGTGAATGATCACCGCGCTGAGCTCGACCAGGGTGGCTGCGGAGATCACCGGCGCGGCGGCTGCCTCAATCGCCTGTGCCATCGTCTCGGCATCCGGCTCATCGAGCAGGATCGACAGCAGTGCCGAGGTGTCGATGACCATCAGCGGGGTAGGCCGGCCTCGTCGTAGCCAAGGATGGCGTCTGCGGGGCGGGGGTCGCGGATGCCGCGGGAGGCGGCACGCCGTCCGATCGCCAGCAGCTGCTCGCTTAAGCCGGCTCGGCCGCGGCGTCGGTGCTCGCGCGCCAATCGCTCCTCGAGCGCGCGCGTCACGGCGCCCGTCATGGATTCGCCTGTCAGCTTGGCCAGTTCCTGGGCGAGCCGATGCGCTTCCGGATTCTTAATGTTCAGGTGCATGAAGGTAGAATAATCAGAAAGTTCTACCATCTCAATATCCAGGCACGACATTCTGTCGGCTTTCCTTACTTTCGCGGTTTTTCGGCCCGACGGTTCATTGCTCCAATGGGTTGGCATTCAGGCACTGCGGGATAAGCATCGCCTGCTTCAGGAAACCATCACGCGTCGCGTTACTACTGGTATGATCATCTATCACCCCTAGGCGGGAGATTTATGAGCAAACTTGAACCCGTTTCGCCCGGTGAACTGCTGCACGAGGAATTTCTGCAGCCGATGGAGCTGAGCCAGTATCGGCTTGCCAAGGAAATCGATGTTCCGGCGCAGCGGATCAGCGAGATTATTGCCGGAAAGCGGAGCGTGACGGCGGATACGGACCTTCGCCTGTGCCGCTTCTTTGGACTGTCCAACGGTTACTGGCTGCGTGCGCAGGCTGCTTATGACACCGAGCGTGCGGCTCGTGCGTTGGCACCTGTGTTGAAGCGTATTCGGCCCTGGTCGGCCACGTTGTCGGAGAGGCGCGAGGCCGGACGGCGGTAAGGCGATCTTTGCCGGTTCCATTGGTGCCTATGAGGCTTGCCATGGAGCCGCGCACCGAGATAGAAACACGGACCATGAGCCCCAGGAAATCCTCCGTCTTCCGCTTCGACGTCCGGCTGTGCCACATTGAGCCGCCGATCTGGCGGAGCATCGAGATCCCCGAGCGCGCCAGCTTCTGGGATCTGCACGTGGCCATCCAGGACGCCATGGGCTGGCAGGACTATCACCTGCACGAGTTCACCATTGCGCCGTCGCCCACGGCGCGCCCGTTCAGGATCGGCATTCCCGATGATGATTTCGGTGCAGATGTGCTCCCCGGCTGGGAGGAGCCTGTAGCAATGCACTTTCTGGCACCGGGCAGCCGCGCGCGCTATGTCTACGACTTCGGTGACGACTGGCAGCATGACGTCGAGCTCGTTTCCATCGACCCGCGGATCACCGGTACCCGATACCCGCGCTGCATCGCCGGGCAACGCGCGTGCCCACCCGAGGATTGCGGTGGTCCGCACGGATACCTCGATCTGCTGCATGCCCTGGCAGACCCTGCGCATCCCGAGCACGCGGAATTCGTCGACTGGATGGGAGGCGCCCGCCCCGGCAGCAAGCGCTTCGATCCGGAGGCCTTCGATCCCGGCGCGGTGAAGTTCTCGAACGCGACTCGGCGGCTGCGCAGGATGATCGCAACGGGGTGAGGCGCGACGATATTTCGGAATACCAGGAATAAATTGACAGTTCCCCCCATCTTGAGCCAATATTTCCAATATTCCGAAATATCTTGTTGAGATTGGTCTATTGGAAGAGAGTTCCCGTTATCCCGAAACTCTGATCAACTCCCTGTCGGATCTCGGCCGCGTCGTGCGTGCCCAGCGCCGCGCCAGTGGCTTGCGCATCGACGATGCGGCCGCCCTCTGCGGGGTCTCGGTCGATCTGCTCTCGCGACTCGAGAACGGTCACTCCGGTGTCGGCAGCGCCAATCTGCTCAAGGTCCTGGATGGGCTGGGTCTGGCGTTATCGGTTGTGAATAAATCCGCTCTGTCAGGCACCCGCGCGGCTGACCAGACGCGTCGATGAGCCTGCACACGCTCAAGGTGTTCGACGGCCCAAGGCGCGTCGGCACCTTGCGGTACGAATCCCTCGAGGAGCGGTTTTCGTTTGTTTACGATCCCGGCTGGGAAGCCGCGGAAACGAGTTACTCGATCTCTCCGCATATTCTTATGTTCGGACAATCGGCCGCAACGGGCACGGTGCGTCGTTTTCTGGAGAACCTGCTTC
>JAFIFN010000278.1 GCA_020832005.1 Gammaproteobacteria bacterium | reverse complement strand
CAATGCGCGCGCAATCACACGGCAAATTCGCGCAGCGCTTCCGTGACGCCGGTTACTCGAGCGCGGAAATCGTATGCCCTCGCCGTCGCGACTACGATCTCACGCGACTCGAAGACGTGCGTCGCCTATTCAAGGAAACCAAGCCTCACTTGGTTATCCACGCGGCAGCGGATATTGGTGGAATAGGCTACAGCAAGACCCATCCAGGGTCGCAGCTCTACAACAACACGCTGATGAACACCTACGTGCTGGACGAGTCTTTTCGGGCCGGCGTGGAGAAGTTCGTTGGAATCGGTACAGTCTGCTCCTACCCGAAATTCACCAACGTACCATTCAGGGAAGAAGACCTCTGGCTCGGCTACCCCGAAGAGACCAACGCGGCCTACGGCTTATCCAAGAAAATGATGTTGGAACAGTCCAAAGCCTACAGGCAGCAATACGGTTTCAACGCAGTTCATCTGCTGCTGATCAACCTTTACGGACCGCGCGATGACTTCCACCCGGAGAACTCACATGTCATTCCTGCTCTCATCAGGAAAATTGATGAGGCGGTTCGAACAGGTGCTGACGAGATCGTCATGTGGGGAGATGGATCTCCCACGCGGGAGTTCCTGTTCGCTGAAGATTGCGCTGAAGCGGTTTTTCTCGCAGCCGAACTGTATGACGGTGCAGAACCCGTGAATATCGGCTGTGGCGACGAGATTTCTATTCGACAGCTTGTCGAGCTGGTGTCACAGCTTATGGGGTTCGACGGCCGCGTTCAGTGGGACACTACCCGCCCGAACGGCCAGCCGCGACGGCAATTGGACGTCTCACGCGCCAAGGATGCGTTCGGTTTCTCGGCTCGCACTGACTTCACCAATGGCCTGCGAAGGACTATTGAATGGTATCGGACCAACGTGGCAAGCTAATTTCGTCGGAGCTCGTTCATGCGTGACGATCAGTCGGAGGCACGGCGCGCGGCAAACACAAGTTCCAGCAATGGCTCCGCGAATCTCTCCATACTGAGGTGTTCGCGGACATACGCTGCCCCCGCCTCGGCCATGCTCGCGCGCAACTCAGAAGACTCTTTCAATCGCCTGATCGCAGCACCAAGTTGCGCCGGGTCTTCGGGCTCCACCAGAATTCCCGCACCGATCTTCTCGATGTCTACGATATCATCCAACGCCCCGGTACGTGTCTTGATGATCGGTAGACCAATGGCCATCATTTCCAGAACGTTGGTCCACCCCATGGAAGATCGCTTCCTGTCGTCCCGCGTCAGGCAAACGATCCCTGCATACGCGCCTTCATACAACGCACGAATTTCCCAAGGGCCGACGAAATCGCTCACCACTTCGACATTTGCGGACGTGCCCGATATCGCCTGGCCCCTTGCGGCGAGCTTCACGGGTTCGCCACCAATTCGTGCCCCTGCCATCAAAGTGCGGAAGTCGCGACCCGTCACTCCGGTGGAGACTACATAATCGCCATCGGGCGAAATCCGCTGATGAAGCGTCGAAGAGGGATCGACCCCCCAAGGCGCATACCGGACACGCGTATGCTTCAGCGACTCAAAGCGCTCCACAGCACGCGGTGTCATGCACAACAACCCGAAGTGTCGGTTAGGCGCCAGTACAGGCTCGCCTGCATATATCAGCGATACGAATGGCGGCTGATCGCGCCGAAACATACTCTTGATAGGCGTTTTTACCAGGCGGTTGTGATTTGAGTAGATCAGGTCGAAGCCTCGGGTATCAGGCAGACTCCAATCGTCGCCAAGGCGGCCCAGACCATTTGAGGTCGGTACCGACACGGTCACCTCTACACCGGCCTGCAGCATCTCCTTGACGCCCCATGCATGGTGCTGGTTCTCGCCAAGCTCCAATACAGTCTCAATCAACTGGGCGCTGGTTGCAAAAGGCACCATCAGAACCCGCGCCCGCACATCCGGCGGCGAGAAGGTGACGTGTCTTGCTTCTCGCGAAATCAGTACTGTCATACTTGGTGCTCCGAAAAAACGATCATGCGGTCACGCCAGGCGCGGAAATCGAACCAGCGTGATATTTGCCGCCTCTGATCTCGGCAATCCGAATGAACGGTCTGCTACACTCGCGCCAGCGTGCACGGTAGCCCGATTATATGTGTGCCCTTTTGGTCCATGGAACAAATTTCCACTGCCAATGATCTCTCCAATCCAACAGTCTAACCGCAACCCACGCCAGGTCCAGGTTGGGTGCCTGGCGCTCGACATGATTGACGAGCCAACTTGTGTGGAACATTTCGCCACCGCGGCAGACTCCGGGCAGGGAATCTGGGTTGTCACCGCGAACGCTGATATAGCGCGACTGTGCCAACATGATGCAGAACTTGCCCAACTGGTTGCCGGAGCCGACCTCATCGTTGCCGACGGGATGCCTCTTGTCTGGGCAAGCCGTCTCCTGGGCCACGCCTTGCCGGAAAGAGTCTGCGGCTCGGATCTCGTCTGGAGTCTTGCCGAGCGCGCCGCCCAAGACGGTTTCAAGCTGTTCCTGCTCGGCGGCGGAACACCGTCTACAGCAGCTCGAGCCGCCACGATACTGCAGGAGCGCTTCCCTGCATTGGAAATAGCGGGTACCCATTTCCCGCCCTTCGGTTTCGAATCGGATCCGGGTGAGATGGAGCGGATCGAGGAAGCCGTGCGTGACGCATCGGCGGCGCTTGTATATGTTGCCTTGGGGTTTCCGAAGGCGGAAAAGCTCATAGCGTCACTCCTCGACAAGTTTCCGGCCGTCTCATGGATAGGTGTTGGCATAAGCCTGAGTTTCATCTGCGGCGAAGTCCCGCGCGCTCCAAAGTGGATGCAGCATGTCGGCCTGGAATGGATACACAGACTGGCCCAGGAGCCCAGGCGGCTGGCGATGCGATATCTCTGGCACGACATTCCGTTTACCGCAAAGTTGCTCGCTTCAGCAATCTGGGCCAGAGTCAAAAAATTCCTGCGGTCAGAGCGTTGATTGCCGCGGTGCCAAGGTATCTGGACGGTTCCGCAAGGCGCTGCCGCGAACGAAGTCCCGAAGAAAATTTGGTGGATCTTGGTCCGGCTTGCCTTGTAGCCAACGCCGCAGCCGCCAGATCGCGTAAGCGCCGATAGCGAGCATATCCGCGGCCATGGCGTACCCCTGCCCATGGTTGAGGACGAAGTAACGCCGCCTTGAATCGAACCAGTAGGCGGGAACCCTTCGAGGAGGGCCGTCGCGCAGCGTGACGCCGCTGCTCTGCCCTACGAAATGCACCACCCGGCTGGCCGGCACATGCCAGCAGGACCATCCCGCCCGCCGGGCACGAAGCGTGAAATCGGTTTCTTCGTAGTACAGAAAATAGCCTTCATCAAGCAGACCTATTGTATCGATTACCTGTCTTCGAATGAGCATATGAGCCCCCGATACCCAGTCGATCGGAATCGCTTGATCGGGAATGCCAATGCGGCCGAGTTTTCGAGACAACAGGCGATCGACGGCGCCAATTCGAAGATAAGTCAGCAGTTCTCCTAACCTCGACGGGAAACGGAAACAGCATAGCTGCGGCGTTGCATCCATGTCCTCACTGCGCCCGCCCGCAATGCCGACGTCGGGGTGTTGCTCGAGGAACTCGACCAGAATGCCCACAGCCCCCCGGCGCACAACCGTATCTGGATTCAGCAGATGCACATAGTCAAGGTCCGGACGATCACTCAACAGTCGCCGTATCCCAAGGTTGTTTCCAGAGGCAAATCCTCCGTTAGAATCAGCCTGAATCACCATAGCCCATCGGGACCATCCGAACTCATCGATTGCAGCAGCTATTGCCTCGGCGGAACCGTCGCCGGAGGCGTTGTCCACCACGACAACCCGGCACCAGCGGAACGCCGTCACCTCAGCCTCCAGAGAACGGAGACAGTCGATAGTCAGGCCTGCCGCCCGCCAGTTGACAATGCAGATACCCAGCGAAAGCTCTGTCACCGGTAGGCTCATGACAGCGGATTCATTCTGGGATGGTCGATCCCGTGCTCATCTCGTAGCCGCACAGCCGTTGCATCACGATGTGGCCGAAAAAGAAATGCACGTCCTCGGAAAGCTGCATGTCATCCACGTCAGCCCAGACCACGTGCCTGGCCTTCTGCCTGAGCCGGCCACCACGATAGCCGCAGAGGCCTAGAGTCACGCCGCCTTGCTCATTCGCGTAGTCAATCGCCCTGATGACATTCTCCGAATTTCCACTGCCGGATATCGCCAGCACCAGATCTTCCGGCTGCAGCAGATTCTTCAACTGCTCAATGAAAATATCCTCGAATGAATTGTCATTGCCGTAGGCCATCACCACGCCGATATTGTCGACCAGGCTGCGGCCGCGGAAGGGCTTGCCTGTGGCCATGAAAATGCTCTTGTTCCAGTCATTGATGAAGTGCAACGCCGTGAGCGAGCTGCCGCCATTGCCCAGCGTGATGATCTGCCGCCCTGCAGTCCATGCCTCGGAGATGACATTGATGGCGTTATCGACCTCATCTCGATTCAAGGATTCGATCACGCGCGCCAGGCGACCGAGATAAGCATCAGCCGTACCACTGTAGGGATTCATGAGAGCTCCTGTGAATTCAAAGTCATTGGCTCAATGGTAAAAAATAATACGGCTACCCAGTCGCTCGAAACCCATCTCGACGGGTCTGAGCTTGTGGAGCGCTGCCTTGATGGCCCCGTGCGTACGCTTGGGTGCATATAGCATGAGGAACCCGCCAGCGCCTGCGCCCAGCAGCTTGCCGCCGAGCGCACCCGCACTACGGGCTGCGGTGTATGCATCGTCGATATCGGCGTTGCTCACACCCGCCGTCATCGACTTCTTCAATTCCCAGTTCTCATGGAGGATCTCACCGAACGCCTCGGTGTTGTGCGACTGCAGCTCGCGCCTGAGAATGTGGGCAAGCTCCACCATCCGCTTCATGGCCCGCTGTTTGTCCATGCTCGCCGCCATGTCCTCAGCCTGCTTCTTCAGGAGCTTGGAGGCGCTACGCTCGATACCAGTGTAAAGAACCAGCACGTTCGACTCGATCTCGGCGAGTACTTCTGGCTTGCAGATCACTGGCGAGACCTGCACGGAATCATCCGGATGAAACTCGATCAGATTCAGCCCTCCGAACGCGGCGGCGTACTGATCCTGCTTGCCGATAGGTTCGCGGCAGATGTCGATCTCCAGGTGGCAACTGTCTCTTCCGAGCTCTTCGCTGGATACATACCGGCTCTTGTAGGCGTTCAGGACATTCAGCAGGCCAACGGTGAACGAACTCGAGGAGCCCAGGCCTGTGCCGCGCGAGGGGATATCGGCAATCGTCGTGATCTCGATGCCCCCATCCACGCCGAGAAACCGCAGCGCCTCGCGGACCAGTGCGTGCCGTATCTCGCCGACTTCTGCCACCTCCTCAGTGACGGAATACGAAACCCGGATGCCATTGTCGAACTTCTGGTTCACCGTCACGTATATGTACTTGTCGATGGCCGTACTGAGCACCGCCCCACCATGTTCCTGATAGAAGCCGGGCAAGTCGCTGCCTCCTCCCACGAAACTCATGCGCAATGGTGTACGACTGATGATCACTGACCTGTCCTGTGAGGCGACACTGTTGTATACACCAAAAATGTTGCCAGTATCCTGCGGGTGCGGCCAGCCGAGCCCATCACACTGTGCAGTTCAGCTACCCTGCGGCTCATGAGTCTTCCTCGAGGATCAGCGCTACCGCCGAGGCCAGATCCGGGGCCACGTGGTCGGGCACTGCAGGGTACTTTCCATCGGTTCCGCCATATCCCGTCTGCACGACTATCGAGCGCAACCCGGCCCTGCGCGCGGTCTCGATATCCGCGGAGCGGTCCCCCACGACCCATGATCGGCTGCGATCCATATTGAAATCCACCGCCGCGCGCTCGATCATGCCGGTGGCCGGCTTCCGGCAGTCGCAGGCGATCTTCAGCTCCGGGCGCTCGCCTTCGAACCCGCTGTCGGGATGATGAGGGCATACGTACACGCGATCCAGGTAGGCCCCCGCCTGGCCCAGCAGTGCATCAAGCCTGGCGTGGATGTCACGCAGATCGGCAAACGACGCCTCGCCGCGCGCGATCACCGGTTGATTGGTGATCAAGCAACAGCGGTATTCTGAGCGGTTCAGCCGCCGGATGGCCTCAGCGGCGCCGGCCAGCAGCTCGAGCTGATCCGGGTGGCGGAGATGGTCGACCTCCCGGTTGATGGTGCCGTCGCGGTCGAGGAAGACGATAGGCTGGACATGGCTCAGGCTCGACCGGGCGATCCTGCCGGACTCGAGATCCGCCGTCACCTTGTCCAGACGCTCCGGTGTCCCGCAATCCTTCAGGTATTCCGGGCTGTTGTAGCCACGAAGCTCCAGGCCCGCGTCCAGCATGGCGGGGAACAGGT
>JAFIFN010000181.1 GCA_020832005.1 Gammaproteobacteria bacterium | reverse complement strand
ACCGCGAGAAGGACCTGGTCCGCCAGACCTTGCCGGAGACGTGGAAGTCGATCGTCGATTCGCTCAACGACCCCGTGCAACGGCGCATCGTCGCCGATGACCGCGACCAGACCAACGTGCTGGTGCTGGCCGGGCCGGGGTCGGGCAAGACACGGGTACTGGTCCACCGCATCGCCTTCCTCGTGCGCGTGCGCCGCGAAAATCCGCGCGGCATTCTGGCGTTGGCGTACAACCGGCATGCGGCCACCGAGATTCGTCAGCGGCTGACCGCGCTGATCGGCGATGATGCGCGGCGGGTGACCGTGCTCACCTGCCACGGCCTGGCGATGCGCCTGACAGGCCACAGTTTCGCAGGCCGAAAGATGATCTCCGATCAGCGGGAGTTCGGTGAGATCTTGCGCCAGGCGGTGTCACTGCTACGCGGCGAAGGATTGAGTCCGGATGACGCAGATGCCCAGCGCGAGCAGCTGCTGGAGGGCTTTCGCTGGATTCTGGTGGATGAATACCAGGATATCGAGGCCCAGCAGTACGAGCTGATCGGCGCGCTGGCCGGTCGCACGCGCCCGGATGAGGAGGGCAAGCTCAGTCTGTTCGCGGTCGGCGATGATGATCAAAACATCTACGCCTTCGCCGGCGCCTCCGTCGAGTTCATCCGGCGCTTCGAAGAGGACTACGCGGCCAGGCCCGCCTTTCTGACGGACAACTACCGATCGACGGGCCACATCATCGCGGCGGCGAACCAGGCGATCGAACCTGCGCACCAGCGCATGAAGGAAGCAAACCCGATCCGTATCGATCGGCATCGCGAATCCGACCCGCCCGGCGGACCGATGGCCCAGTGGGATGCGGTGAGCCAGGGACGCGTCCAGCTGGTTGAGGTAGGCGCAAGCCCCGTCGATCAGGCCATCTGCGTCATCGACGAGCTGCGTCGTCTCGCAGGCCTCGTGCCCAACTGGAACTGGGCGCGCTGCGCGGTGATCGCCAGGCATTGGGAGGTGCTTGAGCCGGTGCGCAGCTACTGCGAGCTGCTCGACATCCCTGTGCAGTGGGCCGCCGACGAGCGGGTGGGCATGTGGCGGCATCGCGAGACGCAGGCGCTGGTTGATTGGGTGCAGTCGGCTGAGTCGCGGTTGATACCGGCACCAGACCTGCGCCGCTGGCTGGCCAAGCAGCCCGCAGGGCCAATGTGGTCGCAGCTTGTCGAGGCGATAGATGAATACGCCCTGGAGGCCGGCGAGGACGAACAACCCGTCGCCCGCTTCATCGAATGGCTGGTGGACTGGGGCCGGGAGAGTCGGCAGCGCCAGACCGGCCTGATGCTGCTGTCGGCCCATCGCGCAAAGGGCCTGGAGTTTGATCACGTGGCCGTGCTGGATGGCGAGTGGGGCTCCCGCAGCCGCGGCGAGGATCCCGACGCGCCGCGCCGCTTGTTCTACGTATCGATGACGCGGGCGCGCCAGTCGCTTCTGCTGGCCGCCATGTCGCATCGCAGCGCGTTGCTGGCTGCGCTGCAGGAGGGGCCGGAGCTGGTGCGCCGACAGCTGCAGGCGCCTGCGGAGGTGGCACCGGAGGTCTATCGCCGACGCAAGCTTTTGAGCCTCTCGGACGTGAACTTGAGTTTCGCGGGGCGCTACTCGGATGGTCACAAGGTGCATCGGTGCATTGCGATGCTCAAGCCGGGCGATCCGCTGGTGCTGGCGCAGCAGGCTGGGGGTTGGGCGCTGCGGGACAGTCAAGGCAATCCCGTGGGGCGGCTGGCCAAGGCGTTTCGGATGCCGGGTGGTATGCGGGTTTTGAGTGCCTCGGTTGCGGCGGTGCTGGTCAGGTTTGCGGAAGACTCGGCGGCGGAGTATCGGGATCGTCTGCGGGCGGAGCGTTGGGAGGTTGTGTTGCCGGAGTTGGTGTTGGTGCCGGCGGAGGGCGTGGGCAAGCGGATCGCGCCGGGCGTGCGGGTGGCGGCTGCTGGGACGAGTCGATAGTGGGCGGTGGAATGGCCGCGCGCTGAGCGTCGATGAAAAATTCAGCGGATTCAATAGAAACAGACGGATAAAACAGCGCGGCCAGCGATGCGGGTGAACCTCCCCATGTGCACGTGCAGCGCGGTCCAGCCGAGGCGAAATTCTGGTTAAACCCCGTGCGGCTGGCACGTAGCACAGGCTACAGCCCCTCGGAGGTCCGTCGCATCCGGAGTATGATTACCACAGAGCAGTCGCTTCTCATGGAGGCGTGGAATGAGTTCTTCAGCGGAAAATGTTGAGCGGCCACGGGCGGTTGGGGTCCGCGTCACGCCTCATGAGCTTGCCGTAGCGCTGGAGGATGGCCGGACCATCGCCGTGCCCCTGGCCTGGTACCCGCGCCTCGCGCACGCGACAGCGGAAGAGCGAGACGGGTGGACGCTCATCGGCGGCGGCACCGGGATTCACTGGGCGGACGCAGATGAAGACATCAGTGTGGACGCTCTGCTGCAGGGATTGCCGTCCGGGGAGTCGCGAGCGTCTTTCGAGCGCTGGCTGGCACGCCGCTAGCAATGTGATCTGCGATTAAGCGTAAGTCTGCGCGCGGTGCGAACGCTGGAAACGAATGCTGGGGCTATTTGCGCTTTGTGAAGTGTCGGGGTGTCCGGCGCAAGCCTGAAGTACTTCCCGCTGGAGAAGCTCAAGCGCTACAAGCTGGCCGCCAGCCTCCCGAGAGGCAATCTACGGGTTGCGCAGCTCCACATCGGCGCTCGTGCCGGGTCTTCGTCGATCGTACCTGTTCTGATTCCGCCTGCCTGGGATGAAGCCGCGCGTCATCATGCTCACCGCATCTACATCCACATCCTGCTTTTGTGAGCTGCCACATGGTGGCGGCCGAGCTATGAGTGATATACAGGAAAGCCAAGCCAGAAGCGGTGCATGGAGACCACCTGCCATGCGTCGCGTAAGGACGAGTCGATATGGGAACCGATACAGCGACCACGCGCGGATTCACTGGTGTCGTTGACAGCAATCGGCCCCGATACCCGACCCTGAAGGACCGCCAGCGCGCACTTCGCGACGGATTCTCGCCTGCACTCGCCCTGCGTACACATCGTGCACTCAGCTGGCTGAACCGCGCCGAACAGGAACTCGAGGATCAGGACGCCCGCTTCGTGTTCCTGTGGATCGCGTTCAACGCCGCCTACGCCAACGAGATCAACGACCGGCGTGACTTCTCCGAGCGGCGGCTGCTGGTCGGGTTCATGAATCGACTGATCGATTCTGACGCATCGAATCTCCTGTACGACATGATCTGGCGTCGCTACCCCCAGTCCATCCGGCTGCTCATCGATAACCACTTTGTATTTCAGCCGTTCTGGGACCACGTGAACGGTCGCAGAACCGAGTCCGAGTGGCGGGAGATGTTCGCGAAGAGCAAGTCGTCAGCGCATCGGGCCCTTGGGAAGATGGACACCAAGAAGGTGTTCGTCGTGACCTTCGATCGCCTCTACACGCTGAGGAACCAGCTCGTGCACGGCGGTTCAACCTGGAACAGCTCGGTCAACAGGAGCCAGGTCACCGATGGCGCGCAGATCCTGGGCGACATCGTGCCGATCGTCATTCACCTGATGATGGAGAATCCGAATCAGTTGTGGGGCGATCCTTGTTATCCGGTGGTGGAGTAGCCGTAGCGGTCAATATTGATCGCCCGGATTGCCGCGGCACACTTTATCTCAGCGCCGATTTGAGTTTCAGCTTGCGGGCGCTTAACAAGTTCAGCTAAAGCGTCGCTAGCGATCTGGCCTTCTGCAGTTCGCCGTGGGGCAGACGTTCCAGCGCGAGCAGATCGCCGCGCTTTTCGGCGTCGAGTTCAACCCCGGCAACTGGTACAGCGGGCATGTGGTGCTGCCCTCGCGGCGGGCGCATGTGCTGCTGGTGACGCTGAACAAGCAGGGCAAGGCGGCGCGGTTTGTGTACCGCGTGAAGGCGCGGTATCTGCGCCATGAGGGGAGTGGGCCGATGAGTGTGGTGTTGGGGGTGGGGGAGTGAGGGGCCGAAGTTCAGGGGCGTGACCCTGTGCCGGGGGACTACGGGGCCGGTTGCCCGGAAATGGGTGACTGCTGCGGATGTAACCCGAAAATGGGTGAGCTGATGGAAATCAGCAAAAGTGCAGAGTACAGGCGTCGAGGCGAGTGATCCGAACTCGACGCAGTTACTGGAAGATCCAGTCCAATTGGCAAGTTGGCCTGAGTTCGGGGGAGCACTAGGCTGGCTAAATGTTGAACGAATGTAGCCAGTAGACTACGATCGACAGTGTACGAAATCAGACGTACGGAGCGTTTTTCGAATTGGCTTGACCGGCTTCGAGACGCCAAAGCCCGCGTTCGTATTCTCTCCCGGCTCGACCGGGTCGCAGAGGGTAATCTGGGCGACACTCAGCCGGTTGGCCAATCTGTCTCGGAGTTCAGGATTCACTACGGGCCGGGATACCGCGTCTACTACACCGTTCGCCATCGAACGATCGTGGTTTTGCTGGTCGGCGGCATCAAGTCGACACAGGAGCGGGATATCAGGCGTGCTATCGAGATGGCTCGTAGTCTTTAAGAGTAGCTGCCATGCCCAAGGTCAAGACTTACCCATACGACACCGCGGAGCATCTCCGTACCCCAGAGGAGATGGCACTGTACCTCGAGGCTTGCCTTGAGGAAGCAGATGGCGATGCCGCGTTCATTGCAAGAGCCCTCGGCAATATTGCGAAAGCCAGAGGTATGACCCAGGTCGCGCGAGACGCCGGTCTTTCGAGAGAGAGTCTCTACAAGGCCCTTTCCGGAGAGCGAAGCCCGGAGTTCGACACCATCCTGCGGGTTATCGATGCTCTCGGCCTGGAGTTACACGCACAGGCCAAAGTAATCCAGGAATAACACGGCTGAGGGCGGTCTGTAGCTGGTCACAGTCCTGGCTCGGGAGAGTGACGAGGTCTTTACTGTCTCTGCGGACGAGGAACGAGAGCTGCTGGCTGCGATATCGGAAGCTGAACGCGGCGACAAATGATTCGTGCCCGCCACGCTAAATCGCTCAGAATCAACAGATTCAACGAGGTCGCGCTCCGGCTGGGCCGGGTATTCTTCAAGCCTGAGGCCGGCGCGGAATGGCGCTAGAATGAACATGGGGCTGACTGTCGAGGGGACGGAACATGGCACGTGCGATCACCGAGATTGAGGAAGAAATCCGTAGTCTCGGAGACGACGACAAGGCACGGTTGCTGCGCCTCTTGTTGGAGGATCTTGAGGGCCCGACGGATCCTGATGCCGAGCGTCTCTGGTTAGCGGAAATCCAGCAACGCAGCCATGAACTGGATTCAGGGCTCGTGACGCCGGTGCCTGCCGATCAGGTATTCGCCAATGCGCGGGACGCTTTGCCACGTCGATGAGGGTCGGCTTTCATCCCGATCCATCGCCAGGCTCCACTTCGCAGGTTTCCATTCCTGCTGGTGTATCGCCACGACGATCGTAGTGTGCTGGTCGTTGCTGTAGCGCACAGGAGGCGCCGCCCTCGATACTGGCAGTCGCGGGTTTCAAGCATACGGTGATCTCTTTCCGTGGATCGCGAACGGGCCGCGTTCGATATCTGCGCCATGAGGGGAGTGGGCCGATGAGTGTGGTGGTGGGGGAGTGAGGGGCCGAAGTTCAGTGGAGTGACTCTGGTTCGTGGGACTGCGGCGCCGGTCACCCGGATATGGGTGACTGGGGATGATTTAACCCGAAAATGGGTTACATAATCGAAGTCCGGAAAAGAGGACGGCCCACTCTCGCCACGATTCACGCGTGACGCTCAAAAACACCCTGAATCAACAGATTCAACCAGGTCGCGCTAAAACCCACATTTGTGGTGAAGCACAAATACGATTTCGGACTACGGAAAATGTCAATGAGCCGCCTGACGATCGACGTCACCGAGAAGCAGCACCAGACCCTCAAGGCCCTTGCCGCCCTCGAGGGGAAGACCATCAAGCAGTACGCCCTGGAGCGCCTGTTTCCCGCGGCGGTACACGAAGACAAGGCGTTGGATGAACTCAAGGCGCTGCTCGCCGAGCGTTTGGCCGAAGCTCAGCGAGGTGAAGTGATTGATCGCAGCGTAAGCGAGCTTGCCGAGCAGGCCTTGCTGGCTGAGCGTAGGCGGTGACCCGATTAAATCGGGTGGAATCAACAGATTCAGCCAGGTTGCAGCCTGGCCCAGCCAGCTAGACTTGAAACCTCGATTCTCCACCGGGTCCAGTTGCCTTGCCCCGGCCGATCTTTTCGGATATTGCGAATATTCGTTTATTTCGTTTAAAATCCTCCTTGGTGCCGTTGGAACTGCTTAGGAGGCCGCCATGGCCACGCTCTCGCCCACCCGCTCGCTGCCCACGGCAGAGGAGGTTGCGCTCGCCCGGGAGAGCGGCCGAGCCCTGTCCGCCTATCTGCAGACCCGCGCCG
>JAFIFN010000016.1 GCA_020832005.1 Gammaproteobacteria bacterium | reverse complement strand
CCGTTGCCGATGAACACATAGCAGCCAGGCTTGTCCTGCAGCATGTAGGCAAAATCCTCGGCACCCATGGTCGGCTCCTGGTCGAGCACATTGTCCGCGCCGACGATGCCGCTAATCACCTCGCGGGCAAACGCCGTCTCATTCGCGTGATTGATGGTCGCCGGGTAATTGCGCTCGAAGACGAACTCGCACCGGGCTTCGAAGGCCGCACACAGCTGTTCCGACAGCTCGCGCATGCGCTGCTCGATCATGTCGAGCACCTCCATGCCGAAGGTACGCACCGTGCCTTGCAGCACGGCGGAATCGGGCACGACATTGAGTGCCTCGCCGGCATTGATCCGCGTGACGGAAATCACCGCGGCATCCACCGGCTTCTTGTTGCGCGAGATGATGGTCTGGAACGCCTGCACCAGCTGGCAGGCAACAGGCACCGGATCGATACCGTTGTGCGGCATCGCCGCATGGCTGCCCTTGCCGTGCACAGTGACACGAAACTCGCTGGTGGAGGCCATGACCGGACCGGTCGAGGCGGCAAACTGGCCTGCCTTCATGCCGGGCCAGTTGTGCATGCCGAACACCGCTTCCATTGGAAACTGCTCGAACAGGCCGTCGCGGATCATCTCGCGGGCACCGCCGCCGCCTTCCTCGGCGGGCTGAAAGATCAGGTATACCGTGCCATCGAAATGCCGCGTTTCTGCCAGGTGCCGCGCGGCGGCCAGCAGCATCGCGGTGTGCCCGTCATGGCCGCAGGCGTGCATCTTGCCCGGGTACCGGCTGGCGTGCGCGAAGGTGTTGTGCTCGGTCATCGGCAGCGCGTCGATATCCGCACGCAGCCCGAGCGCGCGCTGGCTGCTGCCCTGGCGGATGATGCCCACGACCCCGGTCTTGCCCAGGCCGCGGTGCACTTCGATGCCCCAGTCCGTCAGCGTCCGGGCAATCACGTCGGCGGTGCGGACTTCCTCGAAGCACAGCTCCGGGTGGGCGTGGATGTCACGGCGCAGCGCGACGATAGCTTGCGAATCTGCGGCGATTGTCTCGATGAGGTTCATGGCCTTGTCCTGAGGCAGCGGCCTGCATTGGCTCAGACGCCAAGGTAACGCAAAATCCCCTGTGCCGCCTCGCGCCCTTCGAACACCGCCGTGACCACGAGATCCGAGCCGCGCACCATGTCACCGCCGGCAAAGACTTTTTCATGTGTGGTCTGGAAGCGCGGCTGCCCCATGGTGCTGACCCGCACCCGGCCGTTGTCGTGCAGCGCGATGCCGTGCTGCTCCATCCAGGCGGGCGGCGAGGGTCGAAAGCCGAAGGCGATGATCACCGCATCGGCCGGGATGATGCGCTCGGTCCCGGGTACCGCTTCCGGGCGGCGGCGTCCGCCGGGGCCTGGTTCACCCAGCCGGGTCTCCACCACCTTGACGCCGGTCACCTGCTCGCTGCCGACGATCTCGATGGGCTGCATGTTGAACATGAATTCCACGCCTTCCTCGCGCGCGTTGCGCACTTCGCGGCGTGAGCCCGGCATGTTGATCTCGTCACGCCGATAGGCGCAGATGACGTGATCTGCGCCCTGGCGAACGGAGGTGCGCACGCAGTCCATGCCGGTATCACCGCCGCCGAGGACGACCACGCGCTTGCCCTCCATCGAGAGGAATTCGCCGGGTGCCTGCTCGCGGCCCATCGTGCGCCGCGCATTGGAAATCAGAAACGGCAGGGCTTCGTGGACACCGGGCAGGTCCTCACCGGGGAAACCGCCCTTGACGTAGGTATAGGTGCCCAGGCCGAGGAACACGGCATCGTAGTCCCGCAGCAGGTCCTCGAAGGCGATGTCGCGGCCGATGTCGGTGTTGAGCACAAACTCCACGCCCATGCCTTCCATGAGTTCGCGGCGGGTCTGCACGATCTCTTTTTCCAGCTTGAAGGGCGGAATGCCATAGGTCAGCAGACCACCGATCTGGTCGTAGCGATCGAACACCACAGGCTTCACGCCGTTGCGCACGAGGATGTCGGCAGCACCCAGTCCGGCAGGCCCGGCACCGATGATCGCGACGCGCTTGTCGGTCCACACCACCTGCGACATGTCGGGCCGCCAGCCCTGCTTGACCGCCTCGTCGGTGATGTATTTTTCGATCGAGCCGATGGTGACCGCGCCCAGGCCGTCGTTGAGCGTGCACGCACCCTCGCACAGGCGGTCCTGCGGACATACCCGACCGCAGACCTCTGGCAGGGAGTTCGTGCGATGCGACAGCTCCGCGGCCTCGAACAGGTGACCTTCCTCGATGAGTTTCAGCCAGTTCGGGATGTAATTGTGGACCGGGCACTTCCACTCGCAATACGGGTTGCCACAGCCCAGGCAGCGCCCGGCCTGATCGGCCGCGCTCTGGGCATCGTACTGACCATAGATCTCACGGAAATCCTGGATGCGGTACTCAACGGGGGCCTTTACGGGATCGGCACGCTGGATTTCCAGGAACTGCAGGTGTTTGTTGGCCATCTTGCTCTTCTGGTTGACGCTCGCGGCGGCCTCAGGCGGCCTGGCGCAGGGATTCGATCAGGCTGTTGAGGTCGGCCGCCTTGGGCTTGACCAGCCAGAACTTGGGCAGGTAGCTGCGGAAGTCTTCCATGATCTGCGCACCCCACTCGCTGCCGGTGAGCAGGACGTGCTCCTCGATCAGCGTGCGCAGGTGGTGCAGATGCTGCTCCATCGTCTCCGGGGTCACACGGTGGATGTCGATGAGCTCGTGGTTGTAGCGATCCACGAAGTCACGCTCCAGATCCATGACGTAAGCGAAGCCACCGGTGAATCCGGCGCCGAAGTTCACACCCGTGGGACCGAGCACCACGACCACACCGTCGGTCATGTACTCGCAGCAGTGATCACCGGCACCCTCGATGACGGCCACAGCACCGGAGTTGCGCACCGCGAAACGCTCGCCGGCCTGCCCGGCTGCGAACAGCCGACCGCCGGTGGCGCCGTACAGGCAGGTGTTCCCCATGATCACCGTATCGCGCGCGCTGAACTGACTGCCCGCAGGGGGTTTCAAGATAAGCTCGCCCGAGGCCATGCCCTTGCCGACGTAGTCGTTGGCATCGCCTTCAAGCACCATGCGCAGGCCCCCTGCATTCCAGACACCGAAACTCTGGCCGACAGAACCGCGCAGCTGCAGCTCGACGGGGGCATCACACATGCCGTAGTTGCCCCAGCGCCGCGCGATCTCGCCGGAGATGCGCGCGCCGATCGAGCGGTTGAAATTGCGCACGTCGTAGCGGAACACGCCGCCGCTGCGCTGCTCGATCGACGGCAGCACGTCGGCGAGCATGCGCTCGGCCAGTTCGCCCTTGTCGAAGGGCTCGTTGCGCGGCTCGGTGCAGAAGTTTGGCAGCTCCGGTGCCAGGCCGCCGTCGCTGAGCAGCGGCTGCAGGTCGAGCTTGCGCTGGCGCGCGTTCAAGCCCGGCAGGCGCTCCAGCAGATCGGTGCGACCGATGATCTCCTCGATACTGCGCACGCCGAGCCCCGCCAGCAGCTCGCGCACCTCCTCGGCGACGAAACGGAAGTAGTTCATGACCATCTCGGGCAGGCCGATGAAGTGCTTCTGACGCAAAACATTGTGCTGCGTGGCCACGCCGGTGGCGCAGTTGTTGAGATGGCAGATGCGCAGGTACTTGCAACCCAGCGCGACCATGGGTGCCGTGCCGAAACCGAAACTCTCGGCACCCAGCATCGCCGCCTTGACGACATCCAGGCCGGTCTTCAGGCCGCCATCGGTCTGCAGGCGGATCTTCTCGCGCAGACCGTTGGCGCGCAGCACCTGGCGCGCCTCGGCGATGCCCAGCTCCCAGGGGGAGCCTGCGTATTTCACCGAGGTCAGCGGCGAGGCACCGGTGCCACCGTCGTAACCGGAGATGGTGATCAGGTCTGCATAGGCCTTGGCCACGCCCGCGGCGATCGTCCCCACGCCGGGTTCGGCCACCAGCTTCACCGAGACCAGTGCCTTGGGGTTGACCTGCTTGAGATCGAAGATCAGCTGCGCAAGATCCTCGATGGAGTAGATGTCGTGGTGCGGCGGCGGCGAGATCAGGCCCACACCCGGCTTGGCGAAACGCAGCCGCGCGATCATCTCGTTGACCTTGTGGCCCGGCAGCTGTCCGCCCTCGCCGGGCTTCGCGCCCTGGGCGATCTTGATCTGCAGCACTTCGGCGTTGACCAGGTACTCCGGCGTCACACCGAAGCGGCCGCTGGCAACCTGCTTGATCTTCGAACTCTTCTCGGTGCCGTAGCGCGCAGGATCCTCACCGCCCTCGCCGGAGTTCGAGCGTGCGCCCAGCCGGTTCATCGCGATCGCCAGCGCCTCGTGCGCCTCCGGCGAGAGCGCACCCAGCGACATGCCGGCCGAATCAAAGCGCGGCAGGATCGACTCTATGGGCTCGACCTGCTCCAGCGGCACGGCGTCACCGGCAGGCCTGATGCGCAGCAGGTCGCGAATCGTGGCAATCGGGCGTTCGTTGACCAGGCGTGCAAACGCCTTGTAGTGCTCATAGCTGCCGGTCTTCACGGCCGCCTGCAGGGTGGCCACGACGTCGGGGTTGTAGGCGTGGTACTCGCCGCCATGCACGTATTTCAGCAGCCCGCCGTGGTCGACCTCCTCGCGCGGACTCCAGGCCCGTCGGGCCAGTTCCAGCTGATCTTCGTGCAGGTCGGCGAAATCCGCACCCTGGATGCGACTGACGGTGCCTGCGAAGCAGCGCTCGACGATCTCGTCGGACAGGCCCACGATCTCGAAGAGCTGCGCGCCGCGGTAGCTGGCGATGGTCGAGATGCCCATCTTCGACATGATCTTGAACAGGCCCTTGCGGATACCGCGACGATAGGCACGGCCCAGCTGGCGACCCTCGCCCTCGGGCATGCGAATCTCGCCACTGCGGCGCATGTCCTGCAGGCACTGGTAGGCCATGTACGGATATACCGCCGTGGCACCGTAGCCAATCAGGCAGGCGAAATGATGCGGATCGCGCGCCGCGCCGGTCTCGACGATGATGTTGCAGTCACAGCGCAGACCCTCGCGCACCAGGTGGTGATGCACCGCGCCGGTGGCCAGCAGCGCATGCACCGGCATGCAGCCTGGCTTCAGGTAGCGATCCGACAGGAACACCACCAGTGTACCGCCACGCACACTCGCCTCGGCACGCGCACACAGGTCATCGATGGCCTCGGCCAGCGGTGTGTCCTCGGGGTAATTCAGGTCGAGAAACTCGTGGCTGATGCCGAAATCCGGCGAGTTCAGCAGCTGGCGCAGCTTGCGCTGGGAGAGCACCGGTGAGTTCATGACCACGCGCCGGGCATGCTCGGGCTTGCCCTCGAAGATGTTCCACTCGCGTCCGATCTCGGTCTGCAGCGACATCACGATGCGCTCGCGCAGGCTGTCGATCGGCGGGTTGGTCACCTGGGCGAACTGCTGGCGGAAGAAATCGAACAGCGGGCGCACGCGCAGCGAAAGTACCGGCATCGGCGTGTCATCACCCATCGAGCCGACGGCTTCCTGCTCGTTCTCGGCGAGCACGCGGATCACCTCGCGGCGCTCCTCGTTGCTGATGTTGAACATTTTCTGGTAGATGGCCAGCTGCGCCGGCTCCATGGGCTCGGCGGCAACATGCACGTCGACGAGTTCGGAATCCAGATAGCGCACACCTTCGCGCAGCCACTTCTTGAACGGCGCACGCCGCTTGAGCAGATTATCGATGGCGGGGCTGTCGAGCAGCTCGCCGCTGCGAAGATCCACTGCCAGCATCTCTCCCGGGCCCAGGCGGCCCTTGGCGACCACGGACTCCGGCGGATACTCGTAGACGCCGACCTCGGAGGCGATGGTGATGTGGCGATCACGCGTGATCACGTAACGCGCCGGGCGCAGGCCGTTGCGATCCAGCGTGCAGGCGGCGTAGCGCCCGTCGGTGAGCACGATGCCGGCCGGACCGTCCCAGGGCTCCATGTGGAAGCCGTGGTATTCGTAGAAGGCGCGCAGGTCGGGGTCGATGCTGTCGACAGTCTGCCATGCCGGGGGGATGAGCATGCGCATGGCCTGGAGCACGTCCATGCCGCCGGCGAGCATCACCTCGAGCATGTTGTCGAGGCTCGAGGAATCCGAACCGTTCATCGACACCAGCGGCTGGATGCTGTTTAGATCCGGCAGCAGCGGCGACTGGAAGGTGCGGCTGCGTGCCAGTGACCAGCTGCGGTTACCCTGGATGGTGTTGATCTCGCCGTTGTGCGCCAGCAGCCGGAACGGCTGGGCCAGGCGCCACTGCGGCAGCGTGTTGGTGGAGAAGCGCTGGTGAAACACGCACACCGAGGTGCGCATGCGCTCATCGCGCAGGTCCGGATAGAACGCCGGCAGAAACTCCGGCATGACCATGCCCTTGAACGACAGCGTGTGCGTCGACAGGCTGCAGACATAGAAGCAGCCATCCACCGGCTCCAGCGCCAGCTCCGTGCGCTTGCGCGCCATGAACAGGCGGCGTTCGAACTCCGCGACGTCCATGCTCTCGGGCGCGTTGACATAGATCTGTTCGATCCGCGGCAGCGTCTTCAAGGCCTGCTCGCCGCAGGCGCTGGGATCGGTGGGCACGCAGCGCCAGCCGGCGACTTCCAGCCCGCCCTCGACGAGATGGGACTCAAGCGTCTTGCGGGCGTGGGCGGCGACGGCCTCGTCGGGGTCGAGGAATACCATGCCGGCGGTGTACACGCTGCGCACGTGGATGCCGGCTTCGGCAGCCGCATGGCGCAGGAACTCGTCGGGCTTTTTGAGCAGCAACCCACAGCCATCGCCGGTCTTGCCATCGGCGGCGACCGCACCGCGATGGGTCAGGCGCTTGAGCGCACCGATCGCGGTCTCCACGATCCAGTGGCTGGCCCGGTCGTCCATCTGCGCAATCAAACCGAAGCCGCAGCTGTCGCGATCGAAGCTTTCTCTGTACAGACTGTCCTTTGTCAGCAGAGTCATGGCCGCCCTCAAGCGAAATATCCATTTCGCATGGTCTGGAGAATTACGAAGCACAGGATCTTGGGAGAACCCGCAGCGCCGGCGCCCGTCGTTGGGGCGATTGGGGGAAGTCCGCGCCGGTGGATGCGCGCCAGACACACCGTCCGCGACCGACAAACTTAAATCAGCCTTGTATACAGCGTCAATCGGCAGACGGGAATACAAGGTGGCCGGCGCCCGGAAATCCGCCCTGCGGGCGGTTTCCTAGAAATCCAGCGCGATACTGCCGCTGTCGGCGAAGCGCAGGGATGGCCGCATCGGCATATCCAGGAACACACGGCCCTCGAACTCATAGTCCACCTCGCGGCTGCCGGCGCCGATCAGCCCCTGCAGCTGGTCCAGCGAGCGCAGCAGGTCGGTGCTCACACTCAGTCGCACCCGCTCACGACCACGGGCGGGCACCCGGAAGGCCCCCTCGCTGCGCCCCTGCGCGAATTCATTGCCCGCCAGTACCACCCGGTAGCCCAGTTCGCTTACCGGCAGCGCGACGTTGTTGGGGTTATCCAGATCGAACACCAGCCGGAAGCGCTGGCTTCTGACCCCCAGTTCGGTAAGCTCCACGGCCACCAGCGTGGCTTGGGGCGGCGAGAGATCCGGGCGCAGCAATGCGCAGCTCGACAGCGCCAGCATGGCCATCATCACGGCGAGGGCGCGCAGGGAAGCAGGCAACGACGAGCTGGAGTGCATCGGAAACCTCGAGTGCAATGGTGCTGAACGGCGCGCCGCGCTGACCGATGCCGGCTGCCGCATGGAACGCCATGGTAAGCGCCGCAGCCCCTGTCGTGCACGCGCAGCCCTTTCGCGCACCCCGGATCCCCGGTAGGCTGCGGAAAAACCGGAGGCGGGCATTGGACGAGCAGGTCGCGGCTGAACTTCCCGAGGACGCACGCAGAATCCTCGAATTCTGGTTTCGCGGGCGGGAGACGGACTCACCGGGCCTGGACAGCCGCATGAAGCAGTGGTTCGGCTCCGATGAGGTCTTCGACTCCGAAATCCGCGAAGCCTTCAGCGAAGAAGTCGAGCGCGCCGCCAGCGGGCAGCGCCGCGACTGGATCAAGAGCCCGCGTGGGCGCCTGGCGGTGATCCTGCTCCTCGACCAGTTTCCCCGTAACATCCACCGTGGCAGCGCCGCGGCCTTCGGCCACGACGGCAAGGCGCTGGCGCTGACGCTGGATGGCATCCGCCTGGGGCTGGATCGACACCTGACTCCGCTTGAGCGCGCATTCTTCTATATGCCGCTACAACATGCCGAGAATATCAAGGTGCAGGCGCTGGCGGTGAAGGCCTACAACGGCCTGGCCGAACTGGTGGACGACACCCGGCGCGAGACGTTCCAGACCATGGCCGAGTTCGCGGAACTGCACCACGACATCATCGAGCGTTTCGGCCGGTTTCCGCATCGCAATGCCGTGCTTGGCCGCGCCAACACCGCGGACGAAAGCGCCTTTCTCGACGACGACGATGCGCCAAGCTTCGGGCAATAATCGGCCCGCGCGGCAGTGACTAGACCGGCGTGAGCGGCGCCGGCTCGACCGGCTGGGGCCGTGCAGCGATGGGCCGGTGCCAGGTCCGCTTCAGGCGCCAACCAAGCAGCACGGCGGCAACCGACAGACCCGCCAGCAGGCCCGCCCAGACGAACTGCTCGCCCAGACCGAGCTTCAGCCCAAGCGTCCAGGCCAGCGGGAAGCCGATCAGCCAGTAGGCCACCAGACACAGCGCCATCGGCACGCGCGTGTCGCGGTAGCCGCGCAGCGCACCGGCCGCCCCCACCTGCAGGCCGTCGGCGATCTGGAACAGCGCGGCCATCAGCAGCAGCGATATGGCCACCTGGGCCACCGCGGCATCCGTGGTGTACAGCCCGACGATCTGGCTTCGAAACACCAGCATCGCCGCCGCCGAGCAGGTCATGAACGACACGCACATCACCAGCCCCGTCTTGGCCCGGAAACGTGCTGCGGAGAACTGGCCCGCGCCCAGCGCCTGGCCCACGCGCACGGTGATCGCCGAACTCAGCGCCAGCGGAACCATGAACATCGTGGAGGCGTAATTCATCGCGATCTGGTGACCCGCCACGGTGGCAGCACCCAGCACGCCCATCATCAGGGCCGTGACAGTAAACAGCCCGGCCTCGGCGACTACGCTGGCCGCAATTGGCACACCCAGCGCCAGCATCGCACCGATTTCCCGCGGCCGGGGCGGATCGAGGCGCTCGAACAACCGATACGCGCGGTAGCGAGGCGTGAGCGTGACCAGCAACACCATCACCGCAAGCATCATGCCCATGGTCAGCGCACTGGACAGCGCACAACCCACAGCACCCATGGCAGGCGCACCGAGATTGCCGTACATGAACACCCAGTTACCGAACACGTTGACCACCAGTCCGAGCAGTGCCACCACCATGATCGGCCAGGTGTGCCCGACGCCTTCGCTCATGAAGCGCAGGCTCATGTACAGGCAGATCGCCGGCGCGCCCCAGGCGAGCATGTACAGGTAATCCAGCGTCAGCGGAATAATCGTCGGGTCCACGCCGATCCAGGGCAGCAACGGCGAGGCCACGCGCACGAGTGCGAGCACCACCAGCGAGAGCAGCAGCGACAGCCACACCGCCTGGCGCCAGTGCTGCCCGACCTCGCGCGGCCGTCGCGCGCCCCAGGCATGGGCGATGATCGGCGATAGCGCCATCAGCACGCCCATTGCCAGCAGCACCGTCACCATCCAGACGCTGTGGCCCACGGCGACGGCGGCGAGATCCGCCGCCCCCAGCCGCCCGGCCATGACCGTATCGGCAAAGCCCATGCCGGCCATCGCCAGGTTGTTCACGATCAGCGGCGCGGCCAGGCGCACGAGGCGACCAACCTCGGTGAACAGGCGCGTGGGCAGGGACTCGGACGACATGGGGGAGCTCACGGATTTGGCAGCGCCGAGGGCGGGCGTGGGCAGCGTATTGTCGCGCAAACTGGCCGGGAGCGTCACCCGCCATCAGGCGGCGTACCGTCAAACCAGAGCCGCACCCGCATGAAGGGGGTGCGTGGCAGTTGCGCCCACCGGTTCAGTGACGAGGATCTGTCGATCGGCGAGGAAGTCATCAATCGCGTCGACCGTGCCATTAATGACGAACTGCACGGCGATCACGGCCAGGATCAGCCCGAAAATCTTCGTCAGTACCCGCCGGCCGCTTTCACCGAGCCAGCGGATGACGTGCCTGGAATAGATCATCGTGAAATAACACGTGCCGGTCGTCAGCAACACCGCGAGGAAAACCACGGTGGCGTACCACGGATCGGGCGCCTCGCTCGTCAGGATCATGGCCGTGGCGATCGCCCCCGGACCACTGATGAACGGAATCGCCAGCGGTACGATCGAGATGTCCTCGGCGATTTTTCCGGCGGGCTCAACGTCGCGCTTGTCGTGGTCCGGCGCCTCGCTTTTCTTCAGCATGCCCATGGCGATGCCGAACAGGATCAGGCCACCGGCAATCCTGAACGCCGCCAGCGTGATGCCGAAAAGCTGGAAAATCACCGAGCCCAGCAGCGCGAACGACAGCAGCATGATCGTCGAGGTCAGCACGGCCCGCCACGCGATCTGCTGGCGCTCGGTTTCTGTCGCATCGGTGGTCAGCGATGCGAACACGAATGCCGTCGTCAGGGGATTGACGATGACAAACATGCCGACGATGGCGATGACGAAGTACTCGATGATCGGGGCCATGACGATAATGCTGCCCTGCGGCTATGCTGCAATGATGCGCCCGGCCCGACTGGACCTGCGCAAAAACCTGCGACGTCCAGTCTAGCAAGTCACCGTCCAGCCGCTAAATCCGCTCACCAGTGGCGGTTCGCTGCACCAGCGAGGGCAGCATTCGACCCGCGGTTGGTGTAAGTTGGCGCCGGACGACGCCCGGGGATTGCAGGGGATCGATATGAACGATGGGAAAGCCCGCCGTGTGGCCATCATCGGTGGCTCGCGCATTCCGTTCTGCCGTTCGCATACCGGTTATGCGCGCTGCTCCAACCAGGAGCTCATGACCGCAGCGCTGCGCGGGCTGGTCGACAAGTACCAGCTGGTCGGGAAGCAGTTGGGCGATGTCGCCCTGGGGGCAGTGCTCAAGCACTCGCGGGATTTCAATCTGGCGCGCGAATCGGTGCTGGACTCGGGGCTTGCGCCCGAAACCCCGGCGGTAGACCTGCAGCGCGCCTGCGGCACCGGCCTGGAGGGTGCGATCCTGGTGGCCAACAAGATCGCACTGGGCCAGATCGAGTGCGGCATCGGCGGCGGCACCGACACCACCAGCGACCCGCCCGTCGTGTTCGGCGATGCCTTCCGGCGCATCGCGATGGCCAGCTATCGCGGCCGCAGTCTCGGCGCCCGCCTCAAACCCTGGCTGGGCCTGCGGCCCGGCCACCTGAAGCCCGCGTTTCCGGATACGGGCGAACCGCGCACCCGCCTCTCGATGGGCCAGAGTACCGAGGTGACGGCCAAGCAGTGGGGCATCACCCGCGAGGCCCAGGACGCACTGGCCCTGGCCAGCCATCAGCGGGCCACCGCCGCCTGGGACGAAGGCTTCTATGCCGACCTCGTCGTGCCCTTCCAGGGCGTCACAGAAGACAACAACATCCGGCGCGACACCTCGCTGGAGCGCCTGGCCAAGCTCAAGCCTGCGTTTGATCGCAGCGCGCGGGGCACGCTCACTGCAGGCAATTCCTCGCCATTGACCGACGGTGCGGCCTGCGTGCTGCTGGCCTCGGAAGACTGGGCGCAGGCCAACGGGCTCGAGCCGCTGGCCTGGCTCACCCACGCCAAGGTCGCAGCCATCGACTTCGTCGAGAAAGAGACGCTGCTGATGGCGCCGGCCTATGCCGTCTCGGAGATGCTCAAAGATGCCGGACTTGGCCTGCAGGACTTCGACTTCTACGAAATCCATGAGGCCTTCGCCGCGCAGGCACTGGCTACGATGGCTGCGTGGGAATCGGCAGACTTCTGCCGTGAGAAGCTCGGTCGCGACACACCGCTGGGTGCCATCGACCGCAGTCGGCTGAACGTCAAGGGCGGCAGCGTGGCCATCGGCCATCCGTTCGCCGCCACCGGCGGGCGCATTGTCGCAAGCCTCGCCAAGATACTCGCCGACAACGGCGGTGGCCGGGGGCTGATCTCGATCTGCACGGCCGGGGGCATGGGGGTCACGGCAATTCTGGAGGCACCGCGCAGATGACGGGGTTCGACAATTTCCTGGGTGTACTCAACGACATCCTCTGGCATGACAGCGTGCTGTTCGTGGTGCTCGCCACCGGCATCCTGTTCACGATCTGGAGCCGCTTTTCGCAGTTCCGCGCGCTCACCCATGGCTGGGCGGTCATACGCGGGCGCTATGACGACCCCAACGACCCGGGCGCGATCAATCACTTCCAGGCGCTATCGGCGGCACTGTCGGCCACCGTGGGCCTGGGCAACATCGGCGGCGTGGCGCTGGCCATAGCACTTGGCGGACCGGGCGCGGTGTTCTGGATGTGGGTGGTCGGCATGCTCGGCATGTCGGTCAAGCTCACCGAAGTCACGCTCTCGATGCTGTATCGCAATACCGATGATCCCGATGACCCGCATGGCGGGCCGATGTGGGTGGTCAGCAAGGGCCTGCGCCGGCACGGACCGCGATGGGGCATGTTCGGCAGCATCGTCGGCGGCGTGTTCTGCGTCACGCTGCTGATCTCGGCGACCACCGGCGGCAACATGTTCCAGGCCTGGAACGTCGGCCAGATCACGCAGACCTATTTCGGCATCCCCAGTGTGGCCTGCGGCATCATCCTCGCCGTGGTCGTGGGCAGCGTCATCATCGGTGGCATCAAGCGCATTGGTGCCGTGGCCGGCCGCCTCGTGCCATTCATGTGCGCGATCTACCTGCTGGCCGGCAGCTATGTGTTGATCGTCAATGCCCAGGAACTGCCCGGGCTGATGGTGCTGATCTTCAAGTCGGCGTTTGCACCGACGGAAGCCGCCGGCGCCTTCATCGGCGGCACTGCCGCCTATGCCTTCCTGTTTGGCATGAAGCGTGCGCTCTTCTCCAACGAGGCCGGCCAGGGCTCGGCCCCCATCGCCCACTCGGCGGTGAAAACCGACGAGCCGGCCCGCGAAGGCGTGGTCGCGGGGCTCGAGCCATTCATCGACACCCTCGTGGTGTGTACGTTCACCGCGCTGGTGATTCTCTCCACCGGCATCTGGAACCGCCCTGCGGAAGTCACCTACACGCAGCCGCCGGCGGCAGTGCAGATCGATGAGAGCGCATGGAGCTTCGAGACGACCGAGGTGCCGCAGCTGCCGCGAGCCGCCGGTGAGTGGACGCATGGCCAGAGCGTGTTCATGATCATCGAGGCGCATGAGAACGTGCAGTCGGGCAACAACCTGCATCGTATCGACGGCCGCGTGGTCGCCAATGACGAGACCGTCGTCATCGAGTGGAACACCGTGAACACGACGGTACAGCCGACCCTGGTCGACGGCGGCATCCACTTCACTTATGTCGGTGCCACGCTCACCGCCAAGGCCTTCGACACCGTGCAGGACGGACTGGGCAAGTGGCTGGTCACCATCGCCGCGTGGCTGTTCGCGATATCGACCATGATCTCCTGGGCCTACTACGGTGAGCAGGGCATGATCTACCTGCTCGGCAAACGCTCGGTGCTGCCCTACAAGCTTGTGTATTGCTTACTGATCATCGTGGCCACGCTGGGCTTCATCGAAACCGATGCGCAGCTCGACAACCTCACGGGGGTGGGCACCGGCGTGATGCTGATCGCCAACATCCCGATCATGCTGCTGCTCGGCCACCAGGCGATGCGCGCCTACCACGATTACATCCGGCGCCTGAAGAGCGGCAAGCTTGGCCCGGGCCACCCCGCCCCGTCGATCGAGGATCTGATCAGCGGTCGCGACGTGCGCTGAGCCGCCTGTAGCCGTCCACAGCGGCTACAATGTCGGGTCATTTCGCACGAGGGGAGCAGGCCATGAAGTTGAGTGACGACCGGCTGTTCCGGCAGCAGGCCTATGTGGCCGGCCGGTGGATCGATGCCAGGGACGGGGCGACCAAGGACGTGACCAACCCGGCCACCGGGAAGGTACTGGGCAGCGTGCCGTCACTGGGGGTCGCCGAGACGCGCGAGGCCATCGAGGCGGCCGAGGCCGCCTTGCCCGAGTGGCGGGCGCGCACGGCCAAGGACCGCGGCACGATCCTGCGCCGCTGGCATGAACTGCTGCTCGAGAACAAGGCGGACCTGGCAAAGCTCATGACCGCCGAGCAGGGCAAGCCACTGGCGGAAGCCGAGGGCGAGATCGTCTACGCGGCCAGTTTCCTCGAGTGGTTCGCCGAGGAAGGCCGGCGCCTGTATGGCGAGACCATCCCCGGCCATCGCGCCGACACCCGCCTGCTGGTACTCAGGCAGCCGGTGGGCGTGGTCGCCACCATCACGCCGTGGAATTTCCCCGCAGCCATGATCACGCGCAAGGTCGGGCCCGCGCTGGCGGCCGGCTGTACGGTGGTCAGCAAGCCGGCTGAGCAGACGCCCTACTCGGCGCTGGCGCTGGCCGAACTCGGCGAGCGCGCGGGCCTGCCTCCGGGCGTGTTCAATGTCGTCACCGGCAAGGCCCGCACGCTGGGCGGCGAGATGACCGCCAACCCCATCGTGCGCAAGCTGTCGTTTACCGGCTCCACGCCTGTGGGCAAGCTGCTGATTGCCCAGTGTGCCGAGACGGTGAAGAAAGTTTCGATGGAGCTGGGCGGCAACGCACCGTTCATCGTCTTCGACGACGCCGATCTCGATGCCGCTGTCGAAGGCGCGATCGCCAGCAAGTTCCGCAACACCGGGCAGACCTGTGTGTGCGCCAACCGCATCCTGGTCCAGGATGGCATTTTCGATGCGTTCGCCAAGCGGCTCACCGAGGCAGTCGGCAAGCTGATCGTCGGCGACGGGCTGCTGGGTGACACGCACCAGGGTCCGCTGATCGATGACAAGGCGCTGGCCAAGGTCGAGGAACATATCGAAGACGCCACCACCAAAGGCGCACGCATCATCGCCGGTGGCAAGCGCCACGCGCTGGGCGGAACGTTCTTCCAGCCCACCGTGCTCAGCGATGTCACCGCCTCGATGAAGATCGCCCACGAGGAGGTGTTCGGGCCCGTAGCCCCGCTGTTCCGCTTCCATACCGACGAGGAGGCCATCGCACTTGCCAACGACACGCAGTACGGCCTGGCTGCGTATTTCTATACGCGCGACCTGCGTCGCTCCTGGCGTGTCGCCGAGGCGCTCGAATACGGCATCGTCGGTTTGAACACCGGCATCATCTCGACCGAGGTCGCACCGTTCGGTGGCGTGAAGGAATCGGGTATCGGCCGCGAAGGCAGTCGACATGGCATCGAGGAATATGTCGAGATGAAGTATCTTGCGGTCGGCGGCTTGCATGCCTGACACACCCGTGGCGCCGGCGGCCCCGTCGCAGCACACCGATGCCGGGGGCTAATCGCCGCCTGTTCCTGCTGCTGGCCGTGATCGCAGCGCTTGGGCCGCTGAGCATGCAGATCATGGTGCCGGCGCTGCCGACCATCCAGCAGCATTTCGGCGTCAGCGTCAGCCAGGCACAGCTGGCCTTCAGCGTCTTCGTGTTCGCCCTCGGGCCGTCGCTGCTGATTTACGGCCCGCTGTCTGACCGCTTTGGCCGCCGTCCGGTGCTCACCGTGGCCATGGGGATCTTCTGCATCGGCACGCTGATGTGCCTGCTGGCGCCCTCCCTGTCCTGGCTGGTGGCCGGGCGCGCCATCCAGGCCGTAGGCGCTGCCGCGGGACTGGTGATTACCCGCGCCCTGCTCTCGGACCTGTTCGGCCCCGAAGGCATGGCCGCGGCACTGTCGTGGACGACCATGGCCATGGTCGTGCCGCCCATGCTTGCGCCCATCATCGGCGGTGCGCTGGTCGATACGACGGGCTGGCGCGGCATCTTCCTGGTGCTGCTGCTCGCCGGTGGCGTGGTGCTGTATTTCACGCTGCGCTATCTGCCGGATCCGCCAGTTTCGGAAGCCCGCCGTCGGAGCAGCTGGATCGAGAAATTCCGCATCGTGCTGACACGTCGCAGCTTCTACCCCTATGCCATCCAGGGCATGCTGATCATCGGCATGTTCTACGGCTTCATGGCGGGCGCACCGTATTTCATGGTCGATGTGCTCGGGCGCCCGGCGACGGAATACGGGCTGTATTTCCTGTTGCCGGCCAGTGGCTACATTCTTGGCAGCTACATCTCGGCACGCCTGGCAGCGCGACTGGGTATCAACCGGCTGATCCTGCTCGGCGCGGGGCTTGCGGTGGTATTCGCCACCTTGCCGGTGATTTTCACAGCCAGTGGACTGTGGGTGCCGGCGGCTTTCTTCATTCCTATGGCCCTGATCACCATCGCCAATGGTATTGCCGTGCCCAGCACCCAGACCGGGGCGATCTCGGCGGTGCCAGAGGCCACCGGGACGGCCTCGAGCATGGTCGGATTCCTGCAGCAGGCGGCCGGCGCGGTGATCATCCAGGTCGTGGGCATGCTGCAGAACGACACGCCCTGGCCAATGGTCACGGTGGTGTTCGGAAGTGCCATCCTGTCGCTGATGGGCGCCATGATGCTGTCGCGCTACGGGCTGCGTACTCGGATTGACTAGGTGTGACCTGCGGTAATGCGGCTGCCCCATGCCGGCTGCTTATGCTTGGATGAGGGAAAAGCATGAGCGGCAAGCTGTCGCATGAACAATACTAAACAAGAATTCGGACAGCGACACATCGCTGCCGACAGATTTTGTACTGACCTCAGTGCTTTCGTGCGCTCACTAGCCGAGCGAGCGAACCACTTACCAGTGAAAACAAACCGAGCCGCCGAGGAGCCCCAATGAGCAAATCGAAAGAGCTGCAGCCCCCACCACCGAGCGGAGACGCACTCGACCCCACGCGGCGCATGATGCTCACCGCCATAGGGGGCTCACTTGGCGCACTTGCGGTGGTCGGCGCCAAAGGCGGCTCCGCAAATGCCGATGAAGACAAAAGCAGAGAAGGCGACAGTGAAGTATTCACTGCTTACGAGCGTCAGCGCGAATTTGTCAACAACGAAATGGATGGAATCCCGTGGAAGGCGGCAAAGACGGGAAACTTCGATTTGGAGGATCCGCACGAGAATCACCTCGCAAAGCTCAAGATGACCAACAACCTCGTCGGCCGGCGCACGTACATCCCCATGCTTACGCGGCAGCTAGTGGCTCGCGAGAATTTGCCGGGCGGGTTGCTCTTGGGCATAGCATCGATGTTCACTTGGCAGCTGCAGGTGCCCGATCCCGAGGAGTTTCCTGGCCTTCCGGAGGGCACGGCACTCATGCGATCCATGTATACCGCGATCCACCTGGATCCAAACACCATGGAGCCGGTCAAGACGCTTAAAAACCCTTTCAACGGGAAGCTGATGGAACTGGAAGACTACATCTTCGTCGAGAACTTCCTGTCTTTCCCCTTGGGCGGATCGCGTTTTATCGAGGAACTCCAGTTTGCTGATGATGACCCGAACAAGCCAAGGCCCAGCCTGATCAAGAAATGGGGTGATGACCTGGTCCTTTTCCTTGGGGGCGTTTACCGTGAGCCTGGAAGGCACCAGCCCCGATTCACGGAGAACACTTGGCGCTGCGCTTCACGTGATGTCATGGACCCCGATGTGAGTCTGATACAGACCAACTACAACTTCCTCGGAATCAACAAGGCCTTTGAGAAACCTTGGGCGGGTTATACGTTCGCGGACACAGACAGCCTGTGCAGTCTCGCCACGGGGAAGAAGGTGCACAGCCCGGAGGATCTCCCGGATTTCCATAAGCGTGTACTTGCGGAGAAGTATCCGGATCGGCTCTGAAGAAAGCGACGGCGCCCGGACTATGTCTGCCGGATTTCGCGAGGGGTCCGGGGCGCAAGCCTGATTGTTATCAGCCACGCATCAAGATGCCATTGGTTATCACTGCCCCCTCGCCGGTACTCGTCGCGACTCAAGCCCACGCTATCGAATTCTCTTATGGATGGCGCCATATTTTCTATTCGATCATTGCCTGTATGGACTGCTAGTGTTGTCGAAAATGGACGAGACCTACAGGCACCAGCAATAGCGCGTCCCTGGCCGAAGACCCGCATACAGACAATACAAGGATCCAGTGAGCATGCACCTCAATCGAAGTCCCATCAGGCCGATCGACCGGCAGGATGTAGAAGATTACAAGCGTGATGGCGTAGTGTGTCTACGAAACGTTTTGAGCAAGGACTGGATCGATCTACTGGAGCCCGTCGCGCGCGAGATTGCCATCGATAAGAAGGACGTGGGCCTGTTGCCTACCATGCCTGGTCGGTATATGGCGCGAAGGGTTTCGGAGTTCCGAAGATTCATTTTTGAATCGGCCATCGCTGAGGCTGCAGGCCGGGTCATGGAGTCGTCCGAGATTCGGTTTTTCTTCGATGAATTCTTTGTGAAGTCTCCCCAGTCGACGGAGTACACGCAATGGCACTGTGACCGCATGGGTTGGCCCGTGAAGGGCAAGATGGTGCCGTCGATCTGGATTCCACTCACACCGATCGTCAAGGCGAATTGTCTTGAGGTCCTCGCCGGAAGTCAGATCGAGGACGTACCCTACTGGCTATTTTCGCCGAACGCCCGCAAGATGCGAAAGCCCGAGGACAGGGTCGCGCATCCTGATATCGAAAAGCGAAGAGGAGAGCCAGGCCTCAAGTTTCTGGCTTGGGATATGGACCCGGGCGATCTTTTGATTGTTCACCCTTGGGTGCTCCATTGGTCTGGCGGAAATCCGACAGACGATTGGCGAATCGCGCTTTCCGTGCGCGTCTTCGGGGACGATATACGCTGGAGCCCACGGCCCGACTGCGTAAATCTCGCGGGGGTAAGTTTCGACGAGATGATCGAGAACGAGAGGCCCGCAGGTTCTCATTTTCCCCTGCTCTGGTCTGCGACCGGCGAACGCGACAGCGATGAGCGTTTCCCACGGAGCTTTGCAACCGAATGGTCCAAGCAAGCGATGGGAGACGTAAACGAGTACAAAGTATTCGAGGAGTTGCGTAACAAGCAACGCCAGGAGGGAGGCAGTTAAGGAACATCATGACAGTTATCCGACAGCCCTTACTTCCCTTTCTTATCTATATCTCGCTCGGCGTGGCGTTGGCTGCATGTGGTTCGCCGATTGAAACATCTTCAAACGGTGTGGACAAGCAGCGGGCGGGCTCTGCTGAAGAGGAAGCGCTTTACAGACTCCGCTTCGAAGCGATGCAACAGGGCACCTCCAGGGGTGGTGGGCTGACGCAATACGACCCGGTCGAAACTGTTCCGGGAGCCTCAGTACCCACTGCTTTCAGCATGGCGCAGCCCGGTACGCTGTCTAGCGGCGCACTATCCCGGGCGGCTGCGTACGCCCAAGAACGGAATAGCTCTGCGTTCATCGTTTGGCGCAACGGCAAGATCGAGCACGAAGCCTACTTTGATGGCTTCGAGCAGGACACGTTGATCGTGTCAGGGTCTCTCGCTAAACCGGTTACCGCAATTCTTGTTGGCCGCGCGCTCATCGAAGGACATATCGCTTCTGTCGATCAACCCGTCGCTGACTTCATCACGGAGTGGCGTGACGATGCGCAGAGGTCGCAGATTCTTATTCGCCATCTTCTCGATATGCGAAGCGGACTCCTACCTCAGGCCCTGGCGCGCGATGCTGATAGCATACTGCTCCGTGCCTACCTGCATCCGAGACATGATGAAATAATCATCCATGAGTATCCGGTCACTCATCCGGCCGGCACTCGGTACGAGTATTCGAACGCCAACTCGCAACTGATCGCGCCCTTGATTGAGCGAGCCTCCGGTGTGCGATACGCGCGCTATATTGGCGAAATGCTTCTACAACCCTTGGGAGCGCAAGGCGGCAAGGTGTGGGTGAACCGGGAAGGTGGCACGGCCCATTCCGGCTGTTGCCTCATGTTGCCAGCGCGGTCCTGGCTGAGTATCGGGATTCTGCTCATAAATGATGGTGTCTGGGAGGGTGTGCGCCTGTTACCCGAAGGCTACGTAGCCGAGATGCGAACACCGACAATGGAGAATCCGCATCATGGCATGGGGGTCTGGGTGGCCGGCGAGTATGTTGAGTGGCGGGGATCCTTGCACCCCTCAATGGAAGTTGGCAGGACTTTCCATAGCGAGCCCTATTTGGACAAGGACCTGTTCCTATTTGATGGAAATGCGAATCAGGTCGTCTACATGATCCCGTCAGAGAACATGGTGATTCTTCGAACGGGAGGCGACACACCGGCTGATAAGCCCTGGGATAACAGTTTCCTTCCTAACCTCCTCATCCGTGACGCGAACCGGTCCGAAGATTGACACATACCCAGCACTTCCTGGATCGCAAGCACGGCCACTGGATCGACGACGCTGTGCACCCCTGTAACTGCAGCCATAACAAGGCCAAACGCGCATGATAGAACGCCTGGAAAAGCTGCCGACACGCCTCAAATTGATGTGGGGCTCAGGTGCGCTGGGCGTCGCCGTGCTGATGAACAGCATCTCGATTCTGATCCTGTTCTACCTGATAAATGTAGTCGGACTCGATCCGGGCCTGGCTGGCACTATCGTCTTCGCGTCGAAGCTCTTTGATGTCGCCACAGATCCGATCATGGGCGTCATCAGTGACCGCTCCACCTTTCGCCGCGGGCGGCGGCGGCCGTTCCTGGTAGTAGGAGCATTTATCTCGGCACTGGCGTTCGGCATGCTGTTCACGATCCCGGAGTTTTCAACCCAGGCGGCCTCCGCCGCCTACGCACTTGCCGCCCTGCTGCTCTATACCCTCGGCTACACCATCTTCAACGTGCCTTATATGGCGATGCCGGCGGAGATGACTGACGGTTATCACGAGCGCTCCTCGCTGCACTCCTATCGAGTTGTGTTCGTCTCTATCGGCTCAAGTATTGCAGGCGCCATTGCACCGATTCTTCTCCAGGTTTTCGGTGAGGGGCGCGAAGCCTATCGGATCGTCGCACTGCTGTTCTCGGCAATCATTTTCGCTTCAATGGTGGGCTGCTATTTCGGCACCCGCGAGGCACGATTCACGTTTACGACGCGCACAGCACACAGCGTGAAAGCTCAGATAGGTCTTCTGTTCGACAACAAGCCGTTCCTGTGGCTGATCTCCACCAAGGCCCTTCAGCTGATCGGTATTGCGAGCGCTGCGGCCACAACGTTGTTTTACATCACGGCTTATCTGCAGATACCGCTTGCACATCTCGCTGTATTCGGCCTGATAAATACAATCGTCACAATATTGATGATGCCCGTGTTCGTACGGCTGTCGAAGCGTTTTGGGAAACGCGCCGCCTACGCCTTCTCGACAAGTGTGCTTATCATCTATTCGCTTAGTTGGGCATTGGCCCAACCAACAGACCACATTACTCTCTTTTATGCTCGTGGCATCCTGGTGGGCATCTGCATGGGCGGAAATATCCTGCTTGCCATGTCCATGCTGACTGACACCATCGATTTCGATTTCAGACGTACCGGTATGCGTCGGGAAGGCATTTATGCCGCTTGCTACAGTTTCGTGGAGAAGTTTTCCGGCGCTTTTGGGCCGCTGATCGTGGGCTGGGTTCTCGCGTTCGTGGGCTTCAACCGCAACCTGCCACCCGATGCCGTCCAGGAACCACAGGTGCTGTTCGGTATTCTGGTCGGAATGGCGTTTATACCTGCAGCGGCGGCAGCTCTCAGCCTGCTGACCCTGTCAAGGTACCGCTTGGACGAGTCAATGCTTGCGCGGACCAAGACAATTGCCGAACCGGACGTGCATAATCAGGACTCTGCTCTACACAAAGCGCATCCACGCCTATCAGACTAGGACGATGTCTCCGTTTCCGACGCGCCGCGTCCTGCCAGGGTATTCAGCAGACGTGCTGCGAAGGCCTCTGCGTCGCGACTGAGCTCTACCGCCAAGTCTCCATCGGGGACCGAGCGCTCCAACTGTTCGCGCACAGGTATGTCGTGCTGATCGAGAAGGGCTTCGAGCATGCGCATGCGATCGGTGAGCACCCACAACTCCCGGCCGAGGAGCATGATGGCCGACGCCACGTCGTCGAGCTGCCCGGGCGCCAGCACCGTACGCTTGGGCGCCGGTCCGCGCGGCGGGTTCTGCGGATCGGGCCGCCCCTCGGTTGGCGCGCTCACCAGCCCACCGGGAGCAGCTTAGCGACGCACTTCGGAGCAAACATCCGATGCAGGCTCAGCGCAGCATCGGGGGCACATTGAGACCGGGCTTCATCGGTGACGGGTCGTAGCGGATTGCGATCAGGGGACATTATGACTCCTTTAGCTTGTCTCACGAGCGGTTCTCTCATAAGAGGAGAGTAGGACGGTAGCGCCGGAAACCACGAAGATCGCCGTCCGGGCTTACTGCCAGTCCGATGCCGCGCTGGGGCCCCACAGTGTTCCCACGATCAGCGAAGCCGTAGTAATACATCCACAGCTGACCGTCGCGCGCCACCACCTGCGGAAAGGACACGCCGCCGCCGTCCCAGCTGTCACGAGAGCCTATCGAGAAGATCGGTTCATCTAACAGCCGCCGCCAGCGAAGGCCGTCGTCAGAGCCCGCCACACCGATGGTTCGGGTATACAGTGGGAACCGCGCATCCAGGGCTGTGTAAAACATCAGCCAACGTGGCTCGTCGCCCCGCGGGTTGGCGATTACGCATCGGGTATTGCTGCCGCCCGTTTCGAAGCCTGCCGGCTCCTGCTCCCACTTAAGTTCGCCGAGAGGCTCCCATTTCACGCCATCCTCGGAAACGGCATGCCTCGTACGCCAGTAGAAGACATCCTTACGCAGCGTAGAGTACTGCAGAATAAATTGCTGGCCATCGTGAAGTGCGCTCGGAAATGCTGCATATACTTCGTCCGATCCTGGATCAAGGAGCGCGCCTCCACTGCCCGCACCGGGGCGTCGCTCCCAGTTGAGGCCATCGCGACTCACCGCGAGTCCAGGCCGCATCAGGTAGCCGGGCGCCTCGTAGCCCCTGGGTGGGTCCTCGACCGTGGAGTGATCCCCGCCGAAGTAGAACAGGTACCACAGACCCTCATGTAACAGCACGTCGCTGGTGCCGATGTGCGCGGAATCGAAGGCATCCGGCGCGCTGCCAGGCACCATGATGGCCCCGCCCGGCAGCGGCCCTGCGTGTCGCTCCCATGCGAACCCGTTCGGCGAGGTCGCGAGCAGGACGCTGCCGGTGCCGAGTGCAGGCGCGTAACCAGCCGGGAAACTTCGATCGCGGCCGTAATACCACATGAACCACGCCTGTCGGGCGGCGTTCCAGCGAACGATCGCGCCGCCGTTAGTGAGTTCGTCGCCGTGACCTTGCGGTCCCTCGCCCAGAAGCAGCCCTGCCGGACCGGCTGCTTGCGGCTCAGCAGCCGCGACATGACGGCCCGAAAGGGTGTAAGCGGCGAGCATACCGGCTGTGGTCAAAAAGCGCCTTCGCTGCATGCGGGCGGTTCCTCCTGCGGCGACTGCTTTTCGAAGCCAGCGCCTTCGCCGCAGTGTCAGTAGTTTTCCCTATTGGCGCACCCAGAATTGAGAAGCGTGCCGTCGATTTCCAATCAGTTCACGTGAAACCGTCATGCGCACGGCTGATGCATCACGCCCGCTCCGGGTATTTATCCAATATCCATGAGTGCACGGCTTCGGGCAGAGCCTCGCGCGCGTTAACCTTCAGGCCGGACTTGGAGATCAGCATTTGGGTAGGGTCATCCGGTTCGTAGCCAGTCCACTGGACCAGGCTCGCACGCACTAGCGCAGACTGCGAGTAATGTGCATCCACCAGAGGGCGCTCAGGATCCATCAGCTCGTCATGGCGCACACGCCAGACAGAAGAATCAAGGGAGGGTTGGTGGGGGCCGTCGCCGCCGCGCACCGCGAGCGAGACGAGGTCGAGGTAGGCTCCAAAGTGAAACCAAGGTTGGGCCGCCTCGGTGGTGTCACGAATGTGCAGGTCGCCGCCGAGCCGCACGGGCAAGGTCAGGGCGAAGAGGGTATCCGGCAGGCGCAAGATGTTCCCTGTAAGGGGGTTCTCCAACTCATAGGTCGGACGGTTGGTGCGTGGATCGAGCGGCACGCGCGTGAAAATATTGCGCTGCACATCGCCTTCGGGAGTGCGCTCGTGCCACATCGTGAACAGCTCTAGCTCATTGGCGAGCGGCACGGCGGGCCGGCCGGGCGGACAGAGGGTATGGCGTGTAAGTACCGCCAGCCACGCGGTGCGGCCAACGAGGTTGATCATCGCCTTCGTCCGCGCGAGCGCATACTCGCGAGGGTCAGACAGATCAAAGGGCCCACTGGTCAAGAAGCTCGCACGCGGCAAACGCCCTGCTTCCGGCGGAAGATCCCGCTCGAGCCCAGGCGGCACGTATTCGCCTGCTCGATCGCCAGCCGTAGCCAGGCGTCCTGCGAAGGCCACAAGGCCCAGCCCCCCTGCCGCTGCGAGCAGCTCGCGGCGATTAACTGGCGGTGTCTGTATCGGGTCAGGGCTCCCGGTCATGATGAACCTCAGCAATGAAGCGCTCGAGATCCTCCTCGAAGCGCTTGGGCCAGTACCAGAAAGGCAGGTGTCCGTACACGCCCTCGTAAACACCCAGTCGTGCGTTTTGTAATCTCCCGGCAGCCTCGCGCACCGTAGCCAGCGGGACCGAAAGGTCTTTCTCTCCATGGATGAACAACACTGGCACGTCTATCTGTTCGAGCAGGTCGGTGTTGTCGGTGCGGTGCTCGCGCAGGAACGGTCGCACATAATGGGGCACAAGTCCGAGCGTGAGGCGCAGCAGTTCCATCTCGGCCGGCGGCAGCGGACCATCTCGTGCCAGCACATCGGCAACGTAGGCGGCGTTCCAGCGGGTGATGACCTGCAGGTCCGGGGATGAGGAGGCCGCCCGTCGTTGCTGCGCTGTCTCCTCGTCGACAGCGGCCGCCGTTGGCTCACGGCGCACGAGGCCGCCGTCGGAGCCGACAAGCACGATGCCGCTCACTGCCGAGGTGCCATAGTGTCGCAGGTAGTTCATCAGGAAGTAGCCGCCGTACGACCACGCTACGATCACGGGACGCTCAAGCCCACTCTCGCGAATTGCCGCATCGACGTCTTGCGCCCACACGCGCGTATCGACGTAGGCCTCGCGGTTCCAAGGTTTGCCGGAGGCCCCGTGGCCGCGCAGGTCGAAAGCAGCCATGGCGTGGGTTTGCGCCATTGTGCTGTCGTGCTGCTGCCTCCACAGAAGTGCGCTGCCGAGAAATCCATGCACCAGCAGCACTCCGGGGCCGTCCTGGTTGCCCCAGCTGGTCAGCACGAGCGGTACTTCGCCACCTCCACGGAAAGTTGAAGTCACGGGCTCGACGGCGTGCGCGGCTGCACCCGCCAGCGTGAGGAGCGCAAGCCAGCTCATTCGCAAAGCGCGCATGAAAGTCGGCAGCTTCATGGCAGCCTCGTTTGCGTTCCGGCGCCGTCCAGCTCCACCCAGAAATCACGCAGCACCTCATTCAGCGCATCGGGCGCTTCCAGAGGCAGCAATCGCCCACTGGCCTCAACCATTGCCATCCGGCCTTGGGGCAGCCGACGCAATTGCTCCTGAGCGCGTTCATTCGTGATGATGGGGTCGGCTTCCGCCACTGGAATCAGCACCGGCAAGTGCAGGTTGTCGAGCAGGTCGGGCGATGCGCTCACATCGCGGGCCAGCATGAAAGCGACAATCGTCTCGTAGGCGGTCTGCTCCAGCATGCTTCGGTAGCGCGCGCGTACGGCGAGCGACGCGTCCGGTGCCACAATGTAGGCGGCGAAGCGCCTGAAGAGTGCATCGCGCCCCTCCGCAATAAGCAGGCGCGCGTTGTCACTACGATACTGGCGCCCGGCGGCCATCGCGGCCTCTCCTATAGTGTCGTCATCGATGAACCGGACGCTGAGCAACGTCATGGACCTGAAACGGCCCGGAGCCCGCTGCTGCACCAGGGCTGCGACAATACCGGTGCCTGAGAAGCCGACGACGTCAACCGGTTCGTCGATGCCGAGTGCGTCAAGCAGCCCGATCACCTCGTCGGCATAGGCGTCCAGCGAAAGGTCCTCGCCCGGTAGCAGGCTCGACCATCCATGGCCGCTGAGATCGACGGCGATACAGCGTCGTCCGGCACAGGCACCACGCAGCTGACCGGCCCAGATGCGCGAGTCGTTAAGCAATGGATGCAGAAAGAGCACTGGGGGCCCCATGCCGGCCTCGCGCACGTGCAGCCTGGCTTCGCCAACGGCTACGAAGTGACTGATAGTTCCGGGCAAGTGTCGAGGCACCATGCCCTCCAGCGTGGCTGCCTGAGCCCAAGCGCCCGCCAGCAGCGCCAGTACGGCCAGGCTGGATATCCGGCGAACCCTCATACGCCGCTCCTCCAGTTTTCTTGTCTATGCCGGCGACTACCCTGGGCCACCAGTGCAAGGGACGGTTGAGTACCCGAGCTTAGATTCGGTCGGGGTATTTCTTCAGCAAAGTCTCTTGGATCACCCGCGGAATGCGCTCCACCGAGTGCACCTTGCGGCCCTGGGTATTCATCAGCAGCTGCGAGTCATCGTCGGGATCGAGGCCGAGCCAAGGCCGCTCTCGCGCACGCGAGACGCCGGCGAAAGAGTAGGTAGCCTCAACGAGATCGTGCTCGGGGCTCATGAGCTCATCTTCGCGAACCGTCCAGAAGGAACCGTCCATCCGGGGCTGCGCGGGGCCCTCTGTCTGCAGCAAACCGGCGATATTAAACGCCACATCTTCGCCGAAACGCACGTACGGGGTGCCGCGCCGCTGGCGCTCCTCGTCAACCGAACGGAAGCCTGGACGGTCGATGCCCTCGTAGCCGCGGCCACCGGAGCGTAGTAGCCATGATTCGCCAAACAACGAATCGCGCGTTTCGACCGTAGTGTCGGTGTATGGGATGTAGAGACGGTCTACGGGCTCGAATGTCCAGGGATCGCAGATGACCCCGGTGTAGAGCGCGCGCTGGATGACGTCGTCGCGCTGCAAGTCCTTGAATTGCCCAGGTTCTGGGCGCTGGAGCTGCCACGTCCACATGCCGAAGGAGGTATACAGGGGGAACGGGGCCTTGCCCTGAGGCCCGAAGAACACGCGCATGAACATCGGCACGTAAGTGCGCGCGCCGACCAGGTTGTTCGTGCTCTTCATCAGCGCGAACCAGTTCTGCATCGGATCGGAGAGATCAAACGGGGCTCTGCCCGACATCACGGCAGGCTCACCCTTCCACGCCTCCTCAGGCAGATAGCCCGGTAGCGAGCCGCTCTGATCGCTCGCGAGCAGGGAGGGCGAACCGAGCGTCCCGCCCGCCAGGAGGCCACCCAGCCCCGCGAGCACCATCCTCCGGTCAATTGAAGCGTGTTCGTCGTGCATAGCCGTCTCCGTCGTCACTGACCTCCCGACTCTACTGCCTGCCGCGCGCCCCGCCAATCAAATCGGATGCTCCAGCCATGCACCGGCGGCATGGCAGCCACGTTGCGCGACAGGCCCCGGATCCGGATAAGCGGCGAGCTTGAACCACGAAACCATAGCAACGCGGTATAGGCGAGAAAGCCGGACTGGGAAATCCCTAAGCAACGCGTGTATGCTCGAAGGGCACGCAATTTAAGCCACGGGTCGCGCTGCCGGGTCTTTGCTTCGGCGGCCGGAGGGTTACGATGGAGCTGCGTCAGTTAAGGCATTTCGTCGGGGTTGTCGAATGCGGAAATGTTTCCCGCGCAGCCGTAGAGTTGCATATTACCCAGCCAGCGCTCACTCGCAGCATTCATATTCTCGAGGAGCAAGTCGGCACGCCTTTGCTGCACCGATCGTCCCGAGGGGTTACACCGACCGAGGCTGGTCTGTTGCTCATGCGCCATGCCAAACCAATTCTGAATAGCTTGAAGACCGCGGAGGGTGACCTGCAGGCATTGCTGTCCGGCGCGTCCGGGAGACTCCACGTTGGCGTCGGCGCTCTGTTCGCGAACTGTATCCTGGACGAGGCCATCGCCTCTCTGGTCGTGGCCCACCCCGACGTCACGGTAAAAGTTACTGTCGGCCCATTCGAAGAGATGGCGGACATGCTCCGGGATGGGTGCATGGATTTGGCCTTTTCCGTTGCACCACAGGCATCCGTGGAGGGTATCGCCTTCGAGGCCTTGCTCGACATCCACTCACATGCGGTGGCGGCCCCGGATCATCCGCTCGTTCAGTCCACCGAGGTCTCTCTTAAGGATCTGTACGACGCGCGCTGGGCACTCGTCGACCAGCGGCACATGAGCGCCTTTATGGATGGCTACTTTGCCACGGGCGGCCTGCCCGCCCCCACAAACGTCGTCCTCACAAACTCCCTGGAGCTGCTACGCTCGCTGGTGCGGCGAGGCGAGTTCGTGACTATGCTGGGCGCGAGCTGGATCGCCGAAGACCTCAAGCGGGGGGAGCTTGCCACCATCCATGCGCCGGGATTACCCGTGCATCGCAAGGCTGGGCTGTTGTATCGGAAGGGAGTGCCCTCTCCTATGGTCGCCGAGCTGTTCATGCAGCAGATCCGTGGCATCTGTGCGAACAGTGCGCGCCCAAAGGCCCACTACCCGCGTCCAGTTTCTAAAAGACTGCAACAGCACAGTGAGACCGCCTCACCGTGACATGCACTGAGCTTATGCCGGGATTAGCTTAATCGATTGGAACAGGCCGTCACTGTGTTGCACCATGAGTATGGTTGCAAAACAGGCTGGTTTCTGAATGATGGCAAGACTGGACGAGCCCCTGGCACAGCGCGGGCGCGCATCGCTCGAATTCGTGGCCTCCGTGGGCCGCTGGTTGGGCAAAGCGACGCGGGATATCGACGCATCGCTGCGCGCGCAGGTGGACGACGAGGCTCTCCCGGAAGATTTGGATGCGATCGACCGGGAGTTGCGGGCACGGCTTGAGCCAACGAGTCTGTATACGACGCGCGAGTTCGGCATGGAGTGGTACCTGAACGAGCACGGCCGCATCGCCATCGAAGCATTTGAGGAAATCGCTCCTCGCGTCACACCGAGGCTGCACGCCTTGGACACGGGCCCAGCCACGCTTGAGCCAGCGCCTGAGGACTGGCGAGCACCCGCCTATTGGCAGGATGTATGGATCCACCGCATGCACGGGGGCTGGGATGGCCATCCTTACATGGGTTACGTGCATGGCCAACTCATCCACAAGGCACTTGTCGACCGCTTGTATCCTGGGGGTATCTTCAAGCAACGGCGATATGTCGCCGCCTTGGCTCCGAAGCGCGACTATTCAAGAATCCTCGAGGTTGGCACATCAAGCGGCCAGTACACGCTTGCGCTCGCTGAGACCTTTCCTCAGGCCGAGATTTTCGGCGTCGATCTCTCGCTGCGCATGCTCGAGCACGCGCTGCGCACCGCCAACGCCCGCGGCTTGCCGTGGCGCCTGTTTCAGCGCTGCGCCCACGACACCGGCTTCGCAGACGCGAGCTTCGACCTCGTCACTTCGTACATCCTGCTGCATGAGCTTCCAGCGCAGGCAATAGAGGCGGTGTTCCAAGAGGCCTTCCGCGTCCTGCGGCCCGGTGGCGACGTACTCATGAGCGACGTCAGCCGCTACGCGGATCTCGACGCAGTCAGGCGCTGGTGGGCCGACCATGGGGCGCGGCACGGCGGGGAGCCATGGTGGCGGGAGTCGGCGAGTCTCGACCTCGCAGCCGTCGCGCGTGCTGCCGGCTTCCAAGACGTTCGTGCCTGGGGTGAGCCGCCGCTCAGTTACCCCTACGTGGTGATCGGGCGCAAGCCTGAAACGGTCGCATGAGCGCAACCTCCGACGGAAAAATTATGCCGAGTGCCTCGGAGCCTGAGCCGAGCTTCCTGCCGAATCCCATCCTCGACCGCCTGGTCGACGTGGTGCTCGAACTCGGAGCCGAGCTATGGATCGAACGCGATCGACGGCGCGTGCTCGAGACGGTGCTGGAAGAGCGCGGTATCGTGACCGCCGAGATGATCGAGCATCATCGCGACACGCCCGAGCAGCGAGCCGCGAGGCTCGCCGAACGGGACCGCCTGGTAAAACGTCTGTACGACGCGCTTGGGAAGCTCTAGGAGGACTTCATTATGGACCGTGGAATGGACGGCGTGCTGCCGCGCACTCCCACGCTGGCAGACGAAAGCTACCTGGACTTCTACGAAGGCGTGCGCAATCTCGCCATCCGCGAGTTTTTCCCTCATGTGGCAGCACGCGCCGAACAAGTGGCGGATGACGCCGGGCTAGAAGGCCGTGGCAGCCGCGCGCCGATTGAGCAGCTGGTGCGGGTCGCGGATGCGGATCCGCTGGTGGCCATGTGGAAGCGCATCATGCGTAGCCAGCAGCATGCCTCGTGGCGGCGTGTGCGCGAATCGCTGTACGCGGAAGCCGCTCGCCATGAAAGCGAACTCAACGCAGCCGAGCGCCGCCGCCCTGGGCGCCTGCACTACGATCCCACCTTTCAGGTGCCTGACTACGCCGCGCTCGACATCCACCTGCAGCCCGGTGGCTACTTGCGTGAGCCGCTTGCGGGCCGACTTTTCCATCACGGCACCAAGGTTTTCTACCAGGGGGAAAACGACCAGGACGAACTGCATCAACAGGTCGTGAGCTTCGTGCGCCCCCCGGCAGACGGGCGCGTCGCACGAGTGCTCGACGTGGGCTGCTCCATTGGACAATGCACGACAGCACTTAAGCAGCGGTTCCCGCAAGCCGAGGTCCACGGGCTCGACGTCGCCTTGCCGCTGGTGCGCTACGCACACAAGCGCGCCACGGATCTCGACATAGACGTACATTTCCACCAGGGCCTCGCCGAGTCGCTGCCGTTCCCTTCAGGACATTTCGATGTAGTGCTCGCCTATATCCTGTTTCACGAAGTGCCGGAACATCTGTTCGCGCCCATCGTGGCGGAGATCACCCGCGTGCTTCGTCCCGGCGGAACGTTCAGCATTGTCGATGCGCCGAACGGCACAGAGTTTCCCGCTGGAAACCGCATCTGGATGCAGTTCGATGCGCGCTGGAATTGTGAGCCCTATGCTCCGGCCTTCGTCGCATCCGACTTTCCGAGGCTACTCGAGTCTCAGGGCCTTACATTGCTTGCCAGGGAGCAGACACCTACATTCCTGTGGTTCACCGCGTGCGAGAAACCGCTCTGAGCGATCGTGCACTACCGGAAAGCTACATCGCAGTCCTAGGCGCGGGCATAGGCGGCCTGACAGCGGCACTGGCGCTGCAGCGCGCGGGACTGCAAGTCCGCATATTCGAACAGGCACCGTTCCTCGGCGATGTCGGAGCTGGTATTTCCGTTACGCCCAATGCCTTCAAGGGCCTGCGTCATGTGGGCGTCGCGCAGGCCGTGGAAGCGCAAGCGGACCAGCCCCTGCAGCAGCTCACTTGCGAGGGGCACAGCGGCGAGATACTTATCGAGATTGATCGCACTGGTGTGCGCGAGCAGTATGGAGCACCCTATCTGCAGCTGCATCGCGCGGACCTGCATGCAATCCTGGTGCAGGCTGTGCAGGCCGCCGATCCCGACACTCTTTGCCTTGGGCGCACCTGCACGGGCATCGAAGAAAGCTCCGGCGAGGTGCTGCTCCACTTCGCCGGCGGCGAGCGCGAGAGATGTGTTGCGCTTATCGGCGCAGACGGCCTGAAGTCCACCGTCCGTGAGCAGGTGTTCGGCGCCGCCGTCCCCGACTTCTCCGGGTTCGTCGCCTGGCGCGGGCTTGTGCCTACCACAAGCCTTGGGGACCTGCCGCTCGAGTCAGGGTCGCGCGTCTTCGTGGGACCCGGCCGAATTTTCGTGCGCTATCCCGTACGGGGGGGCAAGCTTCAGAACTTCGTCGCCTTCGTACGCACTGGAAACTGGGAGGCGGAAAGCTGGTCGCAGCCCGCCGAGATAGCGGAACTGGATGCGCATTTCGCCGACTGGCACATGGAGGTGCGCGCGCTCATCGGTGCGGCACACTCGTGCCACAAGTGGGGGCTCTTCGCACGCGAACCTCTTCAGCGTTGGGTCACCGAGCGCGTTGCCGTGCTTGGGGACGCCGCGCATCCCATGATGCCCTGGTTCGGTCAGGGTGCGGCGATGGCGATTGAAGATGCTGTGGTGATCGGTCGCTGTTTCGCGGCGGCCCCGAACGATGCTCCTGCGGCACTGCGCCGCTATCAGGCCGCGCGCCTGGAGCGCGTGACGATGATCCATCGAGAGGCGCTGCTCGGCGGCGAGCGGTTGACGCAGATGGACCCGGAGGGCTTGCGGCGGGTTCCGGCACGCAATGAGGACGCCCTCGGTCTCTTCCACTACGATCCAGCGAACGTCCCGATCTGACGGGCTTCCGTCGGAACGACCTAAGGTATTCGCAACCTGACCGATTACGGACGCACCGGTTCACTCAGTGGGCGCGAGTAAACGCCTGGGCCCATACCAGGCATGGAACGGGCGCCCAATGGCCTTATGAGCTGCTCGCGCTTTCGAGATCTCTGGCGTGCAGAGCTGAAACATATGCATTGAAGCGCGTCGCGGGACGTCCCAGAAGATACTCGAGCACGTTCGAGTTGCCGCGAAATCCATGACTATCGTAGTGCCTGTTCATCACCAACATCTGGGAGATACGGTCTTGTGTGGCCCCGGCGCGGGACGCCTTCTCGGCCATCGCCTCCCAGGATACCTGCTTGGCCGTGACAGGCTTCCCCAGGACTTGAGCGATGAGTCGCGCCATGTCCTCTTGGCTTAATGCCTGCGGACCCGCGAGCTCATAGGTCGCGTAAAGATGCCTGTCTGACGAAGCCACGACTGCGCAGGCGTCCGCCAAGTCGGCAAGATCCACCACATTGAACTTCTGTTCAATAGAAAAGGGCATCGCATGAACGCCCTCTTCGACTACGCTCCGCCAGATCGGCTCCAGGTGCTGCATGTAGCGGGCTGGCTGAACAATCGTGAAGGGCAGCCCGGACTCGATCAAGGCTTCTTCTGCCTCCAGTTTCAGGCGATGGTGGCGCACCTCCCTGCGCAGCGGGTGCATCACTGAGTAATAGACGAAGTGTTCAACTTGATTCCGCTTCGCTGCCTCTATGAAGCTACGGGTGATTTCCACTTCGTCCGGATGCATCGGTGGGCCGATGTGCATGACCTTTGATACGCCTTCTACCGCGGCTTTTACGGACTCGGCATCCAGAAAGTCGCCAATGCTGATTTCGCGTGCTCCCAGCCCTTTTAAGTCGCCTGCCTGGGAGGATTGGCGAACAAACGCACGTACGGCGATACCGCACGAAGACAGACTTTTCAAAACGGCTCGTCCGGTTCGGCCGTTGGCGCCGGTCAGCAACAGGGTAGACTGTGACATCAAGTTCTCCGGTGTCTAGGAAGGTAGTCCGATGGCATAGGAATGGCGTAGACAGTTGATCATTGAAGATTCCATCAGATGGGCCTTTTGTCTCGCAGGATCAGATGCGGCATCCATCAATACGCGTTGGCGCTCCAGCTGCACAGCCTTGTTACTCCCCTCCAACAGCTGCTTGTTTCGGATGGTTTGGCGTTGTATGACGTCGATGCAAATCTGGCGTCGCTGTGCGTCATAGAGATCCAGCGCCACATCAAGTTCTATCTGATCGTTGCGCACGTCCACCAGCTTCTCGCACAAATTGAACGCATCGTGGATCCCACCGTTCATGCCCATGCCGCCCAGCGGATTGTTCACATGTGCCGAGTCGCCCGCCAGAACTACGCGACGTCCCGGGCGGTAGGAGTCTGCGACTCGCTGATGGACCCGATAAAGGGTTCGATGACGGATGGAGTAAGGCGAGCCGTGCGGACACAGCCGCTTCAACCGACCTTGGATATACTCATCCGAGAGCAGGTGTTCGGGGGTCGCCGAGACGGGGGTCGGGAACTGTACCCGCCACACCTCCGGCGTCTTGAGCATGACACACCACTCCTCCGGGTCGGAGACGTAGTTGACCCAACTGAGCCCATGAAAATGATCCTCAAATGGAAAATCTGTGGAAACCACTAGAAATAATTCTGGATAGGTCAGACCCGGAAACGGTGTGGCTGAGGCTTGCCGGATGCGGCTGTTGGCGCCGTCACACCCAATCAGAAAACTGGCGTTTAGAACAGTCTCCTGCTTGCCGTCAAATGTCAGGACGCGTACGCCGTCATTGAGCTCCCTGAAGCCAATCACTTTAGTGCGACTCATGAAGCGAACGTTGGCATGACTCCCGAGCAGCTTCACCACCTCCCGTGTCATCTTGTACTGTTCACACTGCAAACGGTATGGATAGTCTGTCTCCCCGCGCAGGTGCGAGAGATTGAAACGCGCACTCGTGCCTGTCGAGCGCTCCCGAAACTGGTATTCCCTGACCACAAGCCCCTGCGGTATCAGCCTCTCAGTCAAGCCAACCCGGTCCAGCAGGTCCAGCGTCGGAGGATGGAACGTCGATGCCCGAAGGTCCATCGGGAGCTCAGGCTCGGCCTCCAGGAGTGTTACCGAGAAGCCCTGTTGGGCGAGATACAGCGCGGCACAACAGCCCACGGGCCCGGCGCCCGCAATGACTATGGGCAAAGTTTGACTTTCGCGGTGTCGTTGCACGCTAGTGTCCTTGGGGCGATTTATTTATTTCGATGATGCGAGCGGATTTCGATCTCTTGATAGCCGCCACTGGACAAGAAAATGAACCGCATCACGTTGGGAGATACCTTGGACTACAGATTCCGATGGTTTGCGCAGCGCCGAGCGCACTCGCAGGCAATCGGTAGCCGGGTTTCTGTACAGAACCCAGCTGAGATACACGGTCGGACATTAGATTAGCTGGGGTTGAAGTGCCAATCGATTGATTCTTTATTTCTATCAGAGAAATGCATACCAGGCCTCGACGCCAGCACAGCTTTCGCATTGATCCCAAAGTGCCAATTTGGACACTCAGGCGACAGCCCACCTCCTTCGCAACTTACATTGCTCCCCTGGTAGTGCGCTGCCAAGGCTGGTAACCAGCAGTCATGTACGCCGGTTTAAACCTTCATCTATCACCCCAAGGCATGGGCGCATGCGTAATACGCATTATTCTCGTTTTTGTTTCTCGCCTATATTCGGATCAAAAGAAAGGGCGTTCCGGGTGTCGCTAGACTGTACCGCAGGTCACGGCAATAACTAAACAGAGAGGGGGACTTCGAATGAGCGTATTACCGCAGCCACGGTGCAGTCTTACCACCGGCCTTGCAGCACTATCTTTCTCTTTGGCCATTGGCCAGATCCCCTCATATGCGATGGCGCAGCAGGCAACCCGCATGGAGGAAATCATTGTCACGGCCCGTAAACGCGAGGAGGACATGCAGAAAGTGCCCATCTCGATCAACGCGTTTACGGAACAGGCCCTCAGGGAATTCAATGCGTTCGCTCTTGAGGGCATCGCTGAGTTGACGCCCGGCATGCAGTTCAGGCAGCTCGGTGGTATCTCCGAGGTGGTGATGCGCGGGCTAGCGCAGACAGATCAGAGAGGCATCCAGTCCAATGTCGGCGTATTCATTGACGGCATTTTTCTCAACAATCGCTCCTCGATCGAATTCAACAATATGGACTTGGCGCGCATTGAGGTGCTAAAGGGCCCGCAGAGCGCGTTGTTCGGGCGCAACACTTTCGCCGGCGCGATCAACTATGTCAGCAATGGCGCGCAGCTGGGCGAGTTTGACGCAACCATCGACCTTGAACTTGGCAGCAATGATCGCAGAGGCGCGCGAGGGAGCGTCAACCTGCCTATCGGCGACCACGCAGCGGTGCGTCTGTTTGGCGGCACCAGTAAATTTGACGGCACAATCAACAACGTCCGCGGCGACGACAATATAGGCGGTTGGAATGACCGCACGACCCTGGGATTTTCAGGCCTGCTCGAATACGAGCGCGTGCGTCTCAAAGTATTCTACACAAGAAACGAGGTTGAAGATGACACGCCGGCGCTGCGGCTCCTCAGCTTCGAGCTGAACGATGGCGGGTCGGAGTATCTTGTGCCCGACGGCATGGGTGGCACCAGAAGCGTGTTCACGATTCTCACGGGAAGGCTGTCCGCGCCAAGAGAGGTATCGCTCGATCCTCGTGCGCGTGGCAACAAGGGGAAGTACTGGCTCGCCTACGGCAACCTAGATGTCGATCTGAACCTCGCCACGCTCACATTGAATGTTTCCCGATCTGAATCAGAATACAGCTCCTTCTTTGACAATATCGGCGACCCAGATGCAGTAAACCGTCCTTTCTTTGGAATCTATACTGCACAGTTCCTGACAGATTCGACTGGCGATCTCGGAAAGCAGGACACCGTTGATCTCCGCCTCACATCCAGTACCGAGGCGCCCTTCCAGTGGATGCTCGGCTACTCGTACTTCGATAGCACCAGCGGCAATGTACTTGGAACGACAACGCCCCTGTTGGCAGACCCAGACACACTCGCGCGCATTACCAACGTCGAAAAGCGGCTTCTGCAGAGAGTCGATGCCTTTTACGGCTCGGTGAATTACCCCTTGACTAACCAGCTGAACTTGACCGCGGAGCTGCGCTACACCCGGGAGGATCAGGCACTGACGGATCGCGCGGAGATCTTCTTCCTGCCCGTCCTCAGCCGTCCATTGACATCGACTGAAACGGATTTCGATTACTGGAGCGGCCGTATCGGCGTGGACTACCTCGTGGCCGACAACACGATGGTGTACGCATACGCAGCGCAGGGAATCAAGTCGGGCGGGATAAATGCTGTGCCCGAAGGCAACCCCTTCTTTACCTTCGACCCTGAAAAGAACTGGACTTATGAGCTCGGGGTAAAGACCGACGTCCTAGGAGGAAGAGGGGTCCTCAACGCAGCCGTGGACTACATTGACTGGACGGACTTACAGTCAACGGCGCCCGCGAGCCTGGCGGCGGGATCGGTTACCGCTAACGGCTCCGGCGCCAAGTCAAAGGGCATAGAGCTCGACGGCAGCTGGTTCGTGACAGATAACTTTACCCTGCGCCTCGCGGCCACCTATATCGATGCGAGATACAATAGTGATTTTGTCGATGCTGCGGTCGAGGCCCGCTGTGGTGTCAATTCTTCCCCGCTCACGCCGGTGTCGACCTGCAGTGCGGCCGTTGGAGGCAATCAGATTGCAAACACTTCGGACGTTCAGTTTTTTGGCACGGGCGTCTATACGTTCCCATCATTGGTAGGCAGTTTCGACGGCTTCCTGCGTGCTTCTTACTCCTATGAAGCGGGACGATACCCAGAGAGCCTGAATCTCGCCAAATCCGAGAGTGTCAATCTTGTAAATTTCCGTGCAGGACTCCGGAATGACTCGACGGAGATCGCCTTCTGGATGGATAACGCATTTGGGGAAGAGTCTCTTGCGCGGGCCACCCGACAAACAGACACGGCAGCTAACTCTGTGTGCCTTAACTGCGGGGTTTCCTCTACTGCGCTTGTGCGCGCGAACGGGAGGACTTGGGGGGTCCGCGTAGTACACAGCTTTTGAGTCTCGTACCTATGCCCGTGCCTAGTTCACGAAGCCCAGTCAATGAATGAACATGGACTGGGCTTCGTGGTCGTATGCCGTCCCAGTGACGCGTTCAGAAGTTAAAGGTCCAGATAGATATACATGCCTCTTGAGATCGAGCCGGCGAGTTGCAGTGATGCGCCCTGAGCAAATCGGACCATTCGTAATGTGAGTTTTCCGGCAAACTAGCCCCAGGCCGGAAGTACGTTTTCCCGCAATAGAGCGGATTATCCTTTGGCTTTCGCTGACAGATCACGACGAGACATTCGATTGGGCTTTCCCACCGCCATGACCATCAACTCGAAACCTCTAATTGTGGCTGGGCCTGATTAGGGGGATCTGACGTTTTGCTCGGATGCCGACGACGACTCGGAGCTGCGGGTGAACAGCAGGGCCGCTAGGTAGGCTCATTGGAGCGCGTTTCGCGCATGATCCACGAAACATTGCTCAAGGCGTATCCTGGCCGGAGCTAGGATCTAGAATCTAGACTCCTGCGCTCAGCGCGCCTGATCCCCAGTCTGCGGGCGGACGGGGCCGCGCGATACCCAAATTCCGTCTACGAACTCGAACAAGTGCGTGGAAATCCGGGCTGCGCGATAGGTCGTGCCGATCTCAAGCAGATAGCCGCACAGCACTCCGTGGTCGGCTGGCCTGCACCCGCGCTTCTCGAAGCGGTGGATACGGGTGGCGTTCAGGTAACGAGGCCGGTCAGCTGTATCCGGGGTGCGGGCCTCGAGGTACTCCTGCATCGCGGCGCGCATCTCGGACTCGGTAGGTTCGTGAACCACTCCATTATCAGTGCTGCGGGACGCGGCCTCATCCTGGTCAGCCAGAGGTGCGGGGGTCGGTGTCACACAGGCGGTTGTCAGTGAGATCACGAACAAGAGCGCGGCTGGAACGCAGAAAGTTGCTGACTTCTTCATCTGCACCTCAGTCAATCAGCTCGGCGAGAACCGGCGCAAGGCGCGCGCGCTCAAACACCTTGTGACCACTAGCATTGGCGAGAAGCCAGGTCGAGGCGTCAGCGTCGAGCCACGGACGGGTGGCGGCGTGACGCACGCTCACATGATGGTAGCCGGCGGGGACCCGAACGTCACGCAACGCTGCGGGATCGACTCTCCAGCCAACCGATTCGAGAGGGGGCAGCGAAGCGGCAGCACCGGACGCAGTCGACGCGCGCTCGAACTGGGGTAACGGTAGCTGCTGAAACACGTACCATTCATTGCCGGCAGGCGCGACGGCTGGTGCTCGGCGCGGCTGCCAGTTGCCGCCTTCCAGCTGCAACGCCGTATCCGAAAGCAGCATACTGGCTTTCCAGCGCTCAACGGGCACGCTCACCGCGCGCCCGCTTTGCTCCTGCATGAAGTGTTCCAACGGACGCATGGTCTGCGGATCAAGCACGCGACCTACTCCGGTCGCGGTAACGCGGAATGCGCGATCGCTACGCTGACCAGCGGACTCGATCTCGATACGGGTCGCGGCAGCCTCTGCGAATACTACGCGCGGCGCCACTGCGGGCCGGAATTCCAGTACCTGCGCCAGCGTCTGAATCCACGTCGGCCGACCGGCCAAAGAACCGATGATCTGTAGAAGAGCGTCAACGCCCAGCTGGCGCGTCCCCGCCGAGGTGGGCTGAAGCGGCACGCCAGCAGCGCAAGTGGTCGCTCCGAGCGCCATGAGAAAACTGCGACGATCCATGACTACACTTCCAGACGATCAGGGAAAAACTCTCGCACCAGGCGCATCACCATCGGTGCACCATCTTCCCGCCGCATGACCTTGCGACCCATGGCGTGAAAGTTCAAGCGCGCCGGATCACCTGTACGGAATCCGAGCCAGGCGCGCTCCCAAGCGAAACTGGAGGAGTGATAGTCGTAGACGGCGTTGGCAGCAACACGTCTCGAGTCCAGGACTTCAGCCAACGGTGCACGCCAGAGCAACGTGCTTCCGCGCGGCTGGTGCGGTCCTTCGTCACGAAAGGTCGCTGCCTTCGGAAAAATGACTTCGTCCCCCAGCACAAAGTACGGACGCGCACGAGCACTCGGCAACTCGTCGTCGGCGAAGTAATCCGGCCGCACCGCACTATACCCGCCGAACGGCGTCACGATGTACTGATCCTCGTACAGGGTGCCGGAGGCCTCAAGCCACTCGCCGGTGATTGGTTGCTCCAAACCCTCAATGGGCTCGAAGCTTTGGGGGTCAAGCACAAATCCCGTGTGGATCACATTGACTCGGTAAGCATGCTCGCCCGAGCCGCGGAGCTGATCGGGTGCAGGATGGTCGAGCCTGAATACGGTTAGGGCAGCGGTTGCATAGAGCGCGATTGCTTCGCGCCCTGGAATCTGGCAATCCACTCGCGAGAACATGGTGATGTAGACGGGCGCGCCGTCCAGCGACCCAATAATTTTCAGGTCCGCATAGAAATTCCGCAGCGGCTCGTCGAGCTCGGCGACCGTCCGTGCGCCTCGCCTCGCCAGCTCAACGCCCTGGAGCATGTAGATTCCCCGATCTGCCCGGAACAACGCGTTCAGGGGAAATTTGCGGTGACACCATAGCCTTCTCCATGCAATCAATCAGTGGCACGCCCGCAGCCTTAAGCGCCAAGGCTGCGGCAATGCGCTAAAGCATCAGAAATTGGTGGCCAACGTCAAACCGAAGGTACGACCATTGCCCTTGAAGACATTCAGTCTTCGGATTCCTGGAACAGGTGAACCGGTTGCACCGAGCGGCAGAACCCTCGCATTATAATCTTTATCGAGAAGGTTGTCGGCCCACACAGCGATACTCATTCGATCATTCCTTAGGCCAAACCGCGCGCTCACAAGATCAATTGCTCCGATCTGCGCCGCATTGAGGCTTGAGATATATTGCGCTCCGCGATGACTGTAATCTGCGCGTGCAAACATCGTAAAGTCGCCAATCATATTCGGGAATTCGTGTGTCGCGCTTCCAAAAAACTGAAACTTGGAAGTTCTCGGCAATTGCTTGCCGCTCACATCGTTAGAACAGAGCGACACCGTCACGATTGGTGCTGCTGGCGGCGTCTGCGGGCAAATGCCATCCAGAGACCCGTCGAGGAAACCGTTGTCATGTGTTGGATCTGTGTAAGATGCGGCAGCCCGAACGGTGAAGTTGTCGGTCACTTGTAAAGCGCCGTCAATTTCTACGCCTTTGCTGGTTGCCCCAGCGCCATTGATAACGGCGCTGGATGTGGTGATGCTGCCTGGTGCACGAACCTGCACATCCCTCCAGTCAATATAGAAGACCGCAGCGTTCAAGATAGCTCGCCGGTCCCAGAATTGCGATTTCACGCCCAACTCATATGTCCAGTTCGTTTCTGGTCCGAACTGGTACAGTGGACTGGTCTCTTCAAAGCCTGTATTTATCCCGCCGGTCTTCAGGCCTCTTGCCGCATAGGCATATACCAAGACATCGTCAGCCACCTCATAATCTACAGAAACGCGGCCAGTCCAGTAATCGAGATCAATGGTGTCGCTGGTGGTAAGGGTTGGAAGGGGCAGGAAGAAGATTTCCCTTCTCCCGGTCTGTAACTGACTCTCATCGGTGTACCGAATTTCACCGCCGATGTTCAGACGGTCGCGAACAGGAACAGTCACAGCAGCATAAGCGGCGAATGACTCCGTCTCCAGACTACGTGGTATTAGGGTGATTATTTCAGTCGTTGACGGATCGTCTACGAGCGAGGCGATACTGGAGGTGATATCGCCAGTTGCGAAATCATAATACGACCCGCCGACCAGCCAGTAAATATCACTGCCTTCACGAGATGTGAGCCTGAGTTCTACAGCTCTTTGATCCGAAACGTCTCCCGACTGATTGGTAAAGAATGCTGCCGAAAAACGGTTGCCTGGGGTTATAGGCCGGGTGGCGGCTGACGCATCGCCACTGTTGTCGATAAAGTTGCTGTAGCTGGATCGCGAAAACGAGTAGTTGCCTGAAAGTGTAGCAAACGGCAAATCCGTTTCAACATTGATATAGCCAAGATTCAGGTATCCATCATTCCCCGTACCCCTGGGATCCAGATCGATGTCATCAAAAACGGGGGCACGCCCGGTTGGCGAGGAAAAGATGGTATCGAATCCACCTGCTGCATTTGGAACCTGATATTCGGAACCAGAAGCATTCGCAGAGAAAGGGACCTGTCGCAGTGGTGGCTGGTCTTCTCTAACCTCGTTGCGGGCGAAAAATACCTGCAGTCTCAAGGTGTCCGTAGGTTCAAAATAGACAGAGCCACCGACTGTTAATCGCTTGTCATACCCACCAAGATTGTCGCCGCCGCGGATATTCTTGATGGTGCCGTCAAAGGAGCTGTAGCCCCCGAAAAGGCGAAGTGCGGCAGCTTCGCCCATTGGCACATTCATACTGCCTTTCAGGCCATAGCGCTCGTTTGTACCGAGATCGCCTTGAACATGCCCGCTGAAGCGACCTAGTTCCGGAGAGCGAGTAACGTAGTTGATGGCTCCAGCAAATGTGTCTCGTCCATAGAGCGCGCTTTGTGGCCCCTTCAGAACTT
>JAFIFN010000180.1 GCA_020832005.1 Gammaproteobacteria bacterium | reverse complement strand
ATCATCAGCGCCGACCCGCGGCCCATGATGGCGTATTCGAGTGGTCCGGCCCGGGTCTCGATCACCTGGCTTTGCGCGACGGCGCGGCCTTGTGCCTCGGTCATCGTCCCACCTCGATCGCAAGCTCCGCGAGCGCCGCTTCCAGGCCCGCCACCAGGTCGCTCGAGGCGTCGAGGAAGCCCGCATCCGAATTGAGCTGGAAGGCGACCGTCACGCCGTGATCGGCATAGTGGCGCAGGCTCGAGACATAGCCGGGGATCCAGCCACCGTGCCCGTAGACCGTGCCGTGCGATGTATCGGCATGGATCGCCACCCCCGCACCATAGCGGATGCCAGGCGTGTCGGGGTCCACCGGCACGCTGGCGAGCAGCTGTTCGAGATAGGGATTGGGCATCGCGGCGCCCGCGAACAGCAGCTGCCCCCAGCGCGCAAGATCACCCGATGTGGAGGCGAAGCCACCTCCGGCCGACTCCACGGCCGGGTTCCACAGCAGCCGACCGTGCGCATCGGCGGTGCGCTCGGGCATGCCGAAGGGGTTGTCGGGCGCGACGTAGCCGACCGCAAGCCCGGCCAGGTCCGGGCGATCCGACGGCACCGTGGCGCTCAGGCCCAGCGGATCGAGAAAGCGCTCGCGGACGGCCTCATACCAGGTGTCGCCCGTCACCGCCTCGATCACCAAGCCGAGCAGTACATAGCCGGTGTCACTGTAGGCCCAGGCCGTACCGGCCTCGAACAGGGGCGCCTGCCCGAGCACGAATGCTACGAGAGCCTCCGGGTCGAACCTACCCTCGCCCATCCCCAGCCTGGCCCAGGCGTCCTGGAATGCCGGCAGATGCACATGATCCGGCAGGCCGCCGGTGTGGCGCAGCAGTTGGCCAAGGGTCACCGTGGCCGCGTTGGGCAGGGCGTCGAACCACGCGCGGTCGCCCAGATGTTCGGCGAGGCGATAGGCTTGTGACAGGGCGCCTTCGTGCTCCAGCGCCAGGACGGTCGCTGCCACGAAGGTCTTGCTGATGCTCGCGGCCAGCATCGGCGTCTCGGGCGTCATGGGGCGACCGCGCTCGCGATCCGCAAGGCCGCTCGCGGCACTCACCACCGTGCCGTCCGGCAGGGCGATCGCCGCGGTGGCGCCGGGAAAGGCATGGCGCTCGCGGAAGGCCTCCAGGGTCTCGGCCAGCCGGATGCTGAGGTCCGACCCGCCCTGCGCCATCGCGGGCGCGGCGGCCGTGGCCAGTGCCAGCATGCCCACTGCGACCAGCAGCCCGTGCATACCGTTACTCCATGGCGCTCGGGCTGGAGGCACTGCGTGACGGCACCACCGCCGTCACCGCGCCCGTGCGGCTGAACATCGTGCGCCGATGCCACCAGACGACGATCACGGCCACCGCGACAAGAAGCCAGGTATCCCATGGCTGCGCATCCGGCCAGACCGGGTTGATGAGCTGCCAGTGGAACAGCATCGGCCAGAGCAGGCTGCCCCGCGTGCTGTTGAAGATCGGCGTGACCAGCACCGCGAGCGTGACGTTGCCGATGAAGAACGGCAGGAAGTGCCAGTCGGCGAAGACCACGCCCGCCAGAAAAAACGCCGGCAGATGCCAGAGCCCCCAGGTGACACCGATGATGAGACCCGCCCAGATGGGCGCCATGTGCCGCTGCAGCAGGGGCTGCATCACGCCGCGCCAGCCAAACTCCTCGATCGGGCCCAGCAGCAGCATCATGAACAGCACCGCCACCACCGCCCCTGCCCCCTCGGGCGGCAAGGGCGCCAGAACCGGGCCACCCTGGATCAGCGAGCCCGCGACGAATACGAGCGGCAGCACCAGCACGATGAATACCGCCCAGCCAGACGTCCCCCGCCACAGCAGCAGGCGGGACAGAAAGGCACGCAGACCAGACCGGCCGGAATGGAACCCGACGATCAGCACGGCTGCGATGGCGGGCGACCAGGTCGCGACGAAGAAGAAGGGATGTGCTCCGCTGACCTCGCCGAAGGTGGCCGCGGCCCACTCGGGCGCCATGATGTAGACGCCGATCAGCCCCCAGGTGATGCAGAAGGTGATGCCGAGGAAGGCGGCCAGTGCCGAGGACGGAATGTCGGTCGGGCGCCTCGAACCTGGCTCGGATGGCATCGTGGATACTCCAGAAGGAGAATCAATATACTGGATCCACCAGACCTCAGGTTGGGGTACCGGATGCTGACCGATCACGCAGCCTGCGCGCAGGCTCTGACCGCCCCGCCCTGGCCCAGGAAACGCCAGCAGAAGCGTACCGTGAGAGCACGCTTCCTGGGCTGCCTGCTCGGTGGCGCGGTCGGCGATGCCCTGGGGGCACCGGTGGAGTTCATGAGCCGGGCCGAGATCCTTCGGCGTTTCGGCCCGGAGGGCATCACCCGCTACGCGCCGGCTTACGGTGGAGTGGGAACGATCACCGACGACACGCAGATGACCCTGTTCACCACCGAAGGGCTGCTGCGAGGCTGGGTACGGGGGCGCTTCAAGGGCATCACCAGCTATGCCGATGTCACCGCCCGCGCCTATCTTCGCTGGCTGCGCACCCAGGGCGAGCGCCCGAGCTGCGACATCGATATGGGCGGGGATGAGCCCGGCTGGCTATATCAGCAACGCCCGCTGCACAGTCGCCGCAGGACGCCTTCCGACTGGGCACCGAGCTGGCGGCACTGACCCATGGCCATCCGACCGGGGCATTGACCGGCGGCGTGCTGGCGGTGCTGATCCTGGCGCTGACCGACGGCGCCTCGCTGCCCGACGCGCTGGCCGCTGCCAGGAGCCTCCTGCGAGCCGAGACCGACAACGAGGAGACGCTGCGGGCGATCGAGATGGCCGAGGCCTTGGCCGATTCCGGCCGGCCGCACGAAAAAGCCATCGCCCGTCTGGGCCAGGGCTGGATCGCCGAGGAAGCGCTGGCGATCTCGATCTATTGTGCGCTGGTCGCCCGCAGTTTCAGGCAGGCGGTAATTCTCGCCGTGAACCACGATGGCGACTCGGACTCGACCGGGGCGATCGTCGGCAATCTGCTGGGCGCGATGCATGGCGCGAAAGTGCTCCCGGCCGAGTGGCTGGCGCCACTGGAGCTGCGTGAGGTCATCGCCGAGCTGGCGGAAGACCTCTACGCATTCCAGGAGTGGGAGATCGGCGAGTACAGCCGAAACGACGAGCTGAACCGGAGGATCTGGCGGAAGTACCCGGGGTACTGAGGGTGCTTTCGATCGATCAAGCACGCCGCGGATGCATCAATGGCCGGCTCGCCATCAGCGAATGAGGACGATTTCAGTGTCCAGGCACGCGGGTACAGGGCATGGCGGTCCTCCTCCATTCGGGACACGCTCACCTGCCGTGACGATCGACGTCCTCGGCCAGCCAGGCCTTGATCAGCGACTGATAGGGGACATCGCGCTTGTTGGCCTCGATCTTGATGCGCTCCAGCAGCGAGACCGGCAGCCGCAAGGAGATGGTCTTGGTGGAGGGCTTCAGGTTCGGCAGTCGCACCGACTCAGCTTTGCTCCAGTCCACGTATTCACTAGAGTCGTGACTTTCCCAGAACGCACGCTCCTCGGCCTCGCTCGCGAATTTCGGTGGGACCTTAGGCTTGCTGCTCATAAATGATTCGCTCCTTGCGATGCATCGCCCGGGCCGAGATGACTCTGATCAGCGTACCGGCTTCACGGAGAGTGAAAGTCACATGCAATCGCTTGAGGTCGTCGGTCACTCCAAGCGCGTGGTAACGGGGCTCGTGCTCACTGTGGTCGACGTCGGATACGATCAGGAGTGGGTTGTTGAAAAATACCTGCTCCGCCTCTGCCTGACTGACACCGTGCTTGTCAGAGCTCTTTCGGTGGTTGCCCTCGTCCCACTGAAAACCCGAAACATTGCGCCACTCGATCACTTTTGTATATTACTCCCATATACAGGAAATCGGTAGCACAGTCGGCTGATCCGCGCCGCGGCGTCAACGCGAACGAAGCTCCTCTAGCACCTCTGCAGCATCGACCAGGCGGCGGTCTCGAACATAAGCCTTGATAGTCATTGGATAGCAACCGTCTGTTCCAAGGATCAGAACTCATGGCGCAGATACCGCCTTCTTGTGACCTGCCGGGTTTCTTCAGACCATCTCACCGCTGTCCCGATCTGTCTCTGGGCTCGTCGAGTGACGTATACGCGAGCTGTCGACGTCACTGGGTAGGCAACCACGTCCTGATAACGCACGCGGCGGTGGGTGCCGATCTTGTGGAACGGAATCCCGTCCCGCTCAAGCACCTGCACCAGGAACGGGCGGGAAACGGTCAGGACATCCACGAGCAGGCGCAGCGCCGGCACGGGCATGCGGACCGGGTGGGCTTTGCCCTTGTCGTCCACGATTTCAATCTGCTGCGTTCGGCGGAAAATCTGTTCTGCCTGCACTGCGCAGAAATTTCCTTGCCCCTTTTGACTGCGTTTTTCTAAAATGCAGTCACTGCATGCATCAGAGGTGGTTGAAGATGCCGATCATGACGATCCGCAATCTCCCCGAGGAGGTCCACCGGGCCCTGCGCGTTCGTGCCGCCACGCGCGGACACAGCATGGAGGCCGAGGTCCGCGAGATCCTGACTGCGGCGGTCGCGCCCGAGGGACGCGTGAAGCTGGGCTCGCTACTCGCAGACATCGGCCGCGAGGCGGGGCTCACCGACGAGGAATTCGCCGTCTTCGACGAGATGCGTGACAAGACGCCGGTGCGACCCCTCGACCTCGGATGATCCTGCTCGCTACGAACGTGATCTCGGAACCGCTGCGCGCGGTGCCCGAGCCACAGGTCATCCAATGGATCGACACACAGCCTCTGGAGACGCTCTATCTGGCATCGGTTACCGTTGCCGAGTTGCGGGCAGGCGTAGCACTGTTGCCCGACGGCAAGCGGCGCAGCGGTCTACAGGAAAACCTGGAGACTCGTGTGCTGCCGCTTTTCGCAGGCCGGATCATGCCGTTCGACTTCTCCTGTACCGGCCCCTATGCCGAACTGGTGGCCAAGGCTCGGAAGGCAGGGTTCCAGATAGCCGCAGCGGATGGGTTCATCGCCGCGATCGCTGCCGGCAATGGGTTCTCGGTGGCCACGCGGGATACCCGTCCGTTTGTCGCGGCTGGCGTGAGAGTTATCGATCCTTGGGCGGGGTGAGCGGCTGAACTTCGGCCCCTCACTCCCCCACGGCGAACTCCAGCGGGTCCAGCACCGCACAGGCCCCCCACCGGGCGTATGCTCTCGTCGGGGGCGAGATCGGCGTAGGCGGGGTTGGCGGCGCGCAGGGCGAGGTGCCAGTCATCACTCCCGCTAACGATCTGGAAGACGCGCTATCCAACGCTCTGGCCGCCGGGCCTGGTGTACCACTGCGAAGATGACTATTTCCTCTTCATCAAGCCGGTACACGAGCGAGAACGGAAATCCGCGGACAAGCACCTGACGTGTACCGCCTGCTGCTGGTGAACCGCTCTGCGGAAATGCAGCTGCTCGGGCGGCCGCCTCTTCGATCGCGTTGGAGAACCGTTCTCCAAGGCCACGGGATTCTGAGTTGTAGAAGGCTACTTGTTCGAGAAACTCCCGCCGCGCCGCCGAAATGAAGCGTGCGCGCTTCACCGCGACATGCGGCGCGCTTCGGCAAAGACATCTTCAGCGGGGAAAACCGGCATTTCTCCGCGGTCAAACTCCACGACCCGTCGGTCTATCTCTTCCGCCCAGGCCGCCTCGATCTCTGCAACAGGCATATGCAGAGATTCCAACATGGCCTCGGCGAGTTTCGCGCGTTCCTCCGCACTCAAGCGGCTTGCCTGTTCCTGGATCCGTTTCAGCGATGCTGACATCTGCTGCCTCCTGGCCGCGACGGCGCTGGGTTTCGCTGGTTTTCGATTGACCCAGCATAGTACTCACCCGACCTCGCGCCAAGTTGCCAATTGGAGCAGACCCTCCAGTAACTGCGTCGAGTTCGGATCACTCGACTCGGCACCTGGACCCTGCGCGGTTGCGGCTGTCAGCCAGGTCACCCATTTTCGGGTGACCTCCCCGCCAGTCACCTATCTCCGGGTGACTCTCGCCGCAGTCCCCCGAACCAGGGTCACCCCCCTGAACCTCGGCCCCTTACGCCCCCACCCCCAACACCACACTCATCGGCCCACTCCCCTCATGGCGCAGATACCGCACCTTCCCGTGGTACACGAACGGGGCCGCCTTGCCGTCCTTGTTCAACGTCACCAGCATCACGTGCGCATGCCGCGAGGGCATCACCACATGCCCGCTGTGCCAGTTGCCGGGATTGCACTCGACACCGAACAGCGCGGCCATCTCCTCGCGCTGGAACGTCTGCCCGCGGCGCGGCCTGTGGTTCGCCGGCAGCCGCAGGTCCTGCTATGATTGACAGCGCATCAAGAGAGGGGTCGGCCCCCACCAACCTGCGGAGTCCCCGCAAGGTGGTCA
>JAFIFN010000179.1 GCA_020832005.1 Gammaproteobacteria bacterium | reverse complement strand
TGGCGCGGCAGTTTATTAAGGCGGGTGTGAAGGGGGTCGTGGTGGCGGGGTGGGAGATTCCGGATGATGTGGCGGTGGTGTTTGCCGAAGAGCTCTATCGGCGGGCAACGGGTGGCGATCCCTTCGGCGGGAGCGCGCAGTACGCGGTTGCGTCTATTTGGAGGAGCTCGGTGCTAGGAATGGTATCAGGCGCGTGGCAGGTCTATGGAGATTCAGATCTCAAGCTGCTCTGACTGGCGTAATGGAATCCATGTTGCTCGGGCATGGAGTCAACCCAGCGAGGTGCCGGTGTGAGATACACCTCGCCCATAAGAGTTCTGATCGGCCCCTTCAGCTTCCCGTGGGGGCGAGACGCTTTCTTGCCAAATGCAGATGAACTAGTAGTCGTGGCCTTTTCAGAAATGGCCCCCGAAATCACAGCCCTTCACGGTCGCAGCCACAAGGCCCCAGCGATCCAGCGGGGTATGGACGGGGCAGCTCCTCGTGGGCTACGGACGGCTGGTCAGGCCTAAACGCGCGGAAGCGGCCAGATTAGCGGTCAGGGCGGTGCCTTCGAGATCAGCTTCACAAAAGGGTTCAAGGATGGGCTTGAGGTATTGCTAGGAAATCTATTCGCAGATAGACCGAGGTTTGGAGCGCCTAGAGTCTGATCCGTATGAGAGGAACAAAGGCCACGCGGATGAAGAATGCTGCGCATACGTACCGAATGAAGATCGGCCGCAATGTGCGAATGCTTTACCGCGTGCTTACCCAGCAGAAGCGTGTCGAGCTCCTAGGCATTGGGACTCGCGCGCGAAGCTATGGTGGCCCGATCCTTGTAACGAACTCAGCGATTCATCTGCCCTAAGCAACCCACGCACACTTTCCCAGCGTATATCCTTGCAGCGTCGAAATTTCGAAGGAACTTGAGGGAATGCATCATTCTAAAAATTCAGGATCTTCGCGAAGGTGAGAGCGTTTCTCGAAGAACTCAATCAGCAGCGTCTGCGTTCGTACGACGCAGACCCTGGGCTTCTCAAGGAGCACTTCGGCATCGAAGAAACTGTGCTTGCCGGCGGCTACGGCTATCGACAGGTCCTTGAGTTAGTACAGAACGGTGCTGACGCTTTGCTGGAAGCCAGCGAGCACGGCGGCAAAGGTGGAAATCAAGGCCGTATTCACGTCCTAGTGCGCGGTCACCAGCTGTATGTAGCGAATACTGGAGCGCGCTTGAGCGAGGAGGGCTTGGACGCCCTACTTCGCTCTCACTCCTCGCCAAAGCGGGGAAATCAGATCGGGCGATTCGGGTTGGGCTTCAAATCACTGCTGAAGCTAGGGGGGCGAATTGATCTGTTTACCCGTGGTTCCGGCACGATTCGTTTCGATCCCGAGCGCTGTCGGCGTGAGCTTCGCCAGCGCTATCGCGTGACTGACGCGCCAAGGCTGCGGCTCGCGTGGTCTCTAGGCGATGAGGAACGCCACGCCGACCCTGCGTGCGCGGAGCTCGACTGGGCCGAGACCATCGTACGCGCCGAGATCGGCGAGGGAGATTTAGCACAGCAGATCCGGGAGGAGATTCGCTCGTTTCCGGCTGAGTTCCTCTTGTTTTTCCCCGTCACCACCACTCTGATCTTGGACGACGGCGAGAAGAAGCCGCGGGAGGTCCGGATCGAATCTGAGGCAGACGAGTCCCTGCTGCACGACGGCGAGAACCTCTCGCGCTGGCGCGTCGCAGCGCGAGAGGTCCGGATCGAGGATGCTCGCGCCCGTGCAGATGCTACTCACATCCATGCTCGCGCCATCGTGCCTATTGCATGGGCCGTTCCCGTGCAAGGCCGGCGGGAGGAGGCGGGCCGCTTCTGGGCATTTTTCCCCACGCACACTCAGACATACGTGCCGGGCATTCTCAACGCGCCGTGGAAGCTAAACAGCGACCGTAATGCAGTGATCGGCGGAGAGTGGAACACGGCTCTAATGGCCGAGGCAGCGGGTCTGATCGTCGAAGCATTGCCTGATCTGGCGACCGCTGACGACCCCGGGCGTCCGCTGGATGCGTTTCCCCGCCAGCTGGAGCGCAAGGACGAGGACGCGGCTCCGCTTGTCGAGTCACTTTGGCGCTTGCTCGAACGGGCGGCTGTGATCGCAGATGCGGTTGGCAGAATGCACCCGCCTCATGCACTCTGGCGACATCCGAACGATGGCGTAGACTTGGTAGCGTCATGGCAGTCACTCGCCGGCGCAGATCGACGCAGCCTGTTCATTCATCCTTCCTGCCTCGAACGTCAGCGGCCGAGTCGGCTGAGTGCTTTAGCTGAGCGGCTGGAACGTTCCGAGGACGAAGGCGCGCCTCCTGCGCTTCGCCGCTCCAGTGCCGAGCACTGGTTCGGTTGCGTGGCAGGAACAGAAATTCGCCAGGCGCTGGCGGTGCTCCGGCTTGCCGAAGACTTCTCTAAAGCCTGTCAGTGGTACGAATGGAGCCGCGTGCGACCCCATCTGCCCATCATCCCAAGCCAGTCGAAGAAACTGGTGACGCCTATCGAAGCGGTAATTGCGCCCGATGGCGTCCGGGTGCCGGGGCGTGTATGCGTAGCCGCAGCGCTCCTCGGGGATTCCGAGGCACGGCGCGTGCTTACTGATGTTTTGCATGTCAACGAGCTGGACGAGGATGTTTGGACGGAGATTCTAGACGGAGCGTTGAACGTGCCTGGCTATCCGCGGGATGCAAACGACGGTGCATGGCGAACCTTTTGGTCCCGACTACGCCGCGCCCCGGCCGGAGTACGCAGGGATTTCCTCGCCGAGAATGGCGATAGAATTCGTGTGCGACGACGGGACGGTCAATGGGTGGTCGCCGGTCGTGTCCTCCTGCCCGGTTTGTTGGTCACCACAGCGGACGGCTCTCCCAACAGCAACGTACTGGTGGACGACCTGATCCACGCCAAGGATCGATCATCTCTGCTGGACCTTGGGGTATCGGCGATGCCGCAGGGCGACATGGGACCCGAAGCCTATGCTCGCCTCCCTGCCGCAAAAGAACTATTGAGGGCGTGGCGAAACGCGTGCCGTAACCTCTACAAGCGTGAGCATAAGGTCCCGGCCCGATGGGACTATCTCGAGCCTGGCTCGCTGACGATGCCGACAGGCTACAGCCTGCTCACCGAACTCGTCGGCTCCGCTAAGGCGCGTTGGACGGTCGAGTTGTTGAACCGATCACATCAGCCCGCCTATTCCAAGAAGACTGTGGATTTCGGGCACAGCACGATGGCGGTCTATCCGAGGATGAGAGTTCCGCATCCGCTGCCGTGGTATCTCCGGGAGCACGGTGTTATTGAGATTGGCGCCACTGTCGTCCGTCTGGCCGCGCTCGTCGCAAAGCAGGACGAACCGATTCTTGTCGAATTACCAGATTGGGATCGCATCTCGCCCCTTCGTGAACATAGAGAAGTGGTATTTCCCGATGTAACTGTGACAAAGGCTGATGTTCGATGTTTCTGGGTGGCGCTGATTGAGGTACTGGCTACGGCAGAAGCACTCGCTACTGACTCTTTAACAGCGCTGTGGTCGGGTGCTGCCAAAGACGATGTCGTTCCTATTGAACTACCGTCCGATGCTGGCCCGATTCCGATACGCAGCGTGTTCGTCAGCGGCTCAATGGATCTCACCCGCCGTGCCCGCGCCGAGGGGCTTTTCGTGGTGGCACTCGATGACCTTACGTTGCAGAAGTGGCTGCAGGCTGGCGCGAAGGATCTCTTGGGCGTTGTCGACGCCGATTGGGCGGCTGCGGCAGGGATGCCGGAGCGCCTGCTCAATGTCTTGCCGGATTTCGGAGATGTGCTCAACGACGAGGCTAGACACGCTGCGCGCTGTCAATTCGTCATTGAGCTCGCGCTCCGCATCGGTGAAACCACCCAGCCAGTACCATGTTTAATGTCGAACGAGGTTCTTCGTATCGACAGTGAGCAACTCGCATCGCTGTCGCGCGTCGACCGTTTTCTATTGCTTTTGACGGAGATCTCAGCAGCGGGATGGCTTAACAGGCCTGTCGATGAAGCGCTTCGGTTCCTCGGCGATGCGCACGTCGATGCGCGGCGAGCCTATGTAGCAGCCGGCGAAACGCTAGCGGAGCGCCTGCTGCGGGCGGTTGGCGGTCGTTCCGAGCCGCTACGGGACGCGCTGGGCGACCGTGTGGGCACCTTGGACTGCGTGCTCGACTGCACACCGTTGAAGATCGCGGAACTTGTGTTGTCCCATCTTGGCCCGGCAGCGCTGAGTGTGCTCCGGGATACGCTGGAGTCAGAGGGACTAATGCCGCCCGGTCGCTGGAACACGTCTGCCGCGCACGTGTTCGTCGCCAGCATCGGGTTTCCGCCGGAGTTCGCAGCCTCTGCTCAGGCCAGACGTGGCCCCGAAGAGCTTGTGAGCGGTCCGATTGAGCTTCCTCCGCTGCATGACTTTCAGGAGGAGGTTTTCCACGGTCTGCGCACCCTTTTCGTCAGCGGCGGAGGCCGGCGACGCGCGGTGGTCAGCTTGCCAACGGGCGGAGGGAAGACGCGCGTCACCGTCGAGGCTGCGGTAAAGCTGGTGCTTGCACCGGAGCGTGCAAACAGGTGCGTTGTATGGATCGCACAGACCGACGAGCTTTGTGAACAGGCAGTGCAGGCGTTTCGCCAAGTCTGGGTGAATCTTGGCGCACAGCGAACGAATCTGCGTGTAGTGCGCTTATGGGGTGGTAACCCTGACCCCGCCCCCCAAGGTCTCGATACACCCGTTGTGGTCGTCGCTTCGATTCAGACATTGAACAATCGCTTCGGTGCCATGGCTCTTGACTGGTTGCGCAAACCCGGACTCGTCGTGGTAGACGAGTGTCATCATGCGATTACGCCCAGCTATAGCTCACTGCTGCGCTGGCTCGACGCCGAAACCACGCAAAGGGAAATGCCCAATAGGTCAGAACCCGCGATCGTGGGTCTCAGTGCGACGCCGTTTCGCACGGACGACGTGGAGAGCCAACGACTCGCGAGACGTTTCGACAGCCGATGGCTGCCGTCAGATCAGGCGCGGCTATACTCTCGCCTACGTTGCCAGGGCGTTCTCGCCGAGGCCCGCTATGAACCTCTCGACTCTGGCGTTAGCCTCACCGACGAAGAGCTCGCGAGCCTGGGTGGCCTTGACGAAGAATGGGAGGGGCTCGATTTCGAAAACGTGTTGGAGGCAATCAATCAGCGGCTTGCCGACGATACAGAACGCAACCAACGTCTACTCGACTTCATCGCGGCCAGCGGAGAGCGGTCCACTCTGTTCTTCGCGAATTCGGTTGCGCACGCCGAGCAGATAGCAGCGCGTCTGAATATCGCGGGGATCGGTGCCGCAGCCATAAGCGGAAGTACCCCCCGAGTGGCTCGACGTTACTTTCTGGATCGATTCCAGCGCGGCGATATCCGCGTGCTGTGTAACCATAGCGTGCTGACCACAGGATTCGACTCCCCGAAGACGGACATGATTTTGATCGCCCGGCAGGTGTTCAGCCCAGTGCGTTATATGCAGATGGTCGGTCGTGGGTTGCGGGGAGAGAAGAACGGCGGCACGTCATCTTGTCGAATTGTCACTGTGATTGATAATCTCGGTCGATTTGAGGGACGGCATCCCTATCATTATTGTCGGCGATATTTTCTAGAGATGGAGAGCAACAGCGCAGCGATCGAAGCGTCGCTGTGAAATGCGAATCGCATACGAAGTACAAGCGTACCGCCGCAGGGTGGCTGGGCGAATGGCCTGGGCATTCTGATCTGAGGAGACTCAGGTGATTGCGCTACATCAATGAGGAATGCCTGCTGAAGAAAAAACGCGCTACCCGCGACATGAACTACGTGCCAGAGGTGGCGCGGCTTCGACCGCGGACTTTCGCGGGGCCTTAAGATGGTCTTCGATAGGATGTACCGGATCGAGACGAGCGACAGGCGACTTCTGATTCCCGATAGCGCATCATTCCCTTCGATGGACGTTAGCTGTTGAGCGAGCTCGAAGTCGAGGGATTGGAATCGCCTGATGTCGAAAGTGCTTTTCGAAAGGCCGATCCTAGACTCGCCCTATGGATATTCGGCTAGACATTAGGAGCTCGACGATACCGGCCAGCCGACTCATAATGTTAAGGAAGCCCGTCAGCGGGCGGAGTTCATCACGCCGCTCCCCAAGCCCAGTAAGCGCAGGGGGTCGGCAGGGCAGACTTCGCTCTCTTTCGACGAGGGCAGCAGCTTATCAACTGAGGAACAACGCTACGATCACGCCATCATCAATGGCGTTCGTCAGGAGGTTGATCGCTGGCGCCAGCTCCTTGCCAAGGACGACGAGTACGGGGCCCACCCCAAATTCATCTACGGCGGCGGCGCTTCGAACGAGGTGACCCTTCGCGTCAAGATGTACAGTTGCAACCTTGAACCATTCGTAAGCGTCCGGCGAGCGCCGTCTTGACGATTATGCCGGGTTGATCTCATCGA
>JAFIFN010000178.1 GCA_020832005.1 Gammaproteobacteria bacterium | reverse complement strand
TTTGTGGGCAGCTCGGCGGCCAGCGCACCGATGCTGCCGGCCCCCAGTGTCAGCACCACGTCGCCGCCCTGCACCAGGCGCCCGAGCACTTCGGGCAGCTCGGCGAGCTCGGCGACGAAGGTCGGTTCCACGCGGCCATGGCCGCGCACGGCGCGCGCCATCGCGCGTCCGTCCGCGTTCGGGATCGGCGTCTCTCCGGCGGCATACACCTCGGTGATGACCAGCACGTCGACCTCGGCGAGCACATGCGCGAAATCATCGAGCAGATCATGCGTACGCGTGTAGCGATGCGGCTGGAAGGCCACGACCAGGCGACGCGCCGGCCAGGCCGCGCGCGCAGCGGCAATGGTGGCAGCGATCTCGGTGGGGTGATGGCCGTAGTCATCAACAAAGGTCACGGCCTGGTCATCGATCAGCGGCGCACCGGTCACCTGGAAGCGGCGATCGATGCCCTCGAACCCGGCCAGCGCGCGCTGGATGGCCGCGCCCTCGACGCCGATATCCAGCGCGATGCCGATGGCTGCCAGCGCGTTGCGCACGTTGTGCAGCCCCGGCAGGTTCAGCGTCACCGGCAGCGGTGCGTCCAGGGCCGCGCTGAGCACCGTGAACTGCGTGCGCAGTCCGTGTGCCTGGATGTCGACGGCGCGCAGGTCGGCATCCTCGCTCAGGCCGTAGGTCAGCACCTGGCGTCCGACCTCGCCGATGATGCCTCGCGCGTGTGCATCATCCACGCACAGCAGCGCCAGTCCGTGGAACGGCAGGTTGTGCAGAAACTCGATGAAGGTCTGGCGCAGACGCGCGAAGTCACCCCCGTAGGTCGCGAGGTGATCGGCGTCGATGTTCGTCACCACCGCCATCATCGGCTGTAAGTGCATGAACGAGGCATCGCTCTCGTCGGCCTCGGCCACCAGGTAACGCCCGGCGCCCAGCCGCGCATGACTCGAGGCGCTGGCCAGACGTCCGCCGATCACGAAGGTGGGATCCAGTCCGCCTTCGGCAAGCACGCTGGCCACCAGGCTGGTGGTCGTGGTCTTGCCATGCGTGCCGGCCACGGCGATGCCATAGCGAAAGCGCATCAGCTCGGCGAGCATCTCGGCACGCTTGACCACCGGCACGCGCCGACGCAGCGCCTCGATGACTTCGGGGTTGTCACCGGCCACGGCGCTGGACACCACGACGACGTCAGCCGCACCGAGGTGCGCTGCGTCATGGCCGATACGGATCTGGGCGCCCAGGGATTCCAGCCTGCGCGTGACCTCGCCTGCGCGCAGATCGCTGCCCTGCACCTGGTAGCCGAGATTCAGCAGCACCTCGGCAATGCCGCCCATGCCGGCGCCGCCGATGCCGACCAGGTGGATGCGATTGACCCGGCGCATGCGCTCTTTCATCGCACCACCCCCACGGCCAGCAGCGTGCTGGCCACATCGGCCGCGGCATCGGGCCGCGCCAGGCCCCGCGCCGCCTCGGCCATGGCCTGCAGGCGCGGACGATCTGCTGCAAGCGCCGCCAACTGAGCGGCCAGCGTGGCGGGCGTGAGCTCAGACTCTGGCAACAGCACGGCCGCGCCGGCATCGACCAGCGCGCGGGCATTGCCGGTCTGGTGATCGTCCACCGCGGATGGAAAAGGCACGAGTATGGCCGGCAGGCCGGCGGCCGCGAGCTCGGCAACCGTCAGCGCACCTGCCCGGCAGACCAGCAACTGGGCCCAGCGATAGGCGCCGGCCATATCGTCGATAAAGGCCTCGACACGCGCAGTGACGGACACGTCGCGGTAGGCCTGCTGGGCTGCGTCGAGGGTTGCGCGGCCGGCCTGGTGGCGCACCTCAATGGCGGTGCCCGCGGGCAGCAGGGCCAGCGCCTGTGGCACGCATTCGTTCAGTGCCCGGGCGCCCTGGCTGCCACCGAGGACCAGCAATCGCAGAGCATCGCCGTTACGATAGCGCACGGCCGGAGCCGGCAACGCGAACAGTTCGCGGCGCACCGGATTGCCGACCACGCGCACGCCGACCCGCGAGGAAAACGCGCCGTCAAAGGCGCAGAGCACTTCGTCGGCGACGCGCGCCAGCACCCGGTTGGTCATGCCGGCCGTGGAATTCTGCTCGTGAATCACCAGCGGGATGCGCAGCAGCCACGCGGCCAGACCGCCGGGACCCGCCGCGAAACCGCCCATTCCCAGTACCGCGCGCGGGCGCACACGACGTAGCACTCGCAGTGCCTGCCACAGCGCGCGCAGGATCTGCAGCGGTGCGATCACGCGGGTCACCAGACCCTTGCCCCGCAGCCCCGCCACGTCGATCCACTCGATCGGCAGACCGGCCTGGGGCACGAGGCGGGCCTCGATGCCGCGGCGCGTGCCCAGCCACACCACCGGCACATCATGCCGGGCAAGCTCGCCTGCCACGGACAGCGCCGGAAACACGTGCCCGCCCGTGCCGCCTGCCATGATCATCACCGGCGCGCTCATGACCGCCGTCTCCTGCGCGGCGCACGCGTCACCGGCGGTTCCGGCTCGCCGACCTTGAGTTCGTGATGGATGCGCAGCAGCAGACCGATGGCGGCCAGTGTCACCAGCATGCTGCTGCGCCCGTAACTCACCAGGGGCAACGTCAGGCCCTTGGTCGGCAGCAGGCCCATGTTGACGCCGATATTGATGAAGGCCTGCAGACCCAGCCATACGCCGATGCCCAGCGCAACGTACGCGGCGAAAGGCCGTTCGGCGCGAGCGCAGGCGTTGCTGAGCGAAAAGCAGCGAAACACAAGGGCTGCGAATAACCCGACAGTGAAGATCACCCCCACCAGCCCCAGCTCCTCGGCCAGCACCGCGAAGACGAAGTCGGTGTGCGCTTCGGGCAGGTAGAAGAGCTTCTGCACACTGCTGCCCAGGCCCACGCCGAACCACTCACCGCGGCCGATCGCGATCAGCGACTGGGTGAGCTGGAAGCCCGAGTCCAGCGGGTCGGCCCAGGGGTCCATAAACGTGGTCAGACGCACGAGCCGGTAAGGTGTCGTGAATGCCAATGCGGCCAGCACCGCGGTGGCGGTCACCGCGCAGAGGAAAAAGTCGCGGATACGCGCACCGCCAACAAACAGCAGCGCCACTGCGGTGATCAGCAACACCGTGGCGGCACCGAAATCCGGCTGCATCAGCAGCATCACGGCCGCCAGCGCGACGAAGACCATGGGACGTGCGAAGCCGGCGAAACCGGCGGCAAGCTCGGGCTGCCGGCGCACCATGTAACCGGCAAGGTAGATGATCATCAGCAGCCGCGCGGGCTCGGAGACCTGCAGGTTGACGAAGCCGAACCGCAGCCAGCGCGTCGCGCCATTGACCGTCGTGCCCACACCCGGCAGCAACACGACCACCAGCAGCAGCAGCGCTGCGGCCAGCACGAGGAAGCTGAAGCGCTCCCACAACTGCATCGGGATCAGCAGGCAGGTGGCGGCCAGACCCAGGCCCAGGCCCAGTGCCAGCAGCTGCCGATACAGGTAGCCGAAGGGCTGACCGAGTTCGCGTTCGGAGATGGTCACCGAGGCCGAGGCCAGCATCACCAGGCCCAGCCCGATCAGCGCAAGCGTCAGGCATACCAGCACACCGTCGACATGCCAGCGGCCGACGATGAACGGGCGCTCGGCCATCACGGCGCTCACGTCACGTCCCCGGTAACGGCGCTGGCGAAGGCACGGCCGCGCGCCTGGTAATCGGTGAACATGTCGAAGCTGGCGCAGGCAGGCGACAGCAGGACGGTGTCACCCGGCAGCGCCAGGGCGCGTGCGGCCGCCACAGCGGCCGGCATATCGATTACGCGAAGAATCGGCGCAACATCTGCCAGCGCCTGTTCCAGCAGGTCTGCATCGCGGCCCAGCAGCACGATGCCGCGGGCGCGTCCGCGCAGCGCCTGTGCCAGCGCTGCGAAGTCGCGGTCCTTGGCGACACCGCCGGCGATCAGCACCAGCGGGCCATCGAGTCCCTGCACGGCGGCCAGCGTGGCGCCCAGGTTGGTGCCCTTGGAATCGTTGATCCAGTGCAGACCATCGTCGCTTGGGACGCGCTCGCAGCGATGCGGCAGGCCACGGAAAGCCGCCAGGGCCGCCACGGCATCACCGACCGCAGTGCCCGCAGCCTCGGCCAGTGCGAGTGCCGCCAGCGCGTTGGCCAGGTTGTGGCGACCAGGAACGCCCAGCGCGGAGGCTGCCAGCAACCGGGCATCTCCCCGGCACAGCCAGGGCTGTCCCTCGTGGGTGCGCACGCCGTACTGTCCCTCAGCCGGTTCGCCCAGCGTGAAGTCGATGCGATCGCGGCCAGCCGGCACCATCGCCGCGACCAGTGCATCATCGCGATTGACCACGCAGACGTCTGCATGGTCGTAGATGCGCGCCTTGATGCGCGCATAGTGTTCCAGGGTGTTGTGACGATCGAGGTGATCGGGCGTGACGTTGAGCACGGCCGCGGCGCGCGCCGGCAGCCTGGCCGTCTGCTCGAGCTGGAAGCTCGACACCTCGAGCACATAGAACTGCGGCGCGTCTCCGGCCAGCAGATCCAGCGCGGCAGGTCCGAGATTGCCGCCGGCCTTCGCACTCATGCCACCGGCATGCAGCATCGCCGCCACCAGCGTGGTCACCGTGCTCTTGCCATTGGTGCCGGTGATCGCCACCACCGGCGCGGCGGCCTGGCTGGCGAACAGGTCGAGCTCACCGATCACCGGCAGGCCGCGTGCGCGCGCCAGCTGCAGCAGCGGATCATCCTGGGCAAGTCCGGGCGAGGCGACGACACGATCGATGCGCTCGAGCAGCTCGGCGGTGAATGGGCCCAGCGTCACGGCCTGCTCGCCCAGCAACTGCCTCAGCGACCCCAGCGCCGGAGGAGCCGCGCGCGAGTCGGCCACGCTCACGGCCAGACCCTGCGCGTGCAGGAAACGCGCGCTGGCCAGGCCCGACACGCCGGCACCCAGCACCAGTGTGCGCAGTTTCGTCGAGCCTTGCGGCCCGTCGCGGCGCATGAAGCACAGGCGCGGTGTCGTGATCGTGATCATCTGATTTTCAGACTCGCAAGACCGATCAGCACCAGGATCACGGTGATGATCCAGAAGCGCACGATGACCTTGGGCTCAGCCCAGCCCTTGAGTTCGTAGTGATGGTGCAGCGGCGCCATGCGGAACACGCGCCTGCCGGTGGTGCGATAGGAGATGACCTGGATCATCACCGACACCGTCTCGATGACGAACACGCCACCCATGATCAGCAGCACGATCTCCTGGCGCACCGATACGGCCACGACACCCAGTGCCGCGCCCAGCGCCAGCGCCCCCACATCGCCCATGAACACCTGGGCCGGATAGGTGTTGAACCACAGGAAACCCAGGCCGGCCCCGGCCAGCGCCGCGCAGAACACCAGCAGTTCGCCGGTGCCGGCGACGTAGGGAATATCCAGGTAGGCCGAGAAGTTGACGTTGCCGGCCGCATAGGCGAATACGCCCAGCGCCGAGGCGACCATGACGGTCGGCATGATCGCAAGACCGTCGAGACCGTCCGTGAGATTCACGGCATTCGAGCTGCCGACGATGACCAGCCAGACCCAGGGGATATACAGCAGGCCAAGCGGCAGCAGCAGATCCTTGAAATAGGGAATCAGCAACGAGGTCTGCACCGGGTCGGTGGCCGTGGTGTACAGCGCCACGGCGGCCGCCAGTGCCACCAGTGACTGCCAGAACATTTTCCAGCGCGCGATCAGGCCACGGCTGTCGCCGAGCACCAGCTTCTTGTAGTCATCGATAAACCCAATGACGCCGAAGGCCAGGGTCACGCACAGCACGACCCACACGTAGCGATTCGACAGATCCGCCCACAACAGCGTCGCCAGTGCGATGGCCACGAGAATCAACGCACCGCCCATCGTCGGCGTGCCGGCTTTCGGCAGATGCGACTGCGGGCCGTCGCTGCGCACCTGCTGACCGATCTGGCGCATGCTCAGGCGGCGGATCATGATAGGTCCGAGCAGCAGCGAAAACGCCAGCGCCGTCAGCGCACCGAGAATCGCCCGCATCGTGATGTAGCCGAACACATTGAAGCCGGTGTGGAAGCGGGTCAGGTACTCGGTGAGATACAGCAGCATGGCTCAGCGTTCCTCCAACCCGGCAGCCGGCACGAGACGTGCGACCAGTCGTTCCAGCCGCGCCGAGCGCGAAGCCTTGATCAGGACCCGCAGGTCTTCGCCCGATTCGGCTGCCAGCAGGGCCGCAGCCGCATCGATGTCGGCAACCGCGTGCGCGCCGCTGCCGAAGCTGTGCGCGGCATGTGCGGCGAGGCTGCCGATGCATACCAGACCGTCGAGGCCTGCCGAGCGCGCCGCAGCCCCGAGCTGCGCATGCAGGCGCGGGGCATCGGCGCCGAGCTCGCCCATGTCACCGAGCACCAGCCAGCGGCGGCCGGGCTGGGCGGCAAGAAACTCGATGGCCACGCCCACCGAACCCGGGTTGGCGTTGTAACTGTCATCGAAGACCACGCCGCCACCAAGGGCGGACAGGGGCTTCAAGCGTCCGCCGGGATTTTCCACCTGCGCCAGGCCATCGACGATGTGGCTCAGCCGTGCGCCAGCGGCCACACTGGCGGCCGCCGCTGCGACCGCGTTCATGACGTTGTGTCGACCAACCATCGGCAGGCGCACATCGGCCTCGCCCAGCGGACAGCGCAGGCGAAAAGCCAGTCCGGGTGTGTTGTCGCTTATCGATTAGCGGATATCCACGGCCG